>JAUIDY010000160.1 GCA_030428385.1 Rhodothermia bacterium | reverse complement strand
CCCATCGCCGCCCGATGCCCTGCGGCTCCGCCTTCGGTTTCTCGGCCCGTAGCGTTGCTACGAGCCTCGAAATCGGACGACGCTGGTCTCGAAAATCGCCTCGGCTCGCCTGCCAACCCCCGTACCAGACAGTTTCTAAGACTAGCAAACGAAAGGCTTAAAAGCGAATCCCTGCTATGCGGCGGCAGCCAGCGGTCAGGACGGAGGACGTACCAGGGCCAGGTAGTGGTCTTCGCGGGCATGCATGGCTTGTTTTTCAGCGGGGGTGGCGTCGTCATAGCCCAGGAGGTGCAGCAGCCCATGCACCACATAGCGTTGCACCTCTTCTTCGAACGAGGCACCGAACTCGGCGTGGCGTTCGGCGGCGGTATCGAGGTCGACGTACACCTCTCCATCGAGGATTCGGTCCTCCTCGGTCTCGCTCAGCAAAAAGGAGAGCACATCGGTGTGGTAGTCGTGGTCGAGGTACGTCCGGTTCAGGTCGAGGACGGTGGCATGGTCGGCGAGAACGACACCGAGGTAACCAAGGGTGTACCCTTCTTCTTTCAGCACGCGCCGAATGAGTGGGCGCAGGGCTTTTTCCGGTACGTGCAGCGTGGGATGGGCCTGCTCGATGAGCAATGATGCGGCGGCAGGTTCCGGGTTAGCCGATGTCATCGAAGATGGATAGGACAACGCTGCTCATGATGAGTTCGGGCGGGAGCTGGGTAAAGTCGGTGGACAGCAGCTGTTCATCCACGTTGGCATAAAGCGAACATCCCGCTTCGCGTTCTACCACCAGCCCGTTGGCTACGCCGCCACGTTTGGCAAAAAAGATGACCTCGCCCAATTCTTCGCTGGCAATGAAGCTGGTACAACCCTGCAGTTGCAGAAACGAGTTGGCGGCATACACCGAGACCAGATTGGGTGGCTCGTCGTCGGCGACCAAGGGAGGAAGGGTGATCTGGCGATTGATTTCGAGAACAATACGCCGGGCGTTGGCTTCGTTGAGCAACTCAAAGCGGGCAACACTCCCTTCATGCTTTGCGTGGATCCCCAGCACCGTCCCAATGTGTTCCAGGTCGGCGTCGGAAAAAGTAAAGGCCATGCGATATCTATGTTGCAGCGTGGTGGCAAAAACGACCGACGTGTGGGCTGGCAGACCATACACGTCCCCTTCGGACCGAGAAGGAGGTCTCAAAAGGTGCCCGCAACATAGGGGCTAGACGAGCGAAAAACAATGTGCGTTACAACGCGGAGGAGCAATTAGTAAGAGCGGGCGACCGCGTGGGCATGTTCCAGCGTTTCCGGCGTATAAGCAGCGTAGGACGGCGTAGAAGACAGGCTGGGGGCGTGGGGAAGGGCCGGTTCTTGTTCTTCCAAAAGACGGACCTCGACGGCGTGTAGGCCTTTCGGGCCGTCTTCCAGTTCATATTCTACGACCTGCCCAGTCCGGAGCGTCCGAAACCGACGCTCGGTATCAATCTGGGAGTAGTGCACAAAAATATCGGCACCTCCTTGGGGATGAACAATAAAGCCATAACCTTTTTTAGCGTCGAACCACTTGACGACACTGCGCTGAATAGCCATAGGGAAAGCCTCCTGCCTCTGCGGGTGAGTGGGTAAAAGAGCGGGTGAAGCAACAGCTCGTTGGGGGAGCCGGATAAGTGCCAGGGGCGGATGTTCCTTCGAAAAACGAGGTTATCGTAATAATCCGTTAATTAATGAATATAGAGCGGTGTATATGCGCTGTCAACTCTCGGTGCATATTTGCAGCAGGAAACACCGAGAAACAATGCCCTGAACGAACCAACTGTGCCAAATGCAACAAAGCCATCGGGTTATCGCCCGATGGCTTTTGAGCAAGAAGGAAGGAGAACCCAGAGCCGGTGACCGGTTGCCCTTGCGCCGTTAGTTGGACGCCGTGGCGGTGTCAGGCGGGAGCACACGGGGGGGTTCGCGGGGCGGAAGGCCCGGAGGCGTTACGCTTTCGAGAACGCGGTCGTATTCGCGGCGCAGCTCATCGGGCGTCGAGCGCATCGAGTCGTCGCCTAATAAATCGGCGATGCGCCCCATAAAGGCCGCCGCCGCTTCGAAGTCGCGGGCCTCCATATAGGATTGTCGGATCAGGCTGGCAAACTGGACGGCCGCCCGCCCGCCGTCGGCACTAAGCTGCATGTTGGCGAGGCGGGCTAACACCATGGGTTCCACGCGGCGCATGATGGCCACCATTTGCTCGGTGTCACCCACGGACTGGTGGGCATGGGCCATAAAGATCAGCGACTGCTCGTCGGCAGGAATCACATCGAGCGGCATCTGGGTCATGATGATGTCGAGCAACTCGCGCCCTTCCTCCACGCGTCCCGCCGCCGCGAGGCGTTCGGCGGTTTGCGAGAAGATGTTGCGGTAGTTGTCGGTCATCTGCCGGATGTTTTCGTCGTAGTAGACGGACGGGTCGTCGAGGTTGGTGAACTTAAACTGCTTCAGCCGCTCCGGCGTGATGTCGGGCACGATGCGGCCCATCGGCACTTCCTGGTGGCGGATGGGCACGATGCGGAAGGCCTGCCCCTCCAACTGGAAATACTCCTGCAAATCCAGCAGGCCATCGGGGGCGACGGTGACGGCAAAATAAATGGGTCGCTCCCAGCCCTGTTTGGCGTTGGTCTCGATGATGTTGAGCGCGGCGACGTCGGCCCCATACAACACATTAAACTCAGGGCTGTACGGGCGTCCGTTGAGTTGCCACCGCATCGGGCTTTCGATCTGGCTCGTGTCTTCATGCGAGATGAAGAGTTCGCTCTCGTCCCGCAGGGCCCGTTTATCCACCGGCAGCGAAAACTCGCGCGGCTCCCAGGCCACCACACTCAGGTTCCTGATTTGCTCATCCGAGATGGAGATGGGAAGCGGCTCCGACTCCCGCGAGGCCTGGTGCTTGAGTTGGTTGACATACCACGGCGTGTTCAGCAGCGAGAGGTTCACTACCCGCACATCGCGGCGAATGCCTTCCACCTCTTGCAGGTACCACAACGGGAAAGTGTCGTTGTCGCCATTGGTGAAGATGATGGCATCATCGGCGGTGCTCATCAGCATGTTGTAGGCATATTCCGGGGCCACATAGCGCCCCGAGCGGTCGTGATCGTCGTAGTTTTCTAGCGCCATCCAGCCAGGGACCGCGAGGAACAGCACGGCAGCGGTGCCCAGCAACATCGTCTTGAGTTGCCCTTCGCTTTTTTCCAGCAAGGCGTCGTGGATCAGCGACAGCACGCCCGTTGCACCGATGCCCACCCACAGGCTAAAGGCGAAGAAGCTGGCCACGTACGAATAGTCGCGCTCGCGGGGCTGCATCGGCGTCTGGTTCAGGTACAGAATGATGCCGATGCCCGTGACGAAAAACAGGATGAGCACGCTGAAGGCCCGCCGCCAGTCGCGGGAGAAATGGAAAAACATGCCCAGGAGCCCCAGCAGCAGCGGCAGGGCAAAATAGGCATTGCGGCTGGCCCGTTGGCTGGGGGCCTGCATCATGATTTCGGAAGGTTCTCGGGGCCCGTCAATGAACGAAAGGCCGGTGATCCAGGGCGCATCCTGCATGTCGTTGGCGCGGCCCACGAAGTTCCACATGAAGTAGCGGTTGTACATCCAGTCCACCTGATACTTCCAGAAGAACTCCCAGTCCGAGTCGTAGCGGCTGTAGAACCGCACATGCTGCGGCACCGACGAGTAACGACGCGGGAAGAATTTCTCCTCGCGCGCATCGATTTGCCCGGTGGCATTGTTGTAGCTCGCCCCTTTGAGCAGCGGCGTCGCGCCATATTGCTCGCGCTTCAGGTACGAAACGATGGCTTCGGCGGTCTCTGGGTCGTTTTCGTCGATGGGCGGGTCGGCGGCGCTGCGGATAAAGATGAGCGCATACGACGAATACCCGATCACCACCATTAACAGCGACAGGCTGACGAGGTTAGGCACCTGCCATTGCTTTTTATGCGTGTAGAAAACGGCAAGTGCCACCAGGGCCACAAACCCGAACAGCGCCAGCAGTGGTGCACCCGTGCGGCCTGCATAGTCGGGCAGTTTTTGGATGATGCCGGGATAGATGACGAGGAACACGATGGCCGAAATGGCCCCGGTGACCACAATACCCAGCCAGCGCTTGTCCCGCGCCCAGTCGTCGCGGTCGTATTCGGTGAAAAAGAAGATGAGCGCGATGAAAAAGATGGCGAGCAGGTTGAGCAGGTGCACGCCCGTCGCCAGCCCGAAAAGGTACGCGATGAGGATGAGGTAGCGGTTGGCCTGAAGGCCAAACGGATGCTGGTCGCCGCGCAGGAGCGCTTCTTCTTGCTTGGCGAGTTCGCTCCAACGCATGATGAGCCACACCACCGCCGCCGTGAAAAACATGGACAGCGCGTAGACCTCAGCCTCGACGGCGTTGAACCAGAAGGAGTCGGTGACCGCAAAGGTACACGCCCCGATGACGCCGCCTGCCAGCGCAATGACACGCTGCGCGTCGGTGCGGGCATCGTCTTCGCCCTGCCATTCGCGCACGAGGCGCACGATGATGAGGTGCGTCAGCCAGATGGTGGCAGCACTCGCAAAGACCGACACCAGGTTGATAGCCAGCGCTACGGCGCCGGTGTCTTTAAACAGCGCAAAGATGGGCGTGAGCACGATGGAGAACAGCCGCCCCACCAGCATATAGAACGGGGCGCCCGGTGGGTGCGACACCTGTAACCCATGTGCAATGGCAATAAACTCACCCGAGTCCCAGAACGACGCTGTGGGAGCCACCGTCAGGATGTACAGCACCAGCGCGTATGCAAAAACGGCTGCCGCAACAATCCGTTCTGTTCGTTTCCAATCCATAAGTATGAGCCAACGCTTCAGGAAAATAGTACCGGGGGAAGTCCGCATGAAGACTCAGAACGAGTCCCATCTGCTCACGCGGACGCCGTTAACGCCTCTTGTCGGGGAGTGTTCGGTTCAACGAATCGAAGGGATGCTTAGTATGTCTTCCTCTTGTTGTACGTTGACAATCATGGCAAACAATTTGCACATTCCTTTTTTCATACCGACCTTATTGTAAACGTTCACTTCTAGATTTGGAACTCTGATATGAGCAACCCGCGTGCCCGCACCACCGACTTGCTGAAGCAGCCTACAGGCGATGATCTTGTCATCTTTGATCAGCACCGTAACATCGCCCACACGCTCAACCGTACGGCCGCGCTGGTTTTTGAACATGCCGATGGCACCCGCGATGTCGCAGGTCTTGTTTCGGTACTACAAGCCGAACTCAACGAGACGGCGGATGAGGATTTGGTGCTGATGACGCTCGACAAGCTGCGGCGTGCGCATTTGCTCGAAGATGCCGGACCGCGCAGCGCCGAAACCCTGCGGGCCTCGCGGCGGCGGTTTGTGCGCAAGATTGGGCTGGTGGGGGCGCTGACGCTCATGCTTCCGGTTGTGGAAACGGCGGTTGCGCCGACCCCGGTTATGGCCCAGTCCGGTTCCGCCACGGGTGGAGATTCGGCCACCTTGCCGCCCGGCCTGTGCGTGAGCAATGACCAAGCCTGTGCCAACGGGCTCTAAACGACGGGGCATGTTCCTGGTCGCCGTTTCCCACACGCGTATCTAAAGAACGGCTCTTTTCTTTTAGGCATTGCGAGCGGGATCGCCGAATGGCACTGCAGCAGCCGACGCCCCCCATCGTTATGTGGTCTCCCCGAGAAACGGATGCCTCCCGGGCGTCGTGGTCCTTTTTCCGAGCAAGCAATCTCGCTACGTTTCCTACGGAGCAGACGCTACTCTTCACATGCTACGGGGCCCGAATTGGGATTTTTACCAACGATACGCGCCGGCCGTCGGTGTTGGAGGCCTTGCGGCCGATGCTGCCGCCCGGCTGGCAGCCACTCCCGTCCGCCCAGGGGGTGTGTTATTATCTGGTAGACGTGCAAGAACCAGAAGCGGGAGAGGTTACGTACACGGTTTGGATGGGTTCGGAGTGTCTGGTAGAGGAAGTTGACCAAGAGGTGGCCCTCGACGAATTGGCCTCGGCGCTGCATGTAACCGTGTCGTGCCATGCTCCCGATGACTGGCTATTTGTGCATGCAGGCGTGGTTGCGTGGAACGACCGTGCCCTGGTGATTCCCGGTGTGAGTCATAGCGGCAAAACGACGCTCGTCAAAGCGCTCGTAGAAGCCGGTGCGACGTATTATTCCGATGAGTTTGCCGTGTTCGACCGGCAAGGGCGCGTGCATCCGTATGCGCGACCCTTGGGGGTGCGCGATTCCCAGGGGCAGGTGACCAAAGAATCCGTTCAGGCGTTGGGGGGGCATGCCGGTACCGAGCCGCTTCCGGTTGCGCTGATCGTGTCCGCTCAGTACCAACCCGGTGCCGTATGGCAACCCACGTCACTTTCCGCTGGGCAGGGTGCCCTGCGGCTGTTAGAAAACACCGTGTTGGCGCGTACCCGCTCGGCGCTGGCGCTTCAGGTCTTCGAGCGCGTGATGCACACCGCCACGGCGCTGGCCGGGACACGCGGCGAAGCTGCTAGTCTGGCACTGCATTTGCGGGCGTTGTTTGCCCGCAGGGTTGACGAACGCACCTAATGTAAGATTAAGCTTATCGTACATGTGCCGATATGAAAATTAGGTACCCATGTATTTTAAAATTTACTACATTATCAGGCGCGCCGAGCACCCATTGTTTGTCACGTGTCACATCCAAGCCAAGCTGTTATGAACAATCCACGCGCCCGCTCCACCGACTTGCTGTTGCAGTCCACCGGAGATGATCTGGTTGTTTTCGATCAACAACGGAACACCACGCACACGCTCAACCGTACGGCCGCGCTGGTTTTTGAACAGGCCGATGGCACGCGCAGTGTAGCTGACCTGGCGGCGCTGTTGCAAGCCAAACTGAACGAGACGGCGGACGAGGATTTGGTGCTGATGACGCTCGACAAGCTGCGACGTGCGCATTTGCTCGAAGATGCCGGACCGCGCAGCGCCGAAACCCTGCGGGCCTCGCGTCGGCGGTTTGTGCGCAAGATTGGGCTGGTGGGGGCGCTGACGCTGTTGCTTCCCGCCGTTGAAACCATCGTGGCGCCCACGTCGGCCATGGCGCAGTCGGGTTCCATTTGCGCGGGGGGATGTGAATGTGCTTGCGGATGCGATTGCCCTTGTGTCTTCTGCGAAGGTGCCTCGGATCTTTCAGCGTCGGGGTGTGACACCCCTTGTGAATTTTGTGGCGAAGCCAGCGTGGGTGGGTGTGAGTTTACGGTGGGGCTGTTGTGTGAAGGGAATGTGGAAGCGTGCAACGGCGGGTTGTAGGACACCTAATCCTGTCTGGTAACATAGAATGCGGCGGTGCTGCCCTTGGAGGTGGCACCGCCTTCTTTGTTGTACCGTCCGGGCGCAAAGAAATGTCGTTTGAGGGCTCCCGCTTTTGTACTTTCCACCCTGCGATGAACAGGACGTCTGGGTTTGACAAACAGGCGGTGCCGTCATCTCATGGATACATGCTTTTGACAAGGAGTCTCTGATATACGTAGTCCCCATGCCTTCTTCCAACCCTGCGGATGCACCGCTTAAGATGCACACGGACGCCTTTGTGGAAGCCGATGCGTTGTATTTTTCTTGTTATGGAGCCCAGGTTGGGATTCTTGCCGATGCCGTGGGGGTGTTGCCTGCCCTCCTAGATCGTCTCCCGCCCCATGCCACCATCAGCGATGCGCCCGTTTCCTCCTGCACCTATCAGCTACGCCTTACCGAAGCCACGCCCGACAGTCCGCACTGCACCCTCTCGTTGGGCAACACCACGCTGGTTGACAACGTCCCCCTTACCGAAGGCCTGAACCGCCTCGTTTCGTCGCTTCAAGTGGCGGTGTCATGCCATGCCCAGAACTATCTGTTTGTCCATGCGGGCGCGGTGGTGTGGAAGGGCACGGCCCTTCTGTTACCGGGCCTCAGCCATGCCGGCAAAACGACGCTCGTCAAAGCGCTGGTGGAGGCAGGCGCCACGTATTATTCCGATGAGTTTGCCGTGCTGGATGACAACGGCCGGGTTCATCCCTATGCCCGCCCGCTGGCTGTCCGCGATGAGGCAGGCCAGGTCACGCATCAGCCCGTGGAAACGCTGGGTGGCGTGGCAGGGACCAAACCCGTGCCTGTAGGGTGGATGTTGGCGTTGCAGTATGAACGCGGGGCGGTTTGGGAGCCCACGCCGTTGTCGGCCGGACAGGGCGCGCTCCGCTTGCTGGAAAACACCGTAATGGCCCGGACCCGCTCGGAAGATGCGCTGCGGATTTTTGGGCGGGTGATGGAAACCGCCCAGGCATGGCAAGGCAAACGAGGAGAGGCCACACAAACGGTTGCAGCACTCTTGCATCTGCTTGAAGCAGGTGGGTAGCAACGCAACAAAGAAAGACAGGCACGGGAGTCAGTGGTTCGGGCGACTCGTCGAGGGGATGGAGCGCATTTGTATGCTAACCATTTATTTTTTATACGCATCTCTTGAATTTTCCCGGAGAAATTTGCTTACTGAGGAAGGCTTTGCCCTGTGCGTAGTGAAGCCGCTCCCCTTATTCCCTCCTCTTCCCCTCTTTGGCTATGGCTTATCCACGCGCTCGCACCACCGACCTTTTGCTGCAATCCACAGGTGACGACCTGATCGTTTTTGACCAGCAGCGACAGCTTGCCCACACCCTCAACCGGACCGCAGCCCTCATTTTTAAGCATGCCGATGGCACCCGCGCTGTCGCTGATCTTGTGGCCGTGTTGCAAGCCGAATTAAACGAGGTAGCCGATGAAGACCTCGTACGGATGGCGCTCGGCCGCTTAGGGCGCGCCGACTTAATGGAACATGCGGAAACGCCCAGTATGGATGCCTTGCGGGCCTCGCGGCGGCGCTTTGTGCGTAAGGTGGGGATGGTTGGCGCGCTGACACTCCTGCTCCCGATGGTGGAAACCATCGTGGCACCGCGCACAGCCTTGGCACAATCAGGCGATCCTACGTGTGCCAGTGACTCCGATTCCGGGTGCGAATCACAATGCCTCACCGGATGCAACAGCGACTCCCAATCACTCTCGGCGACGCAATGTGATCAATTCTGCTTCTGCAACAGCAACTCGAACAGCGCCTCCAACTTTTGCGGAAGTGACAGCGTGTTCTGCGCGAGTGCGTAGCGCGTTGGTATTGCAGCGTTATCTCTTCAGCATCCATCCGCTCGTGTGGGCATTTGCACCGGGTTTCGTGTGTGATGGCCCTGCGTCCGAAGGAAGTAACATTTGGGTGTTTGAGTATCTGCCGTTGAGACGACGCCTTCCCAAAAGCAGCGAACACGCTCATCTTTTTCCTTCAAAGTGAGACACATCACCGTACCAAGCAAAGCGGCATGGATGTTGATTAAGCCGTAGGTTAATCATTGAAAGACTCGCATGGCTGCGCCCTTTCCTGCTGCTGATCACAAATATTGCTTGGTACTATGTCTAATCCCCGTGCCCGTACCAGCCACCTGTTGGTGCAGTCAACCGGCGATGATCTGATTGTTTTCGACCAACACCGTCACCTTTCTCACGCCTTGAACCGCACGGCGGCCCTGGTTTTTGAACATGCCGATGGTTCGCGGAGCGTCGCCGATCTGGTAGCCCTTTTGCAAACCGAGTTGAACGAGACGGCGGACGAAGACCTGGTGCTGATGACCTTGGATAAGCTGCGCCGGGCGCACCTGCTCGAAGAAGCTGGAGCGCGTAGTGCCGAAGCCCTGCGGACTTCGCGGCGACGGTTTGTGCGCAAGATAGGGTTGGTGGGGTCGCTGACGCTGCTGCTTCCCTCCGTGGAGACCATCGTAGCGCCTACCTCGGCGATGGCCCAATCGGGCGCCGCTCCTGGTGTAGGCTGTGAGTCCGATTCGGACTCCGGATGTGCCAGTAATAGCGCGAGTGCCGCCTGTGCCACAAACAGCGCCAGTGCTGGTGGTCCCGGTGGTCCCTGTGCCACAAACAGTGCCAGTGCGGGAGGTGCTTCGTGTAACAGTGACAGCGATAGTGCCAGCATTTTCTGCGCGAGTACGTAGGGTGTGGGTGTCGCGGCGGCGTTTTTCGTTCGCCTTGCATCTCTGGGCGTCGATAAAGACCTTGCCTTAAGTAGGATCAACGAGAAGGGGCATGTTCGAGAGACCGAATGCGCCCTTTTTTCATGTAGAACCGCCACCGGATGCCCTCATGTCACACCCCCGCCACCGCACCGCCGACCTGCTCCTCCAGCAGACCGGCGACGACCTCATCGTCTTCGACCAACAGCGCAACCTCTCCCATTCCCTGAATCGCACCGCCGCGCTTGTTTTTGAACATGCCGACGGCACGCGCAGCTGCTGG
>JAUIDY010000017.1 GCA_030428385.1 Rhodothermia bacterium | reverse complement strand
AGATAGCGGCGGTATATGCGGAGCAATGCATCTCGTATGAAAATCGAACAGGTGGTCAAAGAGTTGGAGCAGGCGGTGCGCCAGCTTGGTGTGGAAACGCGTTGGGAAAAAGGAAACTTCCGGGGGGGGCGCTGCCGCTTAAACGGACGCGAGGTGTTGATGCTTAACAAACAACACCCGCCCGAAGCCCAACTGGCTGTGCTCGCTACCAGCCTGCGTGATATGCCCGTCGATACCGTGTTTATGAAGCCTGCCGTGCGCGAGGCCATGGAAACGGCCTGGGAGCGCCAAATCCTCGTTGAAGAACTAGCCGATGACGACGCCTGAGGACATTCCGGTAGAGGTCACGCTGCTAGGCACGGGAACGTCTACGGGAATTCCAGTGATTGGCTGTACCTGTCGCGTCTGTATGTCAAGTGATCCGCGCGACCAGCGCTTACGCTGCGCGGTGCAGGTGAAGGCAGGCGGAGTGGAACTGATCATCGACACGGGACCGGATTTCCGGCGGCAGGCCCTGCGCGAAGGGATCTCGCGTGTTGATGCGGTGCTATTTACCCACCATCACTTCGATCATGTGGTGGGGCTAGACGATCTCCGCCCGTTTTTTTTTGGCAACAAGCGCCCGCTTCCTTGTTATGCCCGTGCCAACACCGCCGAGGTGCTGCGTCGTATGTTTCCCTACATTTTCTGCGACCGTAGCTATCCTGGGGTGCCGCACCTGGAATTGTTCGACGTCAACGCCCCCTTTGAGGTGCAGAACCGCTATGAAGAAGGCCCCCCCGTGCCCGTTGTACCCATCGAGGCGTTTCATGGCGAACTCCCCATCTATGGCTACCGCATCGGGCGTTTTGCGTACCTCACCGATACCAGTTGCATCCCGCCGCATAGCTTTGATCGCCTCAAGGGCCTCGACGTGCTGGTGCTGGATGCGCTGCGCCATGAGCCCCACCCCACGCATTTTTCCTTCGATGAAGCCGTTGCCGTGGCGGAGCGTATCGGGGCACAACAGACGTATTTTGTCCACATGACCCATAGCATTCTGCACGCCGAGGAGGATGGGGTGCTTCCTGACGGCATCGCGCTGGGCTACGATGGCCTCCGGTTTGTGTGTTAAGCGCGACTGCCACGCCGTGTTGTTATATTGGGCGACCCTTCCCTCCACCTTTCTCCTTCGCCACGTATGAACATTCTGGTGCTTAATGGGCCTAACCTGAATCTGCTCGGCACCCGCGAGCCGGAAATCTACGGACGTGCCACGCTGGATGACCTCGCCCGCGACGTGCAGGCCGCGTTTCCTGACGTCACGTTTGCCTTTTTTCAGAGCAACCACGAAGGCGAACTGGTGGAACGGCTGCATCAGGCACATCGCGATGAGGTGGACGGGATTGTGTTTAACCCGGCAGCCTACACCCACACCTCGGTGGCGCTGCGCGATGCCGTGTCGGCCATCACGCCGCCCGTGATTGAGGTGCATATGTCCAACGTGTATGCCCGCGAAGCGATGCGGCATGTGTCGTACATTGCGCCCGTCGCAGCGGGAAAAATTGTTGGTTTTGGGATGCGGGGCTACCATCTGGCGGTGCGGTATCTGGTAGATGCTGCACAGGAGGCGGCACAGTAGCCCATGCCCGAAGACGCGCCAAACGAGCCGAAGACGCCGCGCAAAAGTGCGGCTGTCGTGGTAGCAGGCGGTATCCTCGCCAGCCGCCTGATTGGGCTGTTGCGGGAGCGCGCGTTCACCTATTTCTTCGGCATCAGCGCGCACGCTGATGTCTTGCAACTGGCGTTCAAGACACCCAACTTTCTGCAAAACCTGCTGGGCGAAGGCACGATTTCGGCCGCGTTTATCCCCATCTACAGCCGCATGCTGGCCGAGGGACGTCCACAGGAAGCCCGGCGCTTTGCCGGAGCCATTCTGGGGTTGTTGCTCGCGCTGGTGACCGCGTTGGTGGTGGGTGGTATTCTGCTTGCGCCCTACATCGTGGCGATCGCAGCCCCCGGCTACATCAACGATGCGGCGAAAGTGGCGGCGGGTGAACTGTCCATCAACCGCTATGCCTTGGCGGTGGAGGCCGTTCAGATCATCTTCCCGATGGCGGGCGTGTTGGTGCTATCGGCGTGGGCGCTGGGGGTGCTGAACAGCCACCGGAAATTCTTTGTGCCCTACTTCGCGCCGGTGCTGTGGAATGCGGCCATCATCGGCGGCCTCGCGGTGGGTGCGGTGTTGTATCTGGACAGTGTGTTTGGGATAGAAGCGTTTGATGAGATCGTTCCTACGACACGCACGAAGCTGCTGTTTGCTGGTTTCTTGGGGGCGCTCGTGGGAGGCGTTTTGCAATTCTTGGTTCAGCTTCCGCTTGTCATCCGCGAGATGAAAGGCTTTCGGCTATCGTTTTCTACCCGTGTGGAAGGCGTCCGCGAAGCCATTCGGGCGTTTGGCCCTGTGGTGGCAGGACGGGGCGTGGCGCAAATCTCTGGCTATCTCGACAACATCCTCGCCTCGCTGCTGGCGGTTGGGGCACTGAGTTCATTCCGGGCAGCATTTGTGTTGTATATGCTGCCCATCAGCTTGTTTGGGATGTCGGTGGCAGCGTCGGAGCTGCCCGAACTTTCACGGCTCGATGCCTCCGGACGCACCGCTTTTCTCGGGCGCATCACCCAGTCGCTGCGGCAGATTCAGTTTTTGGTGGTGCCCACCGTGCTTGGGTATCTTCTGTTTGGCTTCTTGCTCGTCGGGTTGCTGTATCGGACGGGCAGCTTCACCGTGAATGCCAACTGGCTCGTGTATTTCGTACTTGGCGGGTATACCCTCGGGCTCGTGGCCACAACGATGTCGCGGTTGCTGCAGAATGGGTTTTATGCGCTCAATGACACCAAGACGCCGGCCAAGTTAGCCGTCGTGCGGGTGGGGCTGTCGGCGGCGTGTGCGGTGCCGCTGATGTTTTGGATGGATACGTTTGCTGTGGCCGGCGTCGTGGGGATTCCTGCCCAGGAACAGGCGTTATACCTCGGTGCCGTGGGGCTCTCGCTGGGTACTTCGGTGGGGGCGTGGGCCGAGTTGGTGGGACTGCGGGTGGCGCTGCGCCGCCGCATCGACACGTTCCGTTTGCCGTGGGGCGCGGTAGTGCGGATGGGGGGCGTGGCGCTGCTTGCGGCGGCTGTTGCGGGAGGCATCTGGTGGTTGTTACGGACGGCTCCGCTCGTTGTGCAGGCCCTGGTGGTGGTGGGGAGCTACGGCATCGGTTATCTTGCGTTAGCGCACGGATTCGGCATCTCGGAGCTTCAGGCGTGGGTGGGACGGTTGCGCAGGAAAGGGTGAGCGGGAGAAGTGGAGAGAGGGGAAGCGGTTGAATCGACGAGCCGAAGAGACGACGAATCGAAGCCACAAGGAACCGAAGAACGTTGTGCTGATAGCTGATAGCAATAAATGACCTTATAGACCCAAACCTATGGCCGGATACCGAGGACATCTTGCAGGGGCGAGCGCATTTTTTGCCGTATATCTGGCGGGGTTGATTTATGTTTTTTCCATCGACGCGGCGTACCGGCAATTTACGCTTGTTGAACTGATAGCTTTTCCCTTGGCGCTATTCGGGCTGTGCCTGATGTTTGGGTTGTGGCCCGACGTCGATACCAACTCCATCGGGCAGAACATCTTCTACACCATCTTTTTCCTTGTCGATGTGGTGCTTATCGCCACGCGGCACTTTGAGGAGGCCGCCTACTTGGGGCTGTTTGCTATTCTTCCCATTCTCGGCAAACACCGTGGCTGGACGCATTCGTGGTGGGCCATGTTCTTAATTCCGTCGCCCCTGCTCATCTTGCCCTACATTTTTTACCCTGAACGCCCGCTGGCCGGGTTGCCGTTTTATGGAGCGGCAGTGGTGGGGTACCTCAGTCACCTGTTTATGGATGGGCTGGTGCTGAGTTTGAAGCGCCGCCGGAGCCGCTAGTTGCTGGGCACAATGGCAAGGTCGAGGATAGACGTGACGCGCAGGTGGGCATAGGGCTGTCCATTCCACGTATCTTGATAGAGAATGCCAGAGACCCGTGCGCGTACGGGCGTGCCATAATCGAGCACTTCTTGCTGCATATCGTCCACGTTCAGCACATAGGTATTGCGTTCCGCTGTTTCTAGGACCAGTGCCGTGAACGGTTCGTTACCACGCATCGAAAGGGTGCCTTCCACAACAATTGTTGTACCCTCCGGCTCGGTAGCCGGGTCGGATGAAGCACAGCCCATGCCCAGCAATACGAGGGTCAAAAAAAGAAGATAGCGCATAGGGACAGGAGGCGGGTAGAAAAACGGGGTATAGAAAGATACCAACCGCCGAGACGGGGGGCAAAGGATAGGAGCAATAAGCCTGAAAAACAAGAACCTCCGTATCGTCATCGGGGCAAGGCAAAGCCTTGGCGGGCTGGACCACGTGTGGCAGCGATGCGTACGCCCCTTTTCGCGATTGCCGACGTTGATCAAACCCGCTCTTACTTAAATCTATGAATGCACCGCTCTATGGGGCCATCGAAGCCGGAGGGACCAAGTTTGTCTGTGCTGTTGGTACCGGCCCCCATGATCTGCGTAGTACCACGCGCATTCCTACCACCACGCCCGAGGAGACGCTGCGCCACGTCCGGGCTTTTTTTGAAGCCCAACCCACCCTCACCGCGTTAGGTGTTGGTTCTTTTGGTCCGGTAGACCTCCAGCCCACTTCCCCAACGTACGGCTACATCACCAGCACACCCAAGCCAGGCTGGCAAAACACCGACCTTGCCAAACATTTGCAGCGCGAACTGAAGGTGCCGGTGGCGTTTGACACCGACGTGAATGCCGCTGCCATAGGGGAACACCGCTGGGGGGCGGCGCAAGGCATAGGTTCGTGCCTGTACATTACCGTAGGCACGGGCATTGGGGGGGGCGCACTGGTGAACGGAGAGCCCGTGCAGGGGCTGGTGCATCCCGAGATGGGGCACCTCATCATTCCGCACGACCGCACGCGGGACCCGTACGCGGGGTTTTGCCCGTTCCATGGCGACTGCCTCGAAGGACTGGCTGCAGGTCCGGCCTTGCTGGATCGCTGGGGCAAGCCCGCCGAAGCATTACCGCCCGACCATCAGGCGTGGGCGCTGGAAGCACACTACCTCGCGCTGGCGCTGGTCAACCTCATCCTCACCCTCTCGCCCGAGCGTATCATCCTGGGCGGCGGGGTGATGCATCAGGAAGTCCTGTTTCCGATGATCCGTGCCGAGGTGCAAACGCTGCTGAACGGGTACGTCAAAGTCCCCGCTATCACCGATACTATCGAGGCGTACATTGTACCACCGGGACTGGGCGACCGGGCTGGTATCTTAGGGGCGCTGGCATTGGCCATGAGGCAGGCCTGAGTCATTCGATGGGAGGCACCTCATACACAATGCCGATCTCGGTACCGTTTTCCGACTCGGCAAACTCAACTTCTTCGCCATCAATCAAAATGGCCACGCGCACGCTTTGGCCCTCATCCATGCTGGTGGCACTGAGCTGAAGCATTAGGCCCGGGGCTGCAGGAAAGGCCGTACCCCACGGGATCCTTTCGGTGGAGGAAAAAGAGAGCTCATCGATAAACTGGACGATGAAGGCACTGGAAGCATCGCCGGTAACGACAAAGGCAGCGTCTCTGGTCTCGGGCTCGTCGGTGGTGTCACAGGCAGCCACCAACAAGGCGGCAACGAGCAGGAGCCGGTGCATATATTTGGTCATGTAAGATGGTTTCAGATGGGGAAGTACAACCAGTTTGCAAAATACAAAATCCCGGCACTGGGCGTAAGGGAGAAGGCAATGCCGACCCGCAGGGGCGGGATGCTTGAATGGGCTGCATGGATACTGCCTGGCACCCCCAGTCCCTCAAAAATCAACGTCGCCTTTGCACATAACCCGTTGGATCCGTGTATATTGTGCCCACCCACTCTCATTCTCTTGCCACCGCCTCGTTTATGGTGTAACCGGTACCGTGTTCACGCTTGTTAAAGCCAGTGGTTGCTGGGTGTTATGCTGTACGAACAAAGTCGAATTTTTCAGCGCACGCTCTTCTTCGTAGATTTTGTGCTGGTGGCGTTGGGGTGGATCGCGTCCTATTACCTGCGGTTCGAGGTGCTCACGACCGGGATATTTGCGTTGCCCGAATGGGTGCCGCTGTCGCGCTATCTCTACTTCCTCCCGTGGATTCTGATTGCCTCGTCGTTTGTATTCTGGGCGTCGGGGTTGTACCAGTCCGACCGGGCACAGCGGCTTCCGAGGCTGGTGTTTGCGGTGGCGAAGGCGGTGTTTCTGGAACTGCTGGTGGTGTCGGCGTCGCTGTCGTTCTACCGTGAGCTGTACTTTTCGCGGCTGACAGTGGTGTTTTTTGGCATCCTCACGCCGCTCTTGATGGTGGCGGTGCGTGTGGCGCTGTATTCGTACGCCCGCCGGGCGCGGCAGCAGGGCAAAAACCTCAAACGGGTGCTTATTGTGGGCGCCGGTAAAGCCGGGCGCCGCCTGGAGCAGTCGTTTCAGCAATACCCGTGGATGGGGTTCGAAGTGGTGGGTTTTTTGGACGACCATAAGCCCGATGACCCCGATGTGCTAGGTACCACCGACGAAGCTGCCGCCGTCGTGGATCGGTTTCAGGCGGCCGAGACGCCCATTGACTACGTGTATATCGCCCTGCCGCTGACCGCTGCCACGCGCATCGAGCGCATTGTGGAGGCGATGTCTACGCGGCTGGCTCATGTGTGCCTGGTGCCCGACCTGTTTCAGTTCGACATTATCAACAGTCGCATCTCGGACGTAGACGGGCTCCCTGTCATTCATCTCATCGACGAAGCCCCCCTCGAATTTCGGCGGTTCATCAAGCGCGGCGTGGATGTGGTGTTTTCCGCGCTCTTTCTTTTGCTGGCTTCGCCTATCTTGCTGATCATTGCCGTGGCGGTAAAACTCTCCTCGCCCGGCCCGGTATTTTACCGACAAGAACGCATGGGGCTGAACGGACAGACGTTCGACATGCTCAAGTTCCGCTCAATGCCCGTTGATGCGGAGACGCAAACGGGTGCGGTGTGGGCCAAGCCTGGCGAAAACCGCGCCACGAAGGTGGGCGGGTTCCTGCGGCGCACCTCCCTCGACGAACTGCCGCAGTTTATCAACGTGCTTCGGGGCGACATGTCGGTGGTAGGACCGCGCCCCGAACGCCCGGTGTTCATCGCACAGTTTAAGGAGCGTATCCCCGGCTACATGCTGCGGCACAAAGTGAAGGCGGGCATCACGGGTTGGGCGCAGGTCAACGGCTGGCGCGGGAGCACGTCGCTGGAAAAGCGCATCGAGTACGACCTGTACTACATCCAGAACTGGTCGCTGAAGCTCGACCTGAAGATTATGCTGATGACCCTGTGGAGTGGCTTCGTGAATGACAATGCGTATTAATCCCGTCATCATGCGTCCACAAGAACCATGAGTCCCGGACGCTGGCGGTATAAGGCGAAGGTGATGCTGGTTAACCTCGGCCTTTTGCTGGTGCTGCTGGCATTGGTGGAAGGGGCACTGGGATGGCTGGTGCATCATCCCGAGCGGTTGGGCGACGGCTTGCTGCGTGACAAGATGCGGGTGCTCTACATGGGCAGCATGCGCCAGATCGTTCAGTATCAGCCCGCCTGTGCGCATCATGATTCCGACCTTGGGTACCGGCTGCGACCGGGCGCCTGCGAGTTTGAGAACATTGAGTTTCGCACCACCTTGCACATCAACGCGTTGGGGTTGCGCGATGAGGAAGTGCTGCATCCTGCCGTGATGGTGCTGGGTGACTCGCACACGATGGGATGGGGCGTGGAACAGGACGAAACCTTCGTCGAGCGGCTAGAAAGCCAACTGCAACAACCGGTGCTTAATGCCGGCATTGCATCGTATGGGACGGTGCGTGAACTACGCCTCTTTGAACAACTGCCCACGGATAGCTTGCAGACGCTTGTGATCCAGTACAACGAAGGCGACCCCATGGAGAACCGCCCATACGTCGAGCAAGGGGAACTCCAGATCAGCAGCGCTGCCCAGTATCAACAACGCGTGGATAGCCATCTGCAACGGACACGCTATTGGCTGGGGAAGTACGTGTGGGTAATGAGCCGCCTCACCGCGCAGACGCTGTGGTATCAGGTGCGCGGCAACGCGCCGCAAAACATCGAAGAAACCCTGACCGATGCCGAAGAAGCGGCGATGTTTTGGGCCATCCTGAAGCACCACGCCGACCAACTGCGTGGCCTACGCATCGTCGTGTTTGAATCGCAAACCTTCAGCCCCAGCGACGGCGCGTTTATTCGAGCCCTGAACGAGCATCTGGAAGAAGCCGCCGCGTTGGGTTTACACATCGAAACGCTGGATGTGGGGCCGCTGCTTTCGCCGCAGCATTATTATGTGCTGGACGACCACATGAACCCGGAGGGGCACCGCGTCGTTGCAGACGCCCTCTATAACCATTTGCGCACCACGTCCGCTTCGCCGTGATTCAACTCAACAACATCCATCTCGCCTTTGCCGGGATACCCATTCTGGATGGGTTGTCCTGGACAATTAAGCCCAACCAGCGCATTGGGCTGATTGGGCCGAACGGTGCGGGCAAATCGACGCTGCTGAAGCTGCTGGCGGGCACCTACACGGCAGATGCAGGGACGATCCAGAAAAGCGGCGGCATCCAGATTGGTTATCTCGCACAGGATGTGCAGGAGAGCAATCTAGACCGCAGCGTGCTGGACGAAGCCATGACCGCGTTTGCCGACGTGCTGGAATGGCAGGCGAAAGAGATCCGCCTTACCGAAGCGCTGGAAGCCGAATCGGACCACACTACCGCGCACTACGAGCAACTGCTGCACGACCTCGACGAAGTGCACACGCACCTCAACGCGAGCGATGCCCACCTCATCCGCCCGAAATCCGAGGCCGTGCTGACGGGGCTGGGCTTCGACGCCGATGAGTTGAGCCGCCCGATGAGCAGCTACTCTGGCGGCTGGCGCATGCGGGTGGCGCTCGCCAAGATTTTGCTGTCGGAGCCTGATTATCTGCTACTCGACGAACCGACGAACCACCTCGATATCGAAAGCATCGCATGGTTTGAGCAGTACCTGAAAAGCTACCGAGGCACGGTGGTGCTGGTGAGCCACGACCGCTACGTGCTGGATCGCATGGTGACGCATATCGCCGAGCTTTCGCGCGGGCGCATCACGGACTACGCGGGCAACTACGCCTTTTATCTGCACGAACGTACCGAGCGGCGCGAACTGCAGCGGGCAGCCTACGAGAACCAGCAGAAAGAAATTATCGAGACCGAGCGTTTCATCGAGCGGTTTCGGTACAAGGCGTCGAAGGCGCGGCAGGTGCAGAGCCGCGTCAAACACCTCGAAAAGCTGGAGCGTATCCTGCCACCGCCCAGCGAAGAATCCGAGATCTCGATCCGTTTTCCCACGCCGCGCCGTTCGGGCCGCATCGTGATGGCGCTGTCACGGTTTTCCAAAACGTACGTCACCGCCGAAGGTACCGTCGAGGTGTTTCGCGATGCCGATGCGCTGGAAATTGAGCGCGGCGACAAGATTGCGCTCATCGGCAAAAACGGTGCGGGCAAATCGACGCTGGCGCGGATGCTGCGCGGCACCGAGCCGTTCGACGGCACCCGCGACCTGGGGCACCACGTGGATCTGACCTACTTCGCCCAGCACCAGGCCGAAGAACTCAGCCCGTCGCATTCGGTCCTCGAAGCCCTCCGCGAGAAGTCGCAAGGCCACACCGACACCGAACTGCGGACGATGCTCGGCGCGTTTCTGTTTGAGGGCGACGACGTGTTTAAGCCCGTGTCGGTGCTTTCGGGCGGTGAGAAGAGCCGCCTTGCGCTGGCCCGCACGCTCCTCCACCCGGCCAACTTTCTCATCCTCGACGAACCGACGAACCACCTCGACATCCAGTCCATCGGCGTACTGGTGGAGGCGCTGCGGCAGTACACCGGGTCGTTTATCGTGGTCAGCCACGACCGCCACTTCCTCGACCAGATCGCCAACCGCGTGTGGTACGTGGGCGAGGGACGCGTGCGTACATTTGACGGGAGCTACTCCGAGTATGTGTGGCACCGCGAGCACGGTACGGCGGCGCGGTTGCAGCAGACGCAGGCGGCGGCTCCGTCTTCCAGCAATGGCGCAACCGAAGAAACCACCACCGCGCGTAAGACGAAAGAGCAAAAGCGCCGCGAGGCGGAGGCACGCAAACAGCGCTACGAGGCCGCGCAGGAAAAGGGCGCGTACCACCTGCTCAACCCGTACCAACTGCGCAAGGTGTATGAGGAGACCGAGGCGACCATCCTGAAAAAAGAAGCCCGCCAGACCGAACTGGAAGCCGCCCTCGCCAACCCCGACCTGTACGACGAGGACGGCGTCCGCGCCCGCGAGGCCACCGAAGCCTACGAGACGGTGCAGCAAGAACTGGCGGCGTTGTACGAAAAGTGGGAAGCCCTCGCCGAGCAGCTTGCCGAGCAGGAATAACAGCACGCTTCTCCCATCGTCATCGCGAGGAGCCAACGGCGACGTGGCGATCTCACCCCGAAGGGAAAAAGCACCTCGACTGGGGTGAGATCACCACAGGATCTGCGATCCTTCGTGATGACGAGAAAAGAACGCTGGGGGAAACGAGACTAAAATAGTGTAGGTAAATTGCGACAAAGGGTCAAGGTGGATCTTGTTGGCATCGCAATCATTGATGGCAGTAGAATAAACAAACTTAACCCACCGACGCATGAGCACCCTCAACGGAAAGACGCTGTTTATCACCGGGGCGAGCCGGGGCATCGGCAAGGCCATCGCGCTGCGGGCGGCCCGCGACGGCGCGAACATTGTGATTGCCGCCAAAACCACGGAGCCACATCCGAAGCTCGCGGGTACCATCTACACCGCCGCTGAAGAGATCGAAGCCGCCGGAGGCAAGGCGCTGCCGGTTAAGGTCGACATTCGGTTTGAGGAGGAAGTCCGCGCCGCCACCGAGCAAGCCGCCGCCACGTTTGGTGGCATCGACATCCTGGTGAACAACGCCAGCGCCATCTTTCTGGCGAAGACGCCCGACACGCCGATGAAGCGCTTCGACCTGATGCATCAGGTGAACGTGCGCGGGACGTTTCTGTGTTCGCAGGTGTGTCTGCCCTACCTCCAGCAAGCCGACAACCCGCACATCCTGAACCTGTCGCCGCCGCTGAACATGGACCCGAAGTGGTTCAAAAAACACGGCGCCTACACGATGGCGAAGTACGGCATGAGCATGTGTGTGCTGGGCATGGCCACCGAGTTTGAGAGCGATGGCATCGCGGTGAACGCGCTATGGCCCCGCACCACGATTGCCACGGCAGCGGTGCGCAACCTGCTTGGCGGTGAGGCCATGATCCAAAGCTCGCGCACGCCCGCCATCGTCGCCGACGCGGCCCACTGGATTCTGACACAGCCTAGCGCGTCGTGCACCGGCCACTTTTTCCTCGACGAAGAGGTGTTGGAAAAAGCAGGCATCACCGACCTGACACCCTATGCCGTCGATCCGAGTGTGCCGCTGATGCGTGACTTATTTGTGTGATTTGCGACATGGTGATGCCTTTTTTGGCGTTTCCTGCAACGTTTCCGTCATGTTGAATACACAGTCGGCGGACACGACAAAAAATAAGGTGTCATCTCGACGAGCATAGCAAGGAGAGATCCCCACGCTGCCGTTTAGCAAAACCAGAAATTGGGAGATTTACTTACGTCAGTCGGTTTATTGACATCAGTCGGGCTGCGCCCTCGTGTCGCCTCGTGTCTCACATTCGTTCGAGATGACAAGAAAGAACGTTTTGTCGTATAACTGGAAATACCTCCCTCATAAAACCCACAAATCACCCTTTGCCGTGCGCTTTTCTTTGCTGCTATCCCTTTCCGTCCTGCTAGCTTCCCCGCTGCTGGCGCAGGAGACCGATCCCGTCGATGTGCTCATCGTCACCGCGCACCCGGATGACGACGCCATGTTTGCCGCCAGCGTCTACGCCATCACCCACAAGTTGGGCGGCAACGTAGATCTGGCGCTTATCACCGATGGCAGCGGCGGCTTTCGTTATGCCGACCTCGCCGAGCCAATCTACGGGCTGGACCTCGACAACGAAGCCGTGGCGCGGAAGCACCTCCCCGCGATCCGAAAGCAAGAACTGATGGCGGGCGGGCGCATCATCGGGCTGCGCAATTATTTCTTCTTTGACCAGTACGACCACCAGTTCACCACCAACGTTGATACCGTGTTGCAGCATGTGTGGGACACCGATGTGGTGCGCACGCGGCTGATCCAGATCCTCGAACGCGGCGACTACGACTACATCTTTGCTCACCTGCCCATCGACGAAGGCTTCCACGGGCACCACAAAGGAGCGACGATTCTGGCCTTGCAGGCTGTCGAAGCGCTCGATGCTGAACGCAAACCCGTGGTGCTGGGCGGCTTCGTGGGTAGCAGCACCGATTCCACCCGGTTTGTGCAAGCGTTTGAACAGCTTACCGGCTATCCGATTACAAAAACGACCCAGGCCACACCCGTTGTCACCTTCGACCGGCTGCAAAAACTCGACGACCTGGAGCGGTTGGATTACCGCATCGTTGTCAACTGGCTGGTGGCCGAGCATAAGTCGCAGGGAACTATGCAGTTTTTTAGCATGGACGGCGACATAAATCTGGAGCGGTTCTGGTATTTTGCCATCAACGACCCCGCCCGCCTTGCCGAGACGAAGGCGCTGTTCGAGCAAATCAGTCCGCAAGCTGAGTAGGCACAAGGGAAATCTGCAGAGGGTATCGCTCCCCTCATCAGTTTTGGTCATCTCGATGAATGAAGGGAGCAGACACGATTCGAGAGGACACGGTTTTAAAGCGTAAATTGGAGTATGGTAATTGTAGTCATGGGGGTTTCGGGGTGTGGGAAGTCAACGGTAGGCGAAGCGCTGGCGGCTTTGATGGACTGGGAATACCACGAAGGTGATGCCTACCACCCGCCTGAAAACGTGGCCAAGATGGCCCGTGGCGAGCCGCTCAACGACGACGACCGGGCCCCGTGGCTCACCGCCCTGCGCGTTGCCATCGAGCAGATGCTGGAAAACGATTCTTCGGGCGTGGTGGCTTGCTCGGCGCTGAAAGAAGCCTATCGTGAGCGGCTCCTCATCGACCATCCTGACGTGCACTTTGTGTATCTCCACGGCGACTTCGATACCATCTACAACCGGATGAAGGCCCGGGCGGGGCACTACATGAAAGCCGCGATGCTGCAAAGCCAGTTCGACGCGCTGGAGCCGCCCGGCAAGGAAGCGCTCCGCCTGGATGTGACGCAGCCTCCCGACGTGCTGGTGGCGGCGGTAAGTGAGGCGCTTGGACTAAACACGGTGCCTTGAACGTGCACGATGGGACGCCGACCGATCACGATTTTTAGGCCCGGTCACGAGACTTCTTCCTTGTCAACCTGTACCTTGGGCGCACTTTCTTTTTGACGATAACGTCTTGTTTATATGCTCTATGCTGTTATCATGGCGGGAGGCATCGGCAGCCGGTTCTGGCCCGAAAGCCGCAAGGCCCGCCCGAAGCAATTTATCAACGTTTTTGGGGAGGCGACACTCATCCAGAATACCGTGGCGCGGCTGCAAGGGCTGATCCCCCCCGAGCGCTGCTTTGTAGTCACCCATGAACGCTACATCGATCAGACGCAGCATCAACTGCCTGCGGTGCCGCCCGAAAACATCCTGGCCGAGCCCATCAGCCGCAACACGGCCCCATGTATCGCCTACGCGGCCGTAAAGCTACAAGCGCTCGACCCCGAGGCGACGATGCTGGTGCTTCCGGCGGACCACCTCATCGAAAACGTGCAACGTTTTCATGAGGTCGTGCGTGTCGCGGCGGAAAAAGCCCAGGAGCCGGGGTCATTGGTCACCATCGGCATCACGCCCACGCATCCGTCAACGGGCTACGGCTATATCCAGTATGACGGTGATGCCCCCATCGATCCCGACGTGACACAGGCGTTTCCGGTGCGCACCTTCGCCGAAAAGCCCGACATTGCCACCGCCGAGCGCTTCCTCGATTCGGGCGACTTCCTTTGGAACAGCGGTATGTTTATCTGGCAGGCCGATTCCATTCTGGGGGAGATGGAAAAACATCTCCCGGACGCCCACAAGGCGTTTATGCCGGTCTGTGATGTGCTCGGCACGGAAAAGGAAGGGGCCGCAGTCTACCGGGCGTTTCAGGACAGCCCGCGCATCTCCATCGATTATGGCGTGATGGAGCGGGCCAAGAAGGTGTACGTGGTGCCGGGTTCCTTCGGGTGGAGCGACGTGGGCGACTGGCGCACCGTCTATCAACTTAGCCCCAAAGACGACCACGGCAATGCTCTGAAAGGCAACGTCATCGTGCATGATTCCAGCCGGTGCTACGTTCAGACGGACGAACGCCTTGTGGTGCTCATCGGGATTCACGATGCCATCGTGGTAGACACCGATGACGCGTTGCTGGTCTGCCAACGGGAGCGAACGCAGGGTGTCAAGAACGTGGTGGATTACCTACATGCGCACCAGTTGGATCGGTACGTGTGAGGGATGGGGTTCGAGGGAAGAGGGAAACGGTTGATTTCTGATCCCGTAGGGGTCGCCCCCCGTGGCGACCCTGGGTGGGAAATACCATCAGGGTCAATCTAAAAATCAACCTCGACAAAGTCGTCCCAGTCGGTCCAGTCGACGTGGTCGTGCATGGCGCGGGCGACGAGGTTGCTCAGGTTGCCGCGCACCTTGGCGATGACCAGTTCATCATCCGAAAGGACCATGACGTACAGGTCGCGGATGGTGTTTTTGCGCTCGCGGTAGTACACGTACACCATTTCATCGTCTTCGAACACCTTGGCGAGCAGGTCCCAGCCCTGGCGTTCTAGTTTTGCGGCTTTGGGCAGTTCGACAGCTTCGAGCGAATGCGGCATCGACTCCACCTGATACACGCCCACTTTCACGCGGCGGATGTCGCGGAGGTACGAGCGGGCCATCTGGGCCTCTTCTTCAGGCACCAGCCCGGCAATCCAGCCGACCGTGCGGAGCGAGGCGGGGCCGAGGCTGACGACGATTTCGCGGTCGAGTTCAGCGCCGGTCTGGCGCTCAATGTCGCGGCGGGTGTTGGCGATTTCGCGGGAGTAGAAGCAGCCCGACAGGGGCAGCACGAGGGTTACCAGGAGGCAGAGGGCAAGCAGACGTTGCATCACGCAAAGGGTTTTAACAGCCCGCGCCGAAGCGGGGGTGGGTGAAAGTCACAAGTCAAAGGGGGCAGGTGGCGATTAATAGCCGTCCACGGTGCCACGGAGCGGGTCGATGTCAAACCGGTTTCCGATGCGGCCAATCTGTTCGGGGCTTATTTCGCCGACAATATTGACAAAGTAGCTCTCGTCGTCTTCAGAAAGCACCATCACCATCATCCCGGCAATGACCCCGTTTTGAATGCGGGTGTACATATTGACCCGCTCATCGTCTTCGCGGACCTTGACCACGGTATCCCATCCCTGGCTTTCGAGGCTGCGGGCGAGGGTGCTCATCCGGTCCTCTACGGAGCGAAAGTCGTTTAGTGACACCTCATAGCCGCGTACCTGGATGGCCTTGAGCTTGCGCAGCAGGTTGGCCAGTTCGGGATCTTCATAGCGCGACGCCTCGGCGACGAGTTCGAGCAAGGCGCCCTTGATATTGACTTCGATTTTGGCTTCGCGGGGAAACCAGCCATCAATCGCTTGCAGATCCACGTAGCCCGGATCACGGCTCAGGTTGTCTTGTTGCGCGTGGGCGGCACCCGTCAGGCCGAGTGCCAGCAGCAGGCAGCAAAGGAGTTGTTTCATCATCGGTCTATGCCTCTTAAAAGGGTTTTAGTCGGTATCGGTGTCACGCGGCGGGGCAAACCCGAGCGCGTCTTGCATGGGCGTAACAATGCGCTTTTCGATGACATCGCTGCGCACGGCGGTGCCGGTTTCGCGGCCCATCTCGGTAAGGAGGGCCAGGGTCCAGCGTACCTCGGCCAGCGCCTGCTCGACCTCGGCGCTGTTGGATTGTTGGGGCGGACGGCCAAAGAGCACGGCGGAGCCCACCACCAGCACGAGCACACTCATGGCGAGCGCAGGCTGCCAGAAACTGTGGAACTGGGCATCGAGCCAAGCCCGCACGCGGGTCATAAACGACATCCGGCGTCGGTGCTGTACCTCGGCCAACACCGCCTGGGTCACCGCTGGGGGACACGAGGGGAACGGCAAGGTATGCAGCCCGTCTTGGATCTGACGCGCCAGCGCCAGCTCGTTGCTCCATTCGTCTTCTTCCTGTAGCCGTTGTTCAAAGACGCGGCGTTCGTCGGCAGGCAGGGCGTCGTCGAGGTACGCCTCCAGCCGGTCGTCCATCCAGTCGTTGTTGTTCGGCCACGCCGGGGTATTCATGTCAAGCGAGTTCACGGTCTAGTTCTCCGTGTAGTTCAGCGTGTAAAGCAGAGCGAAGCATCTTGCGGGCGCGGTGGAGGTACACCTTCACCGTGTTGAGCGGCAGGTCCATCGCCCCGCTGATCTCTTCGTATTTCATGTCTTGGACTTCGCGAAGGATGACGATGCTGCGGTATGGCTCGGCGAGCCGTGTCAGCGCACGGGTCAGGTGCTGCTGAAAGTCGGCGGCTTCGGCTTCGGCTTCGGGCGTCGGGTCGTCGCCGAGGGCGTCGTTCAGGCCGTCTTCCGGGGCTTGCGCCACCACCTTGCGGTACGACTTGTTCTTGCGCACCTTGTCCACGCACGCATTACGCGTCACCCGTAACAACCACCCCAAGAGCCGTTCCTCGTCCACCTGGTCAAGCCGTTCCCACAGCTTCAGCAGCACTTCCTGGGTGACGTCCTCCGCCTGCATCTGGCGGCCCAGGAAATACAGCGCAAAGCCGTAGATACGGTGCTGGTATTGATGCACCAGCCGCTCGAAGCGGCGCTGTGCAGGGTCCAGGGAAAAGCTCACAAGCCGGGGTGTTGGGTGTTGTTCATCGTCGTGCATCGTCGATTCGAGGAGCAAAACGCACGGGCGTTTAGAAAGGTTACAATAGGGGTTTTAGGATTGCGAAAACGGTACCCATCCACCATCCGTAGGGGTCGCCCCCTGTGGCGACCCTTGTCCGGAACCCCATCGCGCTTTGATCGACAGCAGCACCAGACAGACCGCCAAGGCAATAAATTTGTATTTTCATCGCCGCGATTTGTACCTCGACCGATTCCCGATTTATGCTGCACACGCTGGCCCTTTTTTTTCACCGCCTTGTGTTTCGAAGGCAGGCGCGGTGGGCGTCGCAGCGGCTGCGGCATGACGAGGACGAGGGGGCACAGAAACTGGCGGCGGCGCTAGCCGATATGATAGCGTTTCCGGCAGAGCCTCCATTGGCTGCATGGAGCGAACGAATTGAAGTCCTGCGCGAAGGCTTGGGGCAATCGAAAGAGGCAGTGGCGTTTACCGATTTTGGAGCGCAGGGGCGGATGCAGGCAGCGACCGCTGCACAGCAGGTCACGCGGACGCTGGCGTCGGTGAACAGGGGCAGCGCGCCCCGGCACGAAGCGGTGCTGCTGTATCATTTAATCCGGCGGTTTCAGCCGACACAGTGCCTCGAACTGGGGACGTGCCTGGGCATTTCGGCGGCGTATCAGGCGGCGGCGCTGGCGGAGAACCGAGCCGGACACCTCGTGTCGCTCGAAGGCGGCGCGGCGCTGGCAGATCGCGCCCGACGTCATCTGGCCGACCTCGGCCTCGCCCGTGTAGAAATCGTGACGGGGCGTTTTTATGACACCTTGCCCGATGTGCTCGCGTCGCGGTCGGCCATCGATTTTGCCTTCATCGATGGGCACCACAACCCCGAGGCCACGCTGCGGTATGCCGAGCAACTGCGCCCTCATTTGGCTGACACCGCCGTGTTGGTATTCGACGACATCGCATGGTCGTTTGGCATGCGGCGGGCGTGGCACCGGCTTCGTCGGCAGCAGGGCGTTGTTCACGCCGTGGATCTCCTGACGGTGGGGCTGTTGGTAGTGCATCGATAACGTGTATTTTTGCGTTGTCTGTTTGAACTGGAGCGTGTACTTTTTCGCTTCACGTAATCCAGATCGTTGTTTAAAGACATGGAAGCGGAAGATCTAATCCATCGCGTTGAGGAAACCTTTGGCATTTCCATCACACCTGAAGATGTCACGGGGCTTTACACCGTGACCGATTTGCATCAGCTCATCATGCAAAAGGTGAACGGCAAGGTGTGGCCCGCTTGCCTCACGGCACATGTTTTTTACCGGCTGCGTCGTGCCCTCATGGAACAGGGCAACGTTCCTCGCCACGCCATCACGCCGAAGACCACACTGGATCAACTCATCCCACCTGTCAACCACAAGGCGCACTGGAAGCACCTCCGAACCTCCGTCCGTCTCGATTTTCCACCGCCAAGTCGTCCCGAAACGGTGCGTGTGGTGATGACATGGATCTTTTGGATTGGAACCGTGGCATTGATCTTGAGCGGATGCAATGACCTGATCCCACTCACGGATGCCCTGTTGGGTTTAGCCGCCGTATGGGGCACCACGTATTTGATCTATGTATTCTCCAAGCCATGGCTGGTCTACTTCGAGCCGGGCCTCACCGTGGGTGCGTTGGCCCAGCAGGTTCTGGTGGAAAACCATCAGGTGTTGGGTGCCGCGCCTGCGACGTGGTCGCGTCATGCCGTATGGGAACGGGTGCAGCTTATCATCGCGCATGAACTCGGCCTTCCGATTCATGAGATTATGCCCCAGGCGCGGCTTGTCGATGACCTTCATATCGACTGATGTTTTATCCTTCATCAACGCATGACCCCACCTGTTACTCTCACCGATGACGCCCTGCTCATTGCGCCGCTGCCGCGTGCCGAAACCATCCCGTCGCGGTGGTATGTCGATGCGGACTATCACGCCTTTGATCAAGAGGCCGTGTTCGGGCGGATGTGGCAACTCGTCGGGCACGTCGGGCAGCTTGCCAAGACGGGCGATTATGTGACGGCGAAGGTGGCAGGCAACCCCGTCGTGGTGGTGCGCGACAAAACGGGCGACCTGCGGGCGTTCTACAACGTGTGCCGCCACCGGGGCGGGCCGATGGTGACGGCCCCGTGCGGGCACGTCAACATGTTGCAATGCCAGTATCACGGCTGGACGTATCGCCTCGACGGCAGCCTGCGGGGCGTGCCGCGCTTTAAATACACCGAACTGTTCGACAAACGCGACTATGGCCTCGTGCCGCTGCGCGTGGCGACGTGGCAAGGGCTGGTGTTTGTGCGCCTCGATGACGCCGAGGAGCCGACGCTGGATGAACTGGTGGACGGCATTGCCGCGCGCATCGCGCCGTGGCGGCTGGAGGCGCTCCGGTTTTACCGCCGGGTGACATACGACGTGGCGTGCAATTGGAAGGCGTACGTGGATAACTACCTCGAAGGGTACCACCTGCCGCTGGTGCATCCCGAACTGTGCGAGCGGCTCGACGTGCGTGGCTACACCACCGAAACGTTTCGGTGGCACTCGCTCCAGCACAGCGGTTTCCGGGGCACCGGCGACGGCTACTACGGTGGCGATAACGAGGCAGCGTATTATTACTTCGTCTTCCCCAACATTATGCTCAACATCCTGCCAGGGCGACTCCAGACCAACATCGTCGAGCCCGTCACTGCCGACCGCTGCCGCGTGCATTTCGACTATTACTATGACGACCTCTCGGACGAGCAGCGCCTCGCCGAAGACCTTGCGTTTAGCGATAAGGTGCAGCAGGAAGACATCGAGATCTGCGAGCATGTGCAGGAGGGCCTCACCTCACGCGCCTACGACCGGGGACGGTTCTCGGTGCAAGAGGAGGCCGGCGTCTACCATTTTCAATGCCTGCTGAAGGCCGCGTATCGTTCTGCGATGCCTTGAAGTGAGAACCGCACCATGATGTATCTCTCCCCCACCGTTTTCGACGAACAGCCCGGTGTGGTGGCCGGGTTTAGCACCCGCCTTGGTGGGGTGAGCAAAGCGCCGTATGCCAGCCTTAACCTCAGCCTGAGCCAGGATGACAACCCCGCGCATGTCCACACCAACCGGAGGCAGCTGTTTGAGGAAGCCATTGGGTTTTCGGTGGATCAAATCGCCTTCACGGGACAGGTACACGGCAATGATCTGCTGGACGCTACCGCGCCCGGCGTCTATCGCGGCTACGACGGCATGGTGACACGCGCGCGCGGGCTGCTGCTTTGCACCACCGCCGCTGATTGCGCCAACATCCTGCTCGCCGACGCGGAGGCGGGTGTTATTGGGGCGTGCCATGCGGGGTGGCGCGGCGCGGTCGCGCAGATCACGCCAAAAACGGTGGCCTGGATGCAGGAACGCGGGGCCGTGCCCGCTCGGATGCGGGCCTACATTAGCCCGTGTATTTCCGCCGAAAATTTTGAAGTCGGCCCTGAAGTCGCCGCCCAGTTCGACGCGGCCTTTGTGGTACAGCGCCCCGGCTGGCCCAAACCCCATGTGGACCTGAAGGCGGCACTTGTCGCCCAACTGGTAGCAGCCGGGCTGGATGAGGCTCACCTCGAAGTAGCCCCAGAGTGTACGTATGGAGATACGGGCACTTTCTTTTCTCACCGCGCCGAGAATGGTATCACCGGGCGGATGATGGGGTTTATTGGGATGCGGACACGGGAGGGTTTATAGCACGCAAGCCGTCATGCTGCTAAAATACACCAACCCACGTTACGCTTCATTGCATGTCATCTCAACAAATGGGGCGAGGGTGCTTTCCAAGATCTTGCGCACAGGACTCGGTTTGGGATGACAGGGACGATGTACTACGCTTTCCCAAAAGGGATATGCTATTAAACCTTCAATTGCGAGCAAGGGTTGAGAAAAATTCATATTATCAGTCAATTGAAACGTTTCAATTGATAGTCCCCCGCTCCAATGAATACCCGCTTCCCCGCGCTGTTGGTGGTAATGACCACCCTCTTCGGGCTCCTCGTCCTGGTGCCCACCACGATTCCATCGATGGCGCAAGATGCCGCGCCGCCGCCCCTGCTTGTCGAGGCGGAGTCGGGCACCATCGGTGGTGAATTTGCCACGCTCAGCGAAGACTCTGCTTCCTACATCTCCATCACGACCAACTTTAACGAGACAACGGGAGACGCCGGGTTTCCGGGCGCGGGGCGCACCGCAAGTTACGTGGTTACGTTTCCTGAAGCGGGTACCTATGCGCTCTATGTGCGTCTGCGTGTTGGCCCCGGTGCGTTTGATGATGACAGCTTTTTCTACGGCATTGGCTTTGGGGAAGCGCACGATCCAACAAATCCTGATGCCTGGACGCTGGTCAACGGCCTCGCAGGCGTAGGCTACGCAGACGCTGGTGCCTACGTGGAGTCGGCGGGGACGCTGGGCAGTGAGGTATGGAAGTGGCTGCGGCTCACGAGCTACGACGTGACAAGCGAGCCGGGAGACCCGTTCGTCGTCGCGGCGGGGGCGCTGACGCAAGTCTTCGAGATCGGTGCGCGGGAGGATGGGCTCGACATTGACAAGTTTGCCTTTGCGCCGCTGGATGCATTCTACACCGTGGAGAACCTGGACAATGGGGAGCCCGGCGTATTCGAAATTCCAGACATTGAGAACACGCTGCGGGTCGATCTTTCCGATATCCTGCGGCCCGTTACGCATGCAGCCTCTGGTGCGCTGTATGGCGTCACGGAAACCTTGCCCGCCAACCTGGAAGAGATGGTCGCTCCCCTCAAACCCTATGTGTATGTGCAGCCAGCCCTGTCTGGAGCAGGACACCAACAGCCCTTTGGCGCCGCCATCCCGGTTTCAGCACGGCTCGCTTCTACGACAGGCCAGGTCGCGATCCGGTTGGCGGATATTTCTCCTAATTGGCCCTATATCTGGCCCGGCGAGGCGAGTTGGGTCTCCCAGGTTACGGGCGTCATCAATGACAAGATTGCGTCTGGACGCGATAACTACTACGGCTATGAGATATGGAACGAACAGCACGGCACATGGGATACGGCCAACGGCGAGTTCTTTTCCACCCTTTGGAAGCCCACCTGTGACCTGATCCGCTCGCTGGACCCCGAAGCCGCTATTATTGGACCCTCGGATTCGTTTTACAGCCGCTCGCGCATCGAGGAGTTCCTGACGTTTTGTATCCAAAATGACTGCCTGCCCGATATTATTTCGTGGCATGAACTCGGGGGTTCGGACAATGTGAGCAGCAATATCGACAGCTACCGGTCGCTGGAGAGCAGTCTCGGTATTGCACCCCGCGAGATCAGCATCAACGAGTACTCGCACACGACGCGTGAATACGAAGGCGCGCCCGGCATTTCGGCTCCGTTTATTGCTAAATTCGAGCGCAAGCTGGTCCACAGCGCTTCTATTTCCTGGTGGTTTGTCAATTTGCCCGGCCGGTTGGGGAGTCTGCTGACGGCGAGCAATGAGCGAGGCGGCGGCTGGTGGTTCTATAAGTGGTATGGCGACATGACCGGGGACATGGTGCGGGTAACACCGCCGAGCGAAAGTGGGGATGGCATCGACGGTTTTGCAAATCTGGATATGGACGCAGCATATGCCAGCATCGGTTTGGGAGGCGACCACATGGGCAATGTGGATGTAGTGATCAGCGGCATCCCCGCCAGCTTTGGCGACGAGGTGGATGTGCAGGTGGAATATGTGCCGTGGTCCAACAAAGACACGCCCGTGGCAGGCCCCGTTACCGTGTCCCTCACCACCTACGAGGTTGCGGAAGGCTCAATCACGGTCCCGGTGGATATCGCTGATCCGCTCTACGGATATCGGGTATACGTAGCACCGGTGGGCCAAATCGTTGCGACGGAAGCCCTCCCCGAGGGCCTTGCGGGCGATTTTGCCTTGGGTCAGAACTATCCGAATCCGTTTCAGCAAGAGACGAAGATTCCGTATCGCCTGCCCGCGTCCACACGGGTACAGCTAGAGGTCTTTAATATGATTGGGCAGAAAGTAGCCGTCCTCGTAGATGAGGTTCAGGCAGAAGGAATGCATACGGTCACGTTTGATGCCGCCACCCTTCCTTCGGGACTCTATATGTACCGCCTGCAGGTGGGCGAACGCAGGCTGATGAACAAGATGGTGGTGCTCCGATGAATGGAGATACAGGCATTCCACGACGGGCATAGTCTAGACACACGGTGCCCAAGGGCTTGAAAAAGCCTGTGCGAGAAGAACCGGTTGTCCGTCAAAGTTACCATGTCGGTAACGAAAAAGGCTTGACAAGTAGCACCATCCTTCTTAGCATTCAGATTCATCATATGACTTTACCTTTATCGATGATGCCAGCATTGGGCATGCCTCGATTTTCTTCCTTTTCTCCACCAACCACCCCTCGCGGAGCCACGCTGATGTTTATGTGTACCGCCAACGCCCGTTCAAGCGCCATCGTCACCCGCATCGTTGGCCTGTTCATGCTCGTTGCTTTTGTATTTGCTGGAAGCGCTTTTGCGCAGAGCAACATCAACGGTAGTTTTGAAAACTCACCCACCGGGGTCATCACCGACGTGGGGGCCGGATTGGAGGGCTGGGCCTTCGCTGTGGGCGGCGACGTGAACCCGGCACCGACGTTCGAAATCGTCGAAGCCGCGCAGGACGGCGACAAAGCGCTGGCCATCACGGTCAACAATGCGGGTGCGAACCCGTGGGGTGTGGAGGCCACCGCGTTTCCGATAAACGTCACGCCGGGGGTGACCTATACCTATTCAATATGGGCAAGGGCGGCACAGGGAGGCGCGCAGGTCAGCTTCACCGTGGGGAATCAATCATTTCAGGAATACGGTCGCCTCACCAACCCGGTCACGACGGACTGGCAAGAGATTACCTTTGAGTTTACGGTTACGGACAGCGAGACCGTGATCCGCGCGCCGATCCACTTTGGCGTGGGGGCCAACGTGGGCAACACGATCTACATCGACAACCTCACCATCATCGACCCGAATGCGGGCGCTCCGGCCGTTGTCGTTGAGGCCGAGGACGGCGATCTGGGCGGCGAGTACGAGACAGGCACCGACAACCTCGGCGTCTCGTACATCAACATCACCACGGACTTCAACGAAACAACAGGCGATGGCGACCATCCCGGAGCCAACCGCACCGCCAGCTATGAAGTCACCTTTGCGGAGGCGGGCGAGTATGACCTCTTTGCGTATGTGTACGTCGGCGGCGGCACCTTTAACGACGACAGTTTTTTCTACGCCAACGCCTTTGGCGATAAAGATCCAGAGCTTGCGGATGATTGGGTGATTGCCAACCAACTGGCAGCAGCAGGTTTTAACGTTGATGACGACTATGTGGTGGGGCTCGGGGGCGTCGGCTCCGAGGAATGGAAGTGGGTCAACCTTTCCGATAATAACTTCAACGAGGTCCCGGCCGCCACCTTTGTGGTTGAAGAAGGCAACCTGACCCAGACGTTCGAGATTGGCGCGCGGGAAAACGGCTTGCTTATCGACCGGCTCGCTTTTGGGCGCTCCGATCTGTTCTTCACCGTCGCCAACTTGGACAACGGCGAGTCCGGTTCGCCGACGATGGGAGACGGCGGGTTTGAACTACCGGATGAGCCACTGGCAGCAGGGCTCAACAAGTTTGTGGGCAACATCTACAGCCCCTCGCAGACGGCAGATTTTGAGTACTACTGGAACTACGTCATCGCCGAGAACGCGGGAAAATGGGGAAGCGTGGAAGGCACGCGCGACCAGATGAACTGGGGCGGGCTTGATGCCTCGTATCAACTGGCGCAGGAAAACGGACTCCTTTATAATTTCCATGTGCTCCTGTGGGGCAACCAGCAACCGGGGTGGATCTCGAACCTCCCGCCGGAAGAGCAGGTGGAAGAAATCAGGGAGTGGTTTGAGGCTGTCGCCGAGCGTTACCCGGATATGGAAGTAGTGCAGGTGGCGAATGAAGTGCTACCGACGCACAACCCACCGGATGGAAATAATGGCCGCGCCAACTACATGGATGCGCTCGGCGGAAGAGGCGACACCGGGTACGACTGGGTGATCACGGCCTTCGAGATGGCACGCGAGATTTTCCCCGAAGGCACACGCCTCATGCTCAACGACTACGGCATCCTCGGAAGCACCGGCGGCGGGCAGTCTTATCTGCAAGTGATTAACCTGCTTCAGGAACGCAACCTCATTGATGTCATCGGTGTGCAGGGTCATGCTTTTTCCACGCGGCCCGGTGCCCCCATCACAGCCGTGCTAGACATGCTGGGCGCAACCGGTCTGCCGATCCAGGTGACAGAGATGGACGTGGATGGCAACCCCAACCAGAGTCCCAATGTCACGCCTGAACAGTCGGACCAGAACCAGTTACAGGACATGCAGCGTATTTTCCCGGCCATGTGGGAGCACCCGTCGGTGGAAGGGATTACGTTCTGGGGATGGCGGCCCGGCCTGTGGCGGACGGATCAGGAAGCCTACCTGGTGGAGGCCAATGGACAACCCCGCCCCGCGTTGGTATGGCTTCAGGAGTACCTCGCGGATTTCACCGTCGCGGTGGAGCCAGAAGCCGAGGTGCCGTCCGTGATGGCAGTAGGCAACCTGCCCAATCCCTTTTCGGGAACGACCCGCATCCGGTACGTCCTGGATAACCCCGCCGACGTCACGCTGAAAGTGTACGATATCATGGGCCGCCTCGTGGCGTCGTTGGTGGCAGAGCCGCAGCGCGCAGGAGAACATGAGGCGCTGTTTGATGCCTCGGGGCTTGCGAGTGGGATCTACCTCTACCGTTTGCAGGCTGGCGAGCAGATGCAGGTTGGGCAGATGGTGCTGATGAAATAGCGCACTCCCCTATTTCACCACCGTCATCCGTTGCGTCTGTACGCTTCCATTGGCGCTGAGTTGATAAATATACACCCCGGCGGAGAGAGCGGCGGCGTTAAAGGAGGTCTGATGGCTGCCGGCCGGAACCATGCCGTCTACCAGTGTTGCGACCTTGCGGCCCATCACGTCGAATACCTCCAGCGTGACATTGCTGGCGTGCGGAATGGCATAGCCAATGGTCGTAGCAGAGGCGAACGGGTTGGGGTAGTTCTGGAGAAGTTGGTAGGCCGTCGGTAGCTCGTCGGTGTTTTCATCGGACAGCACGGTGGCATCCGACACAAACGTCGTCACGCTGCGGGGGCCGAGCGTCGCGGTAAACGCATGGCCAGAAAGAGCGATGTCGTCCATGCGCTCCACGTTTTGCGTTTCGCTGGTTACATAGCGGCTAAATAAACCGTCCATGCTGCCGTCTAGCGTGAACTGAACGTCTTCAGACGCCGCGCCATCGTTGATCGCCACGATAACAACCCGCGAGTCATCCTTGTAGGCTGTGACGGAAACGTTTGATGCCGTATCATCGGTGTGCACGCGCATATAGCCGGGGCGGATGAACCGGGAGAATTGCGACATGGCATAGCCGCGTTTGGTGATTTCGCCTTTGGCATAGCCGCCCATTTCGCCATCGCTGATGGGGCCGTAAAACCGGACGATGTACCACCAGATGTAAGCGCTCATCCCCGCTTTCATCACGTTCTGAATCTCCGTGGCCGTCCCGATGTTGGCGGCCAGGTTGATGTCCAGGACGAGGTGCTCGGTCATCCAAACCTCCTTGCCCTTTTCCTGGGCCAGCGGATACGGAGCCAGCCCGCCTCCATAGATGTGCCCGCCCACGATGTCCACATTGGCGAGGGCGTCCGGGTCGTTTAACATGGGGTCCGACACGTTGCGCCTGAACTGAAAGGATTCGGGAGCAATCACGTTGGTGTTGATGGCTCCGGCATTCTCCGCCATAAATTTCCGCACTTCCTCTCCGTTCCAGTCGCACGACTCATACGTCACCTCCACATCCGGCTCGTTCTGGATCGAGACGGCGTAGAGCGGCACGCCATTGTCGTTCATGTAGGTGTTAAAGTCGTCCAGATACGCCGCGTAGTCAGCATAGCTATCCTCCCGAAGCCGCCCCCGCACAAGGCTGTTGTTTGTTTTCATGGAGGCAGGCGGTGACCACGGCGAGGCGATTACGGTGACGCCCATGGCATGCGCGGCCTGTGCTGAGGGCAGGTTCAGGCCCCACTGGTTTTGCTGAGGCGGAATACGCAGCCGCATGATTGAAAAGCCGAGTTGGCCTTCCTCCGTTCCAAACGCCGTTTCGATCTCGGCGCTGGTCATGTCGGGCCGCCACCCCACGATGTTGGCCGCTCCAAAGCCCCGGATCACCTGCGCCGTGCTGTCGAGGAAAACGTGTACTTCTTCCTGTGCCTGGACCGGGGGCGAAAACGCAACCAGCAAAGCAAGGAGACAGCCAAGGGGCTTTGACACAACACGCAGCGAGGAGCGGAAGGGTGGAGGCATGAAAGAGCAGGGTAAGGATTCAAAATTGGGGCTTAGATATGAAATACATATTACGAATTTATATTCGTAATATGACTTTGGGGCAAGAGAAAAAGAGGGTTGGGGATTATGTACGCGGGGCGCCACGGAGGTCGTCCCACGGGTGGTTATTGTGTATGCATCCACCCTATGCCTAACGGACCAGCGTCATGATCTTGGTTTCCGAAAAGGCACCCACCGTGAGGCGGTAGAAATAGAGGCCGCTCGGAAGATCACGTCCGCTGAAACGGACCGTGTGGTGGCCCGCAGGCTGGAAGGTGTTCACGAGTGTCGCCACCTCCTGTCCCAGCACATTGTAGACGGCTAAAGTGACCGGCCCCGCTGCTTGCGTGGTATAGCCGATGGTGGTGGGGCGGGTCCCGAATGGGTTCGGATGGTTCTGGCGGAGCACAGGGCCGGGTGATGCAGTTTCGTTGGGCGTGGAGAGGGTGACGGTAGTGGTAAACTGGAATTGCTCGATGCGGAACAACTCGCCCGAATCGGTACCGGTGAACACCAGAAACACGTCGTGTTGCCCGCTGGCGGCGCTCACATCAGCGCTGAAGGTCATGTAGTCGCTCCAACCGCCCGTGCTTTCGATGACAACCTCGGCGATTTTTGGCCCATCCAGCGAGTCGAGCCGTATCTCGACCATGCCCCCCGCCGCCGCGCTGGAGGCGACAAGCTCCAGGGTTTCCGGGCGGCGGGTGTAGTTCGCACCGTTTCCATTGCCGGCAGAGTCGCCCAATTCGACGCCCGCGTACATGGCCCAGTCGCCGTTATGGATGCTGCCGAGGTAACCCGCATTGGACCCAATGACGCCGCTGTAGTTAGACGGATACCGGGCGGGAAGGGGTGAATAGGCATCGCGATAGATATAGGCATCGAAGTCTGCCGGGATGTCGCCCCGCACGAACAGCCCCTGCTGGTTGCCGGTGAAGGCGTTGAAGTCATAGTTCGACTCCGAGGCGGGTTGCTCCCGGTCCATTCTTGATACGTCGATGGCCTCGCCCACCGGCGTCCAGCCCGCCCCGTTGAAGCTAAAGGAGCCGGTGAGGTCGTGACCGTCGCGCTGGAGCCGCAGCCAGATGATGCCCTCATGGTCAAGCGGCACGGCGTGGATGGTTTCGTCAAAGCTGAACACCACGTTGCGTGCGCCGGTATCGTCACGGGTGATGGACAGCTTGGCTTGTAGCGTTTCGGGGCCGTTGAACGTCCAGAGGCCCGCCTCATCGGATGTCTCAACAGGTGTAAAATCCACACGGGTGAGCAGGGTGTAGGCGTGCTCCGGGGCGTTCTGGATGACGGTATTTTCGCCGACAAAAAAGCGATTGCCCCCCGATGGCGTAAGCCGCAGCCAGCCGGGCCGCTCGGTGAGCGAGTAGGAATCATCCGGTGTGAAGCCTAGGAATGACCAGTCCGGTGCCAGCTTTGATTCATTAAACCGGTCCGACCGGGGTACTGTCCACGGGATGCCGCTGCTGGGAAGGGCGGGGGCTGCTTCGGGGCCGTTGGGGTATTGCGCCGTGGGCCACCCCTGCGCGTCGTAGACGATCTGGCTGAGGATGCCCTGGCGGCCCAGCGCCTGCCACTCGGCCACATCGTACGATTGCGAAATAACCCAACTGGTGCCGTGGGGTGTGGTGACGGCGGGCGAACTGTGGTTCGGCGTGCGGAAGTTATCCCGCGATCCTTCAAACAGCACCCGCGGTCGCTCCCAGGCGTCCGGGTCGTCGGAGAGGGGCGCGCCTTGCACGGCACTTTTCATCACGTACTGGTTGCCTGCCAGATGCTGCGCAAAGCTGTAATAGTAGTAGCCGTCGTGCTTCCACATGACCGGCCCCTCGGCCCACCCGAAGGGATTGCCCTCCGATTCGGGGTTGATCCATGTGAGGTCGTAGATTTCTCCTTCGGGCTGGCCGTTCGGGCCTAACTCAACGAGGTAGTTGGCGGAACGTCCGTTTTTGGTGAGCAAGAACCAGCGGTCGTCCTCGTCGATGAAGATGGAGTTGTCGACGCCGAATCCAGGTACGCCTGCAGGCACCGTCATGCGAAACGGAGGCCCCCACGGTCCTTCTGGGCGGTTCGAGGTCACGAAGTACATGGCCCGGTCGCCCGTGCCGCGCCCGAAGAAGTGCCAGTAGAGGCCGCCGTGGTACACCATGTGCCCACCCCAGATGCCGCCTGCGGGCACATCGCCGTAGAGGTCCCAGTCTGCCGGAACCGGCTGTGCGATGACCTGCCAGTGAACGAGGTCGGTGGAGTGGTAAATCTTGGGCGTGACGTTAAACGACGAGCCGGAGGTGTAATAGTCGTTCCCGATCTGGGTGAGTGTGGGATCGGGATGGTCGCCGGGGATGACGGCGTTCACATAGGTTGGTTGCGCGTGCGTGGTGGTGGCCAGCAAAAGAAAAACGACCAGAAGCAGGGGATAACGACAGGCGGGATGCATGGGGGGGGGGCAACAATAACGGGTGGAGGCGAAGAATAGACACAGCGATCCGTGGCGTAGACAGCAAGAAATAAAGTAATCATATCAATTTTTGTATGTCAACTATCCCAAAAGGGCGGCGAACCTGTTTAATCTGAAGAAGTGCTTTTTGCTGGTGGAGGTACTGCACCGGGTGTCCAGGGCTGATCTATGCGGTCTCTGCGTAGTTTATACCTGCCGACCTGTTGTGCAAGCCTGCCACCTGTTGTTCCCAAAAGCCGTTTTGATGTTTTTTCTGCCACCGCGTATAAAAACCCCTGTCGTACTGATGTCCCCATTAGCACGACAATTGCAGGCAGTTTTTTAGTACGATGTCACGGTGACAACGAGGGATATTGACGCCGCGAGGCATTTCATGCTCCTGAGTATCAAGCCCTGCTGGAAGGGGCGATGCACTGGTTATTTGACGAGGCTGCTTGTCGCTTCTGAGGCATCCGGTCAGTGCAAGATAGGATGTTGGGGTCCCGGTCCCTGTGCTCTTGAAGCAATCAAAGGCCGACGGTCGCAACCATCGGCCTTTGATCATTCCATGTTTGGAGAGCATGACACGTGCTCCGCCGCATCATCTGTCAGCGGGGGTCCGCTCAGTGATTTTCACCTGCGGACGGAGAACAGGCGTGGCCTTTTCCACGAGACGATCCTCCGACACCGTTACCTGTCCGGCTTTCTGAAGGTCACGCGATGAGGTACCTACGGTGATGGTGTAGGAACCTGAGGGCGTCACCCATGCTGCTTGCTCGGTGTCGTAGTAGGTAAAGTCGCGGGGAGCGAGGGCGAGCCGGACGGTCTCAGCGTCGCCCGGCTGGAGAAGCCGTGTCTTCGCGAAGGTCCGGAGTTCACGGGCTGGATGCACGAGCTGCCCGTTTGGCAATGCGACGTACACTTGGACAACCTCGCGGCCGGGAGCGTCGCCCGTGTTGGTCACGGTGACGGAAACCGTTGGGTGCACACCGCTCGTGTCGAGGGCAACGTCAGACAGGCTAAACGTCGTGTAGCTCAGGCCATAGCCAAACGGGTAGGCCGGCTCGACCCCGAATGCATCATAGTAGCGGTAGCCAACGAAGAGGCCATCGGTGTAGGTTGTTTGTGACGGCTTAGCCATCATGCCTACAACGCCCCCCGGGCCCTCGCCCTCCTGTAGGATGAGCTCACCCGGCCAACTCTCGGCTGCGGGCACATCGGTGTAGGTCATGGGCCACGTCATGGGGAGCTTGCCCGACGGTGTCACGGCGCCCGAGAGCACATCGGTGATGGCAGCGCCTGCATCTTGGCCCGGCTGCCACGCGAGCAGGATCGCATCGGCGTACGGGCGCCACGAGGCGGACTCAATCACGCCACCCACGTTGAGCACCACAACGACTGGCAGGCCTTCGGCCCGGGCCGCGCTGGACACGTCGCGGAGCATCGCCTGCTCCTCATTGGTGAGGTCAAAATCGTCGGCAACCACGCGATCGGCAATCTCACCCGAAGACCGCGTCAGGACGACGACGGCTGCATCGGCACCGTCAAGCACCGAAGTGATTTCGTCGATGTCGAGCGGCTTCTCTGGGATCGGAGGAGCAGGGAAGAAGGGTGTCGGGGGTCCCTGTTCTTCCAATATTTGGGCGATATAGTTTTCATAGGTACGTGCAAGATCGGCATCGAAGCTATACCCGGCGGTGCGGAGTGCATCATCGAGTTCAATCACGTCCGACACGTTCACGTCACCACTTCCCGTTCCGCCCTTGATGAGCCGGTAGCCGCCATTGCCAAAGAGGGCCAGTCGGGCTCCTTCTGCCAAGGGCAGTGCGCCGCCTTCGTTTTTCAGCAACACCATGCCCTCGGTTGCGGCCTGCCGCGAGACCGCACGCCCGGCAGCGATGTCCGGTGTCCCCGAAGGCTCGACGCCCCGGCCAACGGGCGTCTGGAGTGCAAGCCGGAGCACCCGGCGGACGCTCGCGTCGAGGTCAGCCATCGATAGTCTTCCCGACTCGATCGCCTCGGCAATGGCTGCCGCCTGGGCACGGTTGCCGGGCATGATAAGGTCAGTCCCGGCCGTGACCTGAGCAACGGGGTCGCTCCCAGCGAACCAGTCCGTCATAACAACACCGTCAAAGCCCCACTCATCGCGAAGGATCGTCATGAGAAGATCGCGGCTTTCCGATGCGTACGTCCCGTTGATCCGGTTGTAGGCCGACATGACGGTCATGGGCTCACCCTCTCGGATCGCAATCTCAAACCCGCGGAGGTAAATTTCGCGCAACGCCCGTTCCGAGAGGCGTGTGTCGAGTTGCATCCGGTTCCATTCTTGGTTGTTCGCGGCGAAGTGCTTAACAGACGTGCCCACACCCTCGCCCTCGACACCGCGCACGAACGCGGCGGCGATACGACCTGAGAGGACGGGGTCTTCTGAATAGTATTCGAAGTTGCGCCCGCCCAGGGGGCTCCGGTGGATATTCATGCCGGGAGCGAGCAGGACATCGACGCCAAAATCGCGCGCTTCACGGCCAAAAGCGGCACCTACTTCTTCAACGAGGCGAGCATCCCACGACGATGCCAGCAGCGTCGCTACGGGAAAAGCCGTAGCGTAAAAGGTTCGGTCGTCGTCCTCGCGAATAGGGTCGATCCGGACGCCAGCAGGGCCGTCGGAGAGGACAAGGAGTGGCACGCCGAGCCGTTCGACAGGATGTGTTCTTCCCGCCGCGCCCGGGGTGGGATCCGGGAGGGCTGCGTCACGCGGGTCAAGGGGCGGGAGCCCAGGAAGGTCTATTTGGAGCCCGAGCCCGACGAGTAACAGGGCCTTTTCTTCGGTCGTCATGGCGCCAATGAGGTCATCGAGCGGTGCCTCGCCGAATTGGGGAAGACCTTGAGCAGAGGCAGGCACTGCGAGGAAAAACAGGCAAAGAGCAAGCAGGAGCCGCCGGAGGGTGAGATGGGGTTTCATGGCATTGGGAAGAAATGAGTGTGCGCATGGTTGAATGGAACCAAGATACAATGCATCGCGTGTAAATTTGCACCAAGTGCAATAATTCTTAATTCTTTCTATGACCCTCCCCCTCCGAGAACGCAAACGACGCGAGACGGAGCGGCAAATCCGGACTGCCGCGCGCCACCTTTTTATCGAACATGGTTATGATGCAGTAAACGTCGAGCAGGTCGCGGCCGAGGCCAATGTGTCCCGCCGGACGGTTTTTAATTACTTCCCGAGCAAGGAGGCCATCCTGCTCCAGCCGGACCTGGACCTCACCGATGCGTGGCGGCAGATTCGTGATGAGCGTCCGCAGGACGAGCCACTGTGGACATCGCTCACGGTTGTGATTCTGACATGCATGGAGGTGGGGCGTGACTGGCTCCTCGTCCTGAAACGCGTCGAGGATACGGCCCCTGAAATGGCCCAGGCACTCTATGCCGCCACGAGCCCCGGGACCGACGAGCTTCAGGCATGGGCCGAAGCCCGTGTGCCTGCCTCGGCGCAACCGTCTGCCCGGATGCAGGTCAACGTCGCGACGGCGGCCGTCGGGACGGCGTATCATGAGTGGAGCATTGACGAGCCGTTCGAAGTTTTTCTTTCGCTGGGGCAGACGTATTTAGCGGCGCTTGGTCATGGACTTGAGAACCAATAGTAGAGGCTCGAACCGGGAGTCTGTGAGGAGATTACCGTATACTTACGGCTCATCTCGAAGCGATTGTTGAAAACCTGTTAGGACAGAACTTTTTTAGCGGCGGTTCAAGTTTATGCTGTTGGGCTGCGCGCGGTCCTTGCGGTCCTCTTGGTCTTTGTTGGATTGGTCCGTAGCGCTGCTATGCGCCTGACAACCGATGGCCAATCCCTCTCCAAACGCCTCGTGTTCGCCTGCAAACTAAAAACCTGAACAGCCGCTTGGTTACTTTATATACGCGGTATGGAATGCAACCTGAACGCAGAGGCTTGTTCTTGATTCTGCAATTTTACAAATGGCTTCTTCTGATCTTGATGCTAAACAATGGCGCAACTGGCGGTGGCAGATGCAACACCGCGTCCATGATGTGGAGACGCTGTGCCAGTACATAAACCCGACAGCGGATGAGCTGGCAGCCATTGAGGCCACCAAAGCCGTTTTTCGGTGGAACATCACGCCGTATTACGCGCGCCTGATGGACCAGGACGATCCGAATTGTCCGATCCGCAAGCAGGTGGTGCCACGCCTCGACGAACTGGAGCCGGACCTCGTGGGCGTCGTCGATCCACTCGAAGAAGTCGCGCATTCGCCCGTCAAAAACCTGATCCACAACTACCGCGACCGGGTGGCGTTTTGCGTGACCAGCGAGTGCGCCATCTACTGCCGCTACTGCCTCCGCAAGCGCATGGTGGGCGACGCCGACTTTATGATGCGCCGCGCCGAACATCAGGCCGCCATCGACTACATCGCTGCGCATCCGGAAATCCGCGACGTGTTGCTCACCGGAGGCGACCCGCTCACGTTTAATGAAGCCCACCTCGATTGGCTGCTCAGCCGCCTGCGTGCCATTCCGCATGTGGAGGTCATCCGCCTAGGTACACGCATGCCGGTGAAGCTGCCGTTTCGTATCACCGACGACCTGTGTGCGCTGTTGCAGCAGTACCACCCGATCTGGGTCAACACGCACTTCAACCATCCCAAAGAATTGACGGATGACGCCGCCGAAGGGCTCGACCGCTTGCTGCGGGCCGGTGTCCCCATTGGCAACCAGACGGTGCTCTTGCGGGGCATCAACGACGACGCGGAGACGCTGCGGACGCTCTCGCAGGGACTCGTGCGGCTACGGGTACGGCCCTATTATTTGTACCAAGCGCAACTTATCGGCGGGACGGCCCACCTGCGTACGTCTATCGAGAAAGGCATGGAACTGATGGAGGCGTTGCAGGGCACCACGACGGGTTTTGCCATCCCGAAATACGTGCTCGACACGCCGTATGGCAAGGTGCCGCTCACGCGCAGCTATGTGCAGGGGCGGGCGGGCGACCATGTCATCATGAAAACCCCGCGCGGCACCCGCTGGGCCGAACCCAATCCGCTACCGAACGGAGAAGCACGAACCCTCCATCTCCCCAGCCTGCCCTTACCCGATGGCATTGCCACCATTCCCACCGGATCGGACACCTTCGTTCCGTTTGCGGTGGAACGCGAGGTGTTCTAGCTAGCGTATGGGGTAAGGGAGTGTGGAGGTGTGGGAGTAATGTGGATATCAGGCAAGCGCTATTCGCCAGGGAGCAGCAACTCCAGGTCGATTTCTTCGACGGCCCCGTCGGCACTGGCTTCGGCGTCGGCGGTGAGGGGGGTATCGTTTGCGAGGGCGTAGGAGTCGATGGGACGGATGGTCGCCATGGGGTCGGTGCCAGCGGCGAGGCGGCGGGCGGCGGCGGCAGCGCGTCCGTCTTGCTCGTTGTCGAGTGACCATTGTGCATGGCGGGCCAACAGTGCCAGTTCGAGGCTGCGGCCCAGCGTGATGGCGAACCGCCGTGCGCCTGCGTTGAGGGCGTCGGGGTTGTCTTTTGCTCCGCGTAGCCAGATGGCGCAGAACGACAGGGCTTGCTGGGCGCGTTCCACAGCTTCCACGAGGCTCGGCTCGCGGACTGCTGCGGCGCAGCGTTTCTGCTCCGCCTTGAGGATCACCATGCCGCCTGCTTGCTCCAGCGCATCCAGGAGGTCGAGCGCCACCTCGTTGGTGGTGCCTTCGCCGATGGTGAGTACCTGGGCGTCGCGGAGCAGCGCGGGCAGGCCCGTGTCTTCCATGTAGCCCGCACCACCAAACAGTTCCAGCACTTCACTGGTCACGGTTACGGCCTGCTTCGCGGTCGTCAGTTTCATTGCAGACGTGAGCACGTTCAGGAGCAACTCGACGAGGGTGCGTTGCTCGTCGTTCAGGCCGCCTGCCTCCAGCCGCCCGATCAGTTCAATGACGCGGAAGGTGAGGTGAAACGCTCCCTCAAACTCGGCCTGGAGGCCCGCCATCGTATCAAGGTGCAAGGGGTTTTCCGAGAGGGGCGTGCCGTTGTCCACCCGTTTTTGGGCATAATCCCGCGCCAGCGCCAGCCCCCGGCGCATGGTGGCGACCGCCGAAACCGCGTTCCACGTGCGGGTGATGTTGAGCATCGGCGCGAGTTGGCGCAGCCCATCGTCGAGGTCGCCCACTAACTGGGCCGGCGTGCCATCCAGGGTCAGTTCGGCGGAGGGCAGCTTGCGGGTGCCCAGCTTGTCTTTCAGCCGGTGGATCTGGATGTTTTGCAGGTTGCCGTCATCATCGCGCAGCTTCACGTAAAACAGCGCGAGGTCGTCCAGGTCTTCGGGGCGGGCCAGCACCAACGCCACTTGGGTGGTAATATCTGACGTGTACCACTTGCGCCCATAGAGTCGCCAGGTGCCGTCCTCATTGAGGCGGGCCACCGTTTCCTGGCCGCGGTCTTCCTCCTTTTTAGCGAGGGTCGTCATCCAGTAGCCGCTCGTCCAGAACTGCTCCGGGTTGCGCGAAGCCAGGTGTGGGACGGCCTGCTCCATCAGCGTGTCGTTGCCGGAGGCCAGCAGGGTGCGGGTGGTGCCGTCCGTCATGGCCAGCGGGCTGGCAAAGCCATCGCTCGACGGGGTAAAGAGAAACACCTTGGCAAAGTGGTGCACGCGGGAGTACCGCCCGTGGAGATGCTCGTAGGCTGTGGATACCAGTCCGGTTTCTGCCGCGATGCGTTCGGCTTCTTTCCACAGCGGCGTCGTTTCCACCCGGTCGATGCGGTTTCCCCAGGCGTCCCACTGGGTGAGGATTGGCTCCTTGCCGCGCTCGGCACGTTGTAAATCGAGCAAAGGCCCCGCAGCAAGGGCACCCATGCCCTGCAAGCTGTCTTCAATAGCCGTCAAGACTTCCTCGGGCAACACCCGCTTGAGATACGAGCGTAAGACACGGTCGTGGTCGTACTGGTTACCAAGGGCAGGGGGTGCTTGTTGAAATTGCATCGTTCCATTCCATTCCGAGTCGCTAAGCGAGACATCGGATCTTTCAGTGCGAGAAAATCGGACGAGTAAGAGACCGTTTAACGAAGGGGCTGGTTGCGCCAACCCGGTAGGTGGTAGGGGCGTCCAGCAGGTGGTCAATGACCTGTCTCGGGGCAAACCCTGAGGGATCGATCAAAGGAATCCAGTTTTTTCCCTTCACTGGCGTTGGGGAAGGCGACCAGAAAAAATCAATCATCACGAAGAACGCCAAAAAGCAGGTCTTGAGCAACCAAAATCTGCGCCTGTTTGGTCTTCGGGATGCTGGAAAAAAATAGCGGGACGTTTATAGCACGGGGCTATGCCAAGACCGTTCCAATCTAAAGCCTTCCGTTTTCCAAATGGCAATACCTTGCGAGAGGGAAAACGCCCGTTCGAAAATAGGCGTTCCGGGAAGTACGTGATTTTTAGCAGACCTGAAAAGTTAGGCCCCATCGCCCTCGGCAGTGGCCACGCGCAGGGGGTTTACGACGGGAGACACATGCACGGCGATGACTTTCCAGGTGCCGCGCTGGTGCTGGTAAAGACGGGTGTACCGCATCGCAGCAGGGAGGGGCGTGTTGTTAAAGGCCCAGTCCATGTCAGCCCGGCCGGTTACCATCGCCAGGTCGGGGCCAAGACGCTTGACCTGCAGATCCGACTGTTGGATGGTGCGGAGGGAAAGGGCCGGGTCAAGCGGGGCGGCAACCACCGCATCGACGTCTTGAATCATGACGCCATAAAACGTGGTCGCCACGAGGTCATCGGCCAGCAGGCGGCGCATCGTAGTGGTGTCGGCGGCGAGTTCTGCTTCGGCCCAGGTGCGTTCCAGGGCGATCAGCGTGGCCGCGAGGTCGTGGTCGGTGCCGCGTGGAGTGATGGTGTGGCAGGCACTGAGGCCCACGAGCAGCAACAGAGGAAGCAGTGTTTTCATGAAGGCGTCAGGTTGAGGGATTCTCGGTCGGCTTTTTTGAGCTTGGCGACAACCAGCGCGTACGACTGCTCGATCATGTCCCGAAGCACCGCCAGCGGGACGGAGCCGTTCAGGATGACGGTGTTCCAGTGTTTTTTGTTCATGTGATAGCCGGGTACCACCGCCTCGTAGCGGTCGCGCAACGCCACGGCTTCTTCGGGGTCACATTTTAAGTTGACACGCGGCGGAATATCGTCGAGGGACAGGGTCGCATACATCTTGCCCTTCACTTTGAAGACAAGCACATCGGGGCCGAATGGCAATTCCTCGGTGGTGCCCGGCTTGGCGAGGCAGTAGTCGCGGAAGGAGTCGAGCGTCATCAGCAAGCAGCAGCAGGTGGCGAAGAGGTGGAAAGATACGGGGCACACCAAGGCCATTCCAGGGGACGAAGCCGGTTCGCAACACCACCGGCGCTACGCAGACCGACGGTTCGCAACACAACGCCCGGTCGGCGGGTACCATGCCTGCCCTGACGCAGTCCTTTTCCCTGTTTATGCTCCGCCTTCGCCTGCCGCTGTTGTTGTTTTTTCTGGTTACGTTGCTGGTGTATGCCACGGCGGTTTATGTGGTAGGCATCATCGCACAAACCCCCAAGCCCGACGTGTTGGCGGCGGCGCTGACGTTTGATCTGGTGGTGCTGGTGCCATTGCTCTTTTATGGCCTGGTCGTCCGGTGGCAGGGATGGTCGTGGATTACCGTCGTGCCCGTTTTTGTGGGGAGCATGTTGGTGGCACACCAACTCATCCCGGCTGACCATCAGGCCGCGTTGCACTTATTGGGTTACCTCGCAGCACCGATCGAACTGCTGGTGTTGGGCGTGCTCGGCCACCGGGCGTATCGTATCGCCCAACAGCTACGGACACGCTCTGCCAATGCCGATTTGCTGGAAGCCATGATGGCGGGGGTGCGTGAGGTCATTCCCGTTCCCTGGGCGGCCAACGTGGTGGCGTATGAACTGAGTGTGTTTGCCTACGCCCTGACGGGATGGCGGCGTGCAACACCGCAGGGAGCGCCGTGCTTTTCCTCGCACCGGCGGAGTAGCTATGGCGTGGTGGTGACCGCAATACTGGTCGCTGCCTGTGTCGAAATGGTGGCGGTGCATGTGCTGGTGCAGCAGTGGAGCGCGGTGGCAGCGTGGGTGCTGACCGGGCTCAGCGCCTATGGTATGTTATGGGGCCTCGCCGAGATTCAGGCGGCGCGGCTCCGCCCTATTACGGTGGGTTCCGAGGGCGTGGTGGTCCGTTCGGGGCTGCGATGGACCATCCACGTCCCGTTTTCGGCCATTGATGCGGTTTGGCGGGCGCACGAGTATCCCCTTCCGCGTAAAACCACGCATCTCCTTAATGTGACACCCCTCGGCGCGCCGCAGTATTTGCTCACGCTGACGGAGCCCGTGGTGGCACACGGATTGTATGGATATCAAAAAACGATCTCCCGTCTTCAGTTTGCGGTGGATGCGCCTGACGCCTTCGAGGCGTCGCTGGCGCAAGCCTTCGAGGCGTGGAAGTCGGCTGCAGCGTAAGATTTTTGCTTTTTTATATGTCTCGCTTTTCTCCTTTTGTTGCTTTGCTGATGGTGCTTGTCCTAGTAACGGGTAGTGCGCCATCGGCGTTAGCCCAGATCGACAAGCTGCCGCACCCAGACACCACACGGGGTAACTTCTTTGGCGTGGCGGTGTCGATTGACGGCGACCGGGCGCTGGTGGGAGCCAGCGGCGAGGAAATATGCGGCGACAACGCAGGCGCGGCGTATGTCTTCGAGCGCGACAGCACGAACACGTGGATGCAGACTGCGCGCCTGACGCCGAGCGTGTGCCTGTCGGGCGAATTCTTCGGGCGCTCGGTGGCGCTGAGTGGCAACCGGGCGCTGATCGCTGCCTCCGCCGATTTTTTTGCCTCCGCCGCTTCCAACGCGGCCTATCTCTTTGAGCAAGACACCACGGGGGCGTGGACGCAAATCGCCCGCCTCACCGTCGATCCAACCGTTGACGAGGGTGCGTTTGCCGCGTCGGTCGCGCTGGATGGCGACCGCGCCTTGATTACCTCCTGGGGCGACCCGTCGGATGGCAAATATGGCGGTGCGGCCTACATCTTCGAGCCGAGTCCCAAGACGGGGCAATGGGAGCAGGTGGCGCGGTTCACGGGAAGCCGGGGTCCCGCCTTTGGCGTCTTCGGCGGCAACGCGGTGCTGGATGGCGACCGCGCGGCGATCACGGCCTCCACGTATTTCCGAAACGCGCCGGGCTCGGTGTACATCTTCGAGCGCGACCCGGCGTCTGGGATGTGGGAGCAGGCCGCTCGCTTTGGTGGCATCGACGACTTCTTTATCACGCTGGCGCTGGACGGCGACCGTCTGCTCGTAGGTGAAAGTAAGGCCGGGACAAACGATGTGGGCGAAGCCAGCATGTACCGGCGCGATTCCACCGGCACCTGGCAGCAAAGCGCTGTGCTCAATCCCGTGACACCCTACGACCACGGTGCATTTGGCTCTGCCGTCTCGCTCAACGGCAACCGGGCCCTGATTGCAGGCTACGACGAGCAACTGGGGCAGGACTTCAACATCGACCGCGTCGTGTATGTCTTTGCCTACAACCCCACCGCCGAAGCATGGGAACAGCAGCACATTGTAGACATCGGCGAGGTGGCCTTTGGCACCGACATCGACATCGAGGGTTCGCTGGCGCTCATCGGGCGGGCGTCTGAGCAGGAGCCGGGCGCGGCGTATGTGGTGCAGTTGCGATGAGCAGAGGGCGGTTCAGGCGCTTGCTTCTCTTGTTTGACGTTCTTTTGGCTTGATCCCAAAGAACCAAAAGATCGAGGCTCCACCAAAATCGGCTGACACTGTGCTGCGGGAGCGGCACAACTTCAAACTCGCTCCGCTGGCGCTGCGCTCAAACAGGAAGTTGCGCTTGTCGCTCCCTCCGCTTCGCGTCCGAGACGCCGATTTTGCTAAGGCCAATTACATTGAGGAGATATTTTATCTACAAACATGAAACTAATAAACGAAGCGGCCCGTAGCGCGTGGCATTGGTCATCGGAACGGGCGCGGTATGAAAGGCACTCACCTCGGCGAATTTGAGGAACTGGTCCTGCTCAGCGTGGGCATGCTGTACGACGAAGCCTACGGCGTGCGGGTGCAGGAAGCTCTGGCACAGGAGGCAGGTCGCGAGGCGTCGATCAGCGCCGTACACGCGACGTTGTACCGGCTCGAAAAAAAGGGGCTGCTGCGCTCCGAGATGGGCGACCCCACGCCCGAACGCGGCGGGCGGCGCAAGCGGCTTTTTCAGGTCACCGGTGCCGGTGACCAGGCGCTTCGCGAGACACGGGCGCTGCGCGACAAGCTGTGGGGCCTCGTGCTCGATCCGGCGTTGCGGGGAGGACGGGCATGAAGCCACATCTACCCCAGCCGCCCCGCGCTGCCGATGCCCTGCTGGCATGGTTCTGTGCGCCCGACAAACTCGAAGAGGTGCAGGGCGACCTGCATGAGCTTTTTGCCCGGCGTCTGTGTCGCCAGCCGCGCTGGAAGGCCAACGCCTGTTTCTGGCTCGACGTGGTGCGCTCGTTTCGCCCCGCCTTGCTGCGTCGCCAAGCCCCTGATTATATCACCGCCACGGGTCCTGTTATGCTCAAAAACTACCTCACCGTTGCCCTCCGCTCCTTGCGCCGCCATGTGGGCTACGCGTTTCTGAACACCTCCGGCCTGGCCATCGGGCTGACGTGTTGCCTGCTCATTTTCCTGTATGTCCAGCACGAACTGAGCTACGACCGCCATCACACCGAGGCCGACCGCGTGTACCGGGCCACAGCGGTTTCGATGTCCATCGACCGCCACTGGGCAGCCACCGCCCCACCGCTCGGACCGAGCCTGCGCGATGAAATCCCCGAAGTCACAGAGATGGCACGCATCTATCCGCTGGGGACGTCCACGATTATAAAAACGGGGCAAAATACCTTCGATAAGGTGGCGGGGGTGTTTGCCGATTCCACGGTGTTTGACGTATTCACGCTGCCGTTTGTCGAAGGCGATCCCCGTTCGGCCCTCAATGCTTCGGGCAGCGTGGTGATTACCCAAAGCCTCGCGCGCAGGCTGTACGGTGCGGCGTCGCCCATCGGGGAATCGATTGAGATCAACGAGGGCTGGCTGGAAGCTACCGTGACGGGCGTCATCGAAGACCTGCCCGCGACCACACACCTGCCGTTTGATTACCTCGTTCCGCTGCGCACGTTTTTGGATCAGGCAGAATGGGCCATGCGGAGCCGGACCTGGGCGGGGATGTACACCTACGTCCAGCTACGGTCGCCCGATGATTTGCCCGTCGCCGAAAGCAAGCTGCCTGCTTTTCTCGATGGGTATCTGGAAGGCGTTTTTGATACCCCGGTGGCGGAGAACGCCCGTCTGGAATTACAGCCGCTGACCGACATCCACCTGCATTCGCGGTTGGAGAAAGAGTATCAGGCCAACGGCAACGTCGCGTACGTTTATATCCTGTCCGCCATTGCGCTGTTTGTGCTACTCATCGCGTGTGTCAACTTTGTCAACCTCGCCACTGCCCGGGCCATCACGCGGATGCGCGAGGTGGGCGTGCGCAAAACCCTCGGCGCGGGGCGGTGGCAACTCATCAAGCAATTCCTCGGCGAAGCGGCGCTGATGGTGACGGTGGCGTTTGGACTGGGGCTACTCTTGACCTGGCTCTTGCTCGGACCGTTTAACCATCTGGCGGGCAAAACGCTGTCGCTGGCGACGCTGGCACATCCGACCGTATTGTTCGGCCTCGCCGCCATGCTACTGATGACGGGCTTGCTTTCGGGCGGGTATCCGGCGCTGGTGCTTTCCGGCTTCGATCCCACCAAAGCCTTGCGCGGCGAGGCGCACCGCACATCGCACCTGGGTCGCCTGCGGCAGGGGCTGGTGGTGTTTCAGTTCGTCACATCCATTTTCCTGATTGTCGGCACCTTTGTTGTCAGCGATCAACTGGAGTATTTCCGCACTACGCAGCTTGGCTTCGACAAGGAGCAGGTGATCAACGTGCGTATTAGTTGGGGACTGCGAGAGACGATCATGACCGACCTCGATGCTTTCAAGGAAGAACTGCGGCGGCATCCGGGGATTTCGCAGGTGTCGCTGGCCGCCGATGCACCGGGCGAGCGGTACAGCGTGGAAAACATCCACGTGGTGGGCCAGGGCGAGCGGGAAGGAGTGGGAATGCGCATCGCATGGGGCGTGGATCATGACTACATCAATGCGCTGGGCGTGGACCTCGTAGAAGGACGCACGTTCTCGCGCAGCGCTCCCGCCGATACCAACGCGTGGCTCATCAACGAAGCCGCCGTGGCCCGGCTGGAACTCGACGAACCCATTGGCAGCGTGCTGGACTGGAATGGATTCGCGGGACCCGTCGTGGGCGTGGTGGAAGACTTCCACTTTGCCTCGCTGCACACCGAGATCGAGCCGCTGGTGATTCCGCTGCGGCCCGGCGTGGGCAACATGCTGCTCGTGCGGGCGCAGGGCGGTCAGATCCCCGCCGTGTTGTCATTCCTCGAAGACGAAATTCACCGCCGCCGCCCCGCTGAACTGTTTCGCTATGCATTCGTCGGCGATACGTTCGACCAACTGTACCGCGCTGAGGAAAAGCTGGCCGATGTGTTTCGGTACTTCGCCGCGCTCGCCATCCTGATTGCGTGCCTCGGGCTGTTTGGACTGACGTCGTTTATGACCGAGCAGCGCACCAAAGAGATCGGCGTGCGCAAGGTGCTGGGCGCGTCCGTCAGCGCCGTCGTGACGATGCTGTCGAGAGACATCCTCAAGCTCATCGGCGTGGCGTTTGTGATTGCGGCTCCGCTGGCGTACCTCGCCATGAACCGCTGGCTCGCCGACTTCGCCTACCGCATCGACATCGGCGTGGCGACGTTTGTGTGGGCAGGCGGCATTGTGCTGCTGATTACGCTGCTCACCGTCAGCTACCAGTCCCTCCGCGCTGCCCTCACCGACCCCGTCAAGGCGCTGCGGTACGAGTAATCGTTACACCGAAGTAGCTGGATTCATAGCCTGCCAACCTCTATGTTAGTGGATGTGCTTCTCGTCACATCTTTATCGGGGGCTGGTCATGAAAAGAAGCGGATATGTGTTGGTGCTGGGATGCCTGTTGGCGACCGCTGCCATGGGACAACCGGCGACAGATTATTGGGAAAAGGTGGTGGGCGTAGACATCCAAGCAATCGAAAATGCATGGGTTCCGAATGTCCTGTTCGCGTCAGTCCCGGATGGCAGGGTCTATGCGGGGACGTGGAGAGGCCTTTATGAGTCACGTGATCATGGCGAAACGTGGGATGTGGTAGCTTTACCTGACGACCGAGGGCAGCGAAAGATATATGCCTTATTTGCAATGCCAGATGGTCGGGTGTGGGCTACGTATTGGGATCATGTTTTTTATTCCGCGAATGGCGAGACATGGGAAAATTATGGTCCACGGCGCTCTGGGGCGTCCCCATCAGACATGATCTACAGTGAGGAAGAAGAGGCGCTTTTTGTGGGAAGCGAACTCGGCATAAACCGTTATCGTCAGGGAGATGAGGCGTGGGAAACCGTGAGCCCCATCGAAGTAGTGGGAGAGCATGAATATGAGGTTGCAGGGTATCGCCTCACGATGACGCAGAACGGCGGCATCATGGCAGCGACCTTGGGTTGGGCATTTGTGTACCGCACCCAGGATCAAGGCGGTAGTTGGACCCGCTTTGATGACGGCCTGCCCACACAAGAAGAGCAATCCCCCGATGAGAATTGGCCTGCCGATCTTGTCATTGATGGGACTGGTACCCTGTTTTATAGCTTGTTTCTGACCGGTGGTGCTGCCGCGCCCAAAACCAGTGCGACAGCAGGGTATGGAACGTTTCGGTCCAGAGACAACGGCGAGACGTGGGAACGCATCAACGGATTGTTTCCCTGCTCTCTGGAGTGTCAAGAAAGGGTTCCCCGAGCCTGGACGGTCTCCAACGGAAAGGTGTTTACGGCTATTCGTGAGGGCGGGAGCATTCAGATCATTTATTCGGAAGATGGCGGTGATACCTGGCACGATGTAGGCCCCGCTTTGGAAGTAGATTTAAGACCTATGGCGTTGGAAATAGACGCCGACGGCTATGCCTACATCGGATTTTATCCCGATGCGTTGTACCGCTCCACGCAGCCTGCGGTGGTGACGGCAACCGAAGAAGCCGAACTCCCACGCCCGGCGTTGCTCCACGCCAGCTATCCCAACCCGGTGCGCACGCAGACCACCATCACCTACGAGGTGCAGGAACCGGGGCCGGTGCGGCTACGGCTGTTTAACCTGCTCGGGCAGGAAGTCGCCACGCTGGTGAATGCCTCGATGCCGACGGGCACGTACCAGTACCAGCTGGACGCGGCGGGTCTTCCGGCAGGGGTGTACGTCTACGGCCTCGAAACGGGTAGCATCCGCGAGTCGCAGTTCTTAATCCGGGTACGGTAGGGCGTCAGCGTAGCAGTCCTTGAAGCAACGTGTGGAGCGCGAGTTGAGCGAGGGCATCCACGTCAGGCGGGGTTTCCATCTGCCGGTCGATGATCAGCGCGGCGAGGCCATGCACGAGACTCCACGCGACGTACGCGAGCGGTTTGGCATCGCCGGGTTTGAGTAAGCCCTGCTGCTGGTAGGTGACGATGAGCGTGACCAACTCGTCATAGATCGCGTTCGCAGCGGCATGCAAGTCGGGGTACTGATCGCGTTGCAGCGCGTCGCGCCCGTACATCAGCCGGTAGTAGGCGGGGTGCCCCACAGCAAATTGCACGTAGGCCTGGGCCATCGCGACAAAGCCATCTTCTGGATTCGCCGCCGAGGGAGTGTTAACCCGGTGTAGCCGTTCGCGCAACTCCCGGAATCCTTCGGCGGCCACTGCGCCCAACAGGTCCGTCTTGTTCGCAAAATGTCGATACGCCGCCGTCCGCGAAACCCCGACGCGCTCGCTCAGCGCCCGCATCGTCACCGCCTCGGTGCCGTTTTCTTCGATGAGGGCAGCGGCTTCTTGCAGCAGCGCCGCCCGTAAATCGCCGTGGTGATAGGTCGTTTTAGAAGGAGCCATAGAAAAAAATCGCCACCTATGTTGACAATGTCAACAATGGAATTTAAGTTGACGTTGTCAACATTGATAGTTACAACCAGCGATAGGTGTCATCATGAACCACGAACAAGGGATTCAGCGCGATTCTTCTGCATGGCTGTTCTACGTCAAAGCCGCGTTTTTGCTGTCGGTCGGTGCCATGGCAGCGGGGATCGCCATGCTGCCGACGGTGCTGTGGGTGAAAGGCTACATGGGGATGGGGTTGCTGTTTTGCGTCGGCTCGTCCATCACGCTGTCCAAAACGTTGCGCGACGACCACGAGGCCAAAAAGCTGATTAACCAGATCGGCGAGGCCCGCGCCAAGAAGATCCTAAAGGATTATGGGGCGGACGATTAGAAAGGGAAAAGGGCGGCTTGCCACCAACGCAAGCCGCCCTTTTTGTTTATCGCACCAGCAGCAGCGGTTGACGGGTAGCCGAGGTGCCAGTTTGGATTTCGTACCAGTAGATGCCTGCGGCCTGCGTGCCTAGGTCGAGCGGTTCGGCATAGGTCCCGGCGTTGCGAACACCAAGATCCCTCTGCTTAACCAATCGCCCCGCAAGATCATACACGTTCAGCATGACAGCAGTAGAGGCTTCGAGGGTGAAGGAAACCGTGGTGGTGCGGGCAAAAGGATTGGGGTAATTGCCCAGCGACGAGACGAGCGGGAGTTCAGGCGATTCGGTGTTTACCGTCGTGCCTTCGCCCAGAAATGCCAGGTCTTCGCTGGCATCGGCCACCAGGCGGGTACGGGTACACGACGAGGCTTCGATTTCGCCGTCGGGGCCGTAGGCGTGGGCGTATACGAGGTACGTCTCGCCCACCTGAAACGGATAGCCACACGCGGCGGTGTTGGGCACGCCTTCATATCCCGCCGTTTGCACCTCCTGGTGTCCGTTTGCGGGGCCTTTCCACACGCGGCGCACATCGAAGTTAACAAACATCATAAAGTCGGTGCTGTCCGCGTCGCTAAAGCCCAGCACCGTGCCGGAGAATACCAGCGTGGCTTCGGAAAAGGCTTGCTCCGGCTGCGGGAGCGGGACACAGGTGCAGGCAACGGCCACCGGGGCGACGAGGGCAAACCACAGACCAACAGAACCGACGAGGAATAAGCGTTTCATCGCATCCTCCAAAGAAGTGAAACAATAAGTCGGGTGTCCTGATGGTGTTTTTAATCTAACCGCCTTGCGACGCAATCTCAAGGTCAAAAACGACGAACCTTACCAGATCCAGGAAAGGGAAGGGCATCGTTTGGTTCAACCTCTCCGATTGCTGCCTCACCTTCGTTCCTCAGCAATCTGTCTCTCCTATGTCTTTAGGAGAGACAGACAACAAAGCGAGCAAAGCCGAGCGTGTTGTCAGAGAGGATCATGGGCCTAAGTACCTTGCACCTGCTTTTTTCAGAAGCGGTATTTCGCCCGACCTTTGATCCACCAAACAACGTTTCCACCTCGTCATCCCGAATCAAGTTCGGAATGACACATGGGGGAAAAGGAAACGCCCTCGCTTGTTCTTTACGCCCGGCCTTTATACAGCGAGGCGATGCCGAACGTGAGCGGCTGCTGCGAGAGGTCATGGTAGCCCGCAGCGCGCATGCGCATGAGGAAGTCTTCGCCGTCGGGGAAGGCAGCGACGGACGCAGGCAGGTATTCATACGCCCCGCTGTCCTTGGAAACGGCGCGTCCGATGCGCGGCAGGATGTGGCGCGAATAGAAGTTGTAGCCTTGCTTGATGGGAAACGCCCGTGGTTTGCTAAACTCCAGCACTACCAACACGCCGCCGGGACGCAGCACACGGTGCATCTCGCGAAGTCCCGCATCCAGGTCTTGAAAATTGCGGACACCAAAGGCCACCAGCACGGCATCGAACGAGGCATCGTCGAACGGCAGGTTTTCGGCATCACCGCGTTGGAGCGTGATGCGGTCCGTGAGGTTTTGGGCCGCGATTTTTTCCCTTCCGACGGCCAGCATTTCTTCGGCGATGTCTACGCCCGTGACGTGCTGCGGCTCTAGCGTCATCGCTTGCAGCGCCAGGTCGGCGGTGCCCGTCGCCACGTCGAGGATGTGTTGCGGCTTTTCCGGTTGCAGGAGCCGCACCGCCTTTTTGCGCCATTGCTGGTCGATGCCCATGCTCAGCACCCGGTTCAGCAGGTCGTACTTCGGCGCGATGGCGTCGAACATCTGCTCAACTTCCTGTTTCTTGCCTGCGGCCTCGCCGATGGGAGGAAAATGCTTGGTGGTCATGGGCTCGTGAAGCGTAAAACGTGAAACGTGAGGGTGCCCGGCCCAAAGGCTGGGGCGGGGCCATGCCCTGTGCACAAAATAGCCGATAGCTGACCGCCGATAGCCCCCAAACAACCGGCAACCCTACGAAAGCAGTTGCGTCAGCTTCAGCAGTTCGTAGTTGATGTTTTTCTTGCGGCTCCACACGTTGCGCAGGGGCGTCATCTTGATGTCGTGGTTCACCACACCGACCATCACCGAGGTATGGCCGTCGAGGAGGGCTTCGACGGCGGAGGCACCGAGGCGGCTGGCCAGCACCCGGTCGCGGGCCGACGGGGAGCCGCCGCGTTGGGTATGGCCGAGGATGCATACGCGCAGGTCGATCTTGGAAAAGGCGTCATCGGCCCGCAGCGCCAACTCGATCTGGTGCGCGCCGCCCTGGTCTTCGCCTTCGGCCACCACCACGATGGACGAGCGCGACTGCGCGGTCATCAGCGAAAGGATGCGTTCCTTGATGTCGTCCATCTCCGTAAACATCTCCGGGATCAGCACCAACTCGGCCCCGCCACTGATGGCGCAGTTGAGCGCGATGAAGCCTGAGTCGCGGCCCATCACTTCGACGAGAAACACGCGGTTGTGCGCGTCGGCGGTGTCGCGGATCTTATCGATGTTTTCCACGGCCGTGTTGAGTGCTGTGTCGTAGCCGATGGTTTCGTCGGTGCCGAACAGATCGTTGTCGATGGTGCCAGGGCATCCAACAATAGGGATTCCGTGTTCTTCGAAAAACACGGCGGCCCCGCGAAACGTACCGTCGCCGCCTATGCCCACCAGCGCGTCGATGCCTACCTTTTTGAGGTTCTCTGCCGCAAGGGCGCGGCCTTCGGGTGTACGGAAGCGTTCGGAGCGGGCGCTTTTGAGGATCGTCCCGCCTTGTTGCACAATATTCGAGACGGAGCGTCCGTCCATTTCTACAAAGGCCCCGTCGATCATCCCCGCGTAGCCGCGCCGGATACCAATCACTTCGAGGTCGTGGGCGACGGCAGCGCGGACGACAGCGCGGACGCAGGCATTCATGCCCGGGGCGTCGCCTCCGCTTGTATAGACACCAATGCGGTGGATATCCATGAGTGTGAGAAGGGTGGGAAATGGGGAAAACGAGGCGTGTTTGCACCAGCATGGGTCACTGCTGCGGGCGGGCTACCACAATGCCGATCTGGCTTTTGTTGTTCTGAATGTAGGCTTGAAGATCCGGCGAAACCTTGACGCCGTCGTTCAGTGAGGCGTGCAAAAACCCGGTCTGATCACCGTCTTTGTAGACCAGCCCCGTGTGCGTCACGTCCAGCCCGTCGATGTGGGTAGCCGTAGCGATGATGTCGCCCGCCTGCAACTGGTCGTATACCGTGGCGATCTGGTCCTGGGGGATGTAATAGATGGCGAGGTCGGCGAGGCGGTCTTCCATGGCACGGATCTGTGCGAAGGCGTCGTCGTCAGTCGCCATGCGTGGGTAGCTTTCGCGGTGGGTGCCCATAAACGTCAGCTGCTTGTCCAGGCGCTCGCCGCCTAGTTCATCAGTGAGGTTGGTGACGTGGGCGCGGGTCTCGTTATCAGCAATCCATTCGGAGAAATAATGCAGGCGGCTGGGATAGCCGTTTAAGTGCCCATCGCGGTAGCGCAGCGTTTCGAGGCGGTTGGTGAAGCCCGCGTACGTGGTGTCGCCTGCGGTTACGCCCTGTGCCATCGCCAGCACCGTCTCCACGTAGGTCACGCAGTCGAACCCGTCGAGTTTTACCACCAACGTTTCCGTGGAAGGGGCATCGAGGGTACCGGCTGCGTAGGGTTTGCCGCTGAACTGAAGCCCGATTTCCTGCATCACCATACCGAGTGGCTGATTGTGCAAGCCGTTGGTGGAGGCGTAGGCCATCGTTGCATTAAAAAGCTGCTGGGTGGCGGCATCAGGGGCCACGCTGGGAGCCGTAGCCGTTTCTAGCGGCGGCGCGTCTTGGGCAGCGGGCGCTTCGGGTTCGCAGGCCAGCGCGAGCAAGGCGACGCAACAGGTAAAGAGGAAACGCATCAGAGTCCGGGTTTTGATGGAGGAGCCTTCTACCGGCTAATGAGGACGAGGCTCCATCTTTTATCGCTGTACGTATTGATTGGAAGGGGGAACGTGGCATGCATTCTTAATGACCACGTTCCCCTTCCTCGATGCTGAGCTGTGGCAGCGGCTTTAGTCAAAGGAGTGATTACTAATGGGCAATGCGTAATTATTCATCCTTCATTACTCATTGCTAATCGTCACCGGCGTTTGGTTCGTTCCGCGGTGAAAAGACGAAAAACCAACAACCTCGCAAGATGCTCACGACCTTTTTAACGAGCACCCAGTTCCTGAAAACAACACTACAGCAACAGAAGAAAATGCGGCATAAACCCGGTTACCACCGCGCCTCCACTTGTAGCGCCTGCGCCAGCCGCCGTTCGTACTCCTGACGCGGGATCTCGACGACGCCAAATTGCTCCAGGTGGGGGGTGGTGTACTGCGTATCGAGCAACAAAAACCCACCGGTCCGCAGCCGGTGAACTAAATGTACCAGCGCCACCTTCGAGGCGTCGGTGACGCGGTGAAACATCGACTCGCCAAAAAAAGCGCCGTTGAGTGCCACGCCATACAGGCCGCCGACCAGTTGCTCGTCCTGCCAGCATTCTACGCTGTGCGCATACCCCCAGCGATGCAACGTGGTGTACGTCTCGATGATTTGCTCCGAGATCCAGGTCGAATCCCGATCCGCGCAGGCCCGCATCACCACCTCGAAGGCATGATCGGTTGTGACGTGAAATACCCCGCGCTGAACGGTCTTGCGCAGGTTTTTAGGCACATGGAACGCATCAAGCGGCAGCACGCCGCGCCGCTCGGGGCGGTACCAGTAGATGGTGCCGTGGTCGGGCTCGGCCATGGGGAAGACGCCGATCTCATAGGCGCGTAGCAGCAGCTCGGGGGTGAAAGCGGGCTCCATGTCGGGAGAAACACCACATAAACTCCATGATTTGGCGGACACGCTAAAACTACGGCGTTTGTATCTTCGATGGCGTTCCATTCACTCGGGGAGGTTTATGAACGGAAAAAGTACCTACCGGGCGCTCGTTGGTGAGCGTACCTTCGATATCCGCTGGCAGGGAGAAACATTGTTTGTCAACGATGAGCCCACCACCTATGCGTTTGAACAGGTGTCGGGTCGCCACTACCTGCTCATATTCAACGGCAACAGTATCCCGGTGGTGATTGATGCACCGGGCGATGGATCGGCCCGCGTCACGCTCAACGGGCGAACTACCGACGTACGGGTGAAAGACGAACGCGCCCTGCTGATGGAGCGGTTTGGGCTGGATGCCGGAGACGATGCCGCCCAGCGCGAAGTGCGGGCTCCCATGCCAGGGTTGGTACTACGGGTAGAGGTGACGCCAGGCCAGGCCGTTAAAGCGGGCGAGGCCTTGTTGGTGTTAGAAGCGATGAAGATGGAGAATGAACTGCGGGCGGGCGGCGATGGCGTGGTGAAGGCCATCCATGTGGAGGAAGGGACCGCCGTCGCCAAAAACGACCTGCTGCTGGAGTTTGAATGAAGGTCTTGGTCACAGGCGCAACCGGGATGGTGGGGGCGGAACTCGTCCAACAGTTATTGGCTGACGGAGCCGAGGTGCGGGTATTGCGCCGGGGCACGTCGCAGCTTGACCTATTGAGTGAGGCGGACGCGTCGGTGGAACACCACATCGGCGACGTGACGGATGCACACAGCGTGTTGGCGGCGATAGTGGGGGTGGCGCAGGTGTACCATGTGGCGGCGTACATCGGGTTTGGCGGACGCCGCGAGGAGAAAAAACTGCACCGGATCAACGTGGGCGGCACCGCCAATGTGGTGAATGCGGCCTTAAAAAACGGCGTGCAGCGCGTGGTGCATACATCCAGCCTCGCCGCGTTTGGACGGCCGCCGCAGCCCGAAGGACTCATCGACGAAACGTCGGCGTGGCGCGACTCCCAGGCCAATACCGAATACGCCTACTCGAAATATCTGTCGGAGCTAGAAATCCACCGGGGCATTGCCGAAGGATTGGATGCCGTTATCGTCAACCCGGCGCTGATTTTCGGCGTGGGGCGCTCCGGCGAAAACACGCGGCTGATCTGCGAGCGGGTGCGCGATGGCAAGATTCCAGCCATTCCTGTCGGCGGCACGAATGTGGTGGACGTGCGCGACGTGGCTGAGGGGCACCGCCTTGCGATGCAGCGCGGGCGCACGGGTGAGCGGTATTTCCTCGGCAGCGAAAACCTGCGCTGGAAAACCATCATGGGCACCCTCGCCGAAGCGTTTGGGGTGCAGCCCCCTGCCCGGATGGCATCGCCGCGGCTGGCGGAGGTGCTGGGCACTGTCGCTGAGACCTTCGCCCGGCTTACCTTCACCACGCCCAAGCTGACCCGTGAACTGGCACAGGCGTCGGCGCGGTTCTACCCGTACACCAACCGCAAAGCCGTGGAGGAACTGGGCTGCACGTTCCGCCCGTTCGCTGAGACGGCGCAGCACATCGCCGAGGCGTTGCAGCAGGCCTAACGCCGTGCGGATCTGTTACGAGCTTGGAAACGCCACGGTTTTTCCGGAGATTATGGACTACGTCCTTTCGTTTCTTCGAAATAACCCTTATTGTCTCGCGCCCTCCACACGGTCAGGTGCCGCACAGACAGCCCCTGTTATCCCCTCTTTTCTCCGCTGTCTGTCCGGCTTGGGGTATCCGTGTTCCTGATGAGCCGGTTCCGAATAAGCGTCGTGTAGGAAAGGGAAGCCCCTCGGGCATATCCGAGTCTGTCGTTGTATGTCGTTGTATGTCGTTGTATGTCGTTGTCTGTCGTTTCCGTACGGGCTCTATTCGACCATTTGACATCTACTTATTCGAAGTACACCATGCTTTTGTCTACGATTTTTACCACCGGAGTGCAAATAGCCGTGTTGCGCTCTGCGTTTTTTCTGGGTCTTTGGGTGCTGCTGCTGGCGACTCCGACTGTGCAAGCCGCTACCTACACGGTGACCACCACTGCTGACATCGACGATGGTGTTTGTGACAGCCACTGCACGCTGCGCGAGGCGATTGACGAAGCCAACGCCAACCCCGGCGACGATACCATCACGTTCGATGGCGGCGTGACGGGTACCATCACGCTCAGTAATATCTTGTTGCTTTCCACCAACCTGACCATTAGCGGGCCAGGTGCGTCGGTGCTTACGATTGACGGCACGGTCTCCGCCGATGGTCGCCTCTTTTTCGTTATTTCCGGCACGACGGTCACCATCAGCGGCCTTACGCTTCAGAATACGACCCAAGCTATCTTGACGGGGAGCACGTTGACCGTTCGGAATGTCCACTTCCGTCAAAACGGCCCTGATATTGGCGCTGCCATTACTACCCTTTCGACTTCCAACTTAACCGTAGAAGGCTCCACGTTTAGCCAAAATACAGGCGTGGGAGTAGATGCAAGTTGCATCTTGATTAGGGGCGGGCCGGTGACGGTTTTGAATTCCACCTTTAGCCAAAATACGGGCGGATCTGCCGCGATCATTCGCACAGGCGGCGGGGATGATACGGTGATTTTGAATTCTACGTTCAGTCAGAATGCGCCCCGCAACGTAACGGCCGATGGTTCTTGGTTCTTTGGTGGCAATATCTTCAAGCGAGCAACAGGAGGGGCTAACGTTGTTGGTGGTGGAACAGTCACCTCGCTAGGGTACAACCTCCTCGATGACAACAGCCTACCCAGCGTCTTCGATGAACCGGGCGACCAACTCAACACCGACCCCATGCTGGGTCCGCTCCAGGAAAACGACGGTCCTACCCCCACGCACTTGCCGATGCCCGGCAGCCCCGCCATCGACAAGGGCAAAGAACTCACGGGCATGGGCACCGACCAACGGGGCCGAACGCGCCCTCAGGATGATACCAGCATCGCTCCGGCTTCGGGCGGCGACAACAGCGACATCGGTGCGGTGGAGACGTTCGAATCGCTGGTGGTGACAACCGCCACCGACGAATACAACGGCACGAGTGATCCGCTCCTTGGAAGCGGCACGAGCCTGCGCGAAGCCATCACCTACGCCAATGCCCGGCCCGGCACCGACATCATCACCTTCGCGAGCAGCATGGCGGGCACGGGCGTCGTTGCATTCGACAGCACAGGAATATCCGACAAGACCAACGTCACGGGCACCATCCTGCTTGGCGGCATGCAGTTGCCCACCATCACCGATGACATGACCATCAGCGGGCCGGGCGCCTCGATGCTCGCCATCGACGGCGACGCCACAAGCCGCATCTTCGAGGTCGGCGGGGGCACCACGGTTACGATCAGCGGCCTCACGATAACAAACGGGTTTGTGCCGAGTGGTAATCATGGCGCGGGCATCCTCAACGGTGGCACGCTGACGGTGCGCAACGCGGTGATCACCCAGAACAACACGGCCTCGTCGTTGGCTACGGGCGGCGGCATCCGCAACAACAGCACACTGACGGTGGAGAACACGACAATCAGCCAGAACACGGCCATCAACGGCGGCGGCATTTTCAATACGTCAGGCAGCAGTGCCACGGTGGTAAACAGCACCATCAGCGGTAACACCGCGAACGGTGGCACGGGCGGCGGCATCTACAGTGGCAACACGCTCCTGGTGCAGAACACGACGATCAGCCAGAACACGGCTTTTCAAGGGGGCGGCATTACCAGTTTCGGTGCCACCACAACGGTGCAAAACGCAACGATCAGTGAAAATACGGCGACGAGCGGCCTGGGGGGGGGTATCTTAAATGACGGTTTCATCGGGGATGTGACCGTCAGTGGTACCATTCTGACACATGGGGCCAATGGCGCGAACCTCGCCGACGACACCTCTATCGGAACGATCACGTCGCAGGGCTACAACCTGAGCGACGACGATGGCGGGGGCTTTCTCACCGCCACGGGCGACCAGATCAACACCGACCCGTTGCTGGGCCCGCTGCAAGACAACGGCGGCCCCACCTTCACCCAGATCCCCACCTCCCCGCTCAGCCCCGCCGTCGATGCCATCCCCGCCGACGGCGGCTCCAAAACCAGCGCCCTCGGCTGTGGCACCTCCTTCTCCCTCGACCAGCGCGGACAGCCCCGCCCCGCCGATGGCAACGGCGATAGTACTGCCGCCTGCGACATCGGGGCCGTCGAAGGACAGTCCGCCGGAGAACTTCCCGTCGAACTCACCCTGTTCGAAGCCTTGGTCGATGGCGAAGTCGTGCGCCTGAACTGGGAAACCGCCAGTGAGACCAACAACGCGGGCTTTGAGATCGAGCATCGCAGGGCGGAGAACGACGCGTTTGTACAATTGGGTTTCGTGGAAGGATTTGGCACGACGTTGCAGCCGCAATCGTACCGCTATCCGGTCGCGGGCCTCACTGTGGGCAGCCACGTCTTCCGATTGAAGCAGGTAGACTACGATGGCGCGTTTGCATACAGCCCGGAGGTGGAAGTCGAGATCACGATGGCGGAAGCGTACCAGTTGTCGGCAGCGTATCCAAACCCGTTCAACCCCGAGACGACATTCACGCTGGCTGTGGGTCAGGCGCAGGCAGTGTCGGTGGAGGTATTTAATGTGTTGGGGCAGCGGGTAGCGGTGCTGCACCGGGGCGAGGTGGCGGCGAACGTGAGCCGTGTGTTTAGGTGGGAGGCGGGGGATCACCCGAGTGGGTTGTACTTCATCCGGGTCGCGGGGGCACAGTTTGCCGAGACGCGGCAGGTCATGTTGATGAAATAGCTGGGCTACTCCACAACAGCCAGAAAAAACGGCGCAAAGATCCAGCGGCAGTCGCGGGTGTGCACCAGCGAGGCACCAGGCTCGAAGGTAAGGCGCAGGGTGGTGGGGCGTTCTTGGGTGGCGGTCCAGGCTAGCGGCAGCTGCGTGGGGGCGTCGCGGGGCATAGTGAGCGGACCGCCCGCATTGGCGTCGAACGTGAGGTAGAGGTCGTCCAGCACCACTGCCACTGAGTCGTAGGCAGCAGCGGGGATCTGGGTCGAAAGAACCGTGCGGCGCAGGCGGTTACCCGCGCTCCACTCGAAGCGGTTGACGGCGGCGGGGTAGCTGGTCCACGCGCCGTTGGTGGGTTTTAGCTGGATCTCCGCGATGCGCAGGCGCAGGCTGGCAACATCAGCGGGCAACGCCGTGGTTCCTGTTTCAACAACGACCGACAGCAGCGCCTGCGGGATGGCCTCGGTGGTGTCGGGCGAGAGCGCCACAGCGGGACGTGGCGGAGCCGTCTCAATCTGCTGGGTAGACGAACACGCCGCGAGGCACCCGAAAAGGAGCAGCGGCAAACACAAACGACGCATGAGGCACAACGTTGATCGAAACGATGCCTCAGAATACGGCACGGGCGGGAAAGAAGTGAGGCCTTGGTTTGGGAGTGTGGGAGTGTGTGAGAATGGGAGAAAACTTCTCCTTACACCCATACTCAATCACACCCATACTCAGCCCCGCTACGCCGGCATCGTGATGCTATCCATGCGTTCCCAGCCATATTCGAGAAACGGCAGGACATCTTTGGTAAACTGCACAACGGCCTCGGTGAAGTCAGACGCTTGCAAGGCTTCGTCGGCGATGGGTTTGCCGACGAGGTAGGATTTCCAGCGCAGGTAGTCGGCGACGTCGCTGTCGGCATATTCCTCAAAGCCGCGCGGCATGCGCTTGAGGCTGTCGTCCGTGGTGTTCAGTTCGAGCCCGCGCTCATCGAGTTGGCTGACCATGTCCAGGAACGCGGCTGGGGTGTTGACCATGTGCTCACGCCAGGCCGCCACCAGGGTCTTGTCGGGATGATAAAAGCCTGCGCCGAAAAAAGAGGCATCGGGTTCTACATGAACGTAAACGCCGCCGTGCTCTTTGGCCGTGCCCGTGCGCGATAGCACGCCGCCGACGTGGGTTTTGTACGGATCTTTGTTTTTTGAGAACCGCGTGTCGCGGTAGATGCGAAAAATGGATTTTTTGGGGTCGGCGAGGAGCGGGATGCCTTCCTCGGCAAGGCGGCGAGCCGTGTCTACGAGCAGGCACCGCATGGGCCATTGCAATTCGTCGTCGAAGGTGGCCTTGCGGGGTTTAAACCAGTCGCGGTCGTTGTTCTCTTTGAGGGCGCGGAGGAAGGCAAAGGCTTCGTCGCGGAAGCCGGGAAACGGCGGAAAGTCGAGCATGGGCAAACACGGGGTAACACAAATTACACATATTCAGCCCCAAGGTGAAAACACCGACGCACGAATGCAATATGTGTAGCATAATCGTTTGGTGATTCTTTGGCGATGATCCTTAATACACGATCTCAGTACACGATAATACGTTTTTTCTTGTCATCTCGACGAGCATCGCGAGGAGAGATCTCCCACGCTGCTGGTTCGCACAATGCTCGAACAAGACATTGTGCAGGTTCCAACGTGGGGGATCTCTCATGCTGTTCGAGATGACACGAGGATATTTATTGTGAAGTGCGGAGAAGGTGGTCATAAAAAGAAAACGGGCGGACCGCTCGCGAGGAGCCGCCCGCCCGTTAGAGGTGTCACCATGGTGCGGCTTATCCTTCGAGGCCGCCCATATCGTCGCCACCGCCCCCGCCGCCATCGGGACCGCCTTCACGGTCGCCGCCGCGTCGGCGGTTGTTGTTGCTGGCCTTGCCAAAGGTGTACGAGAACGTCACGCCTACGCGCTGGCCATCGCGGCTGCGGCTAAACTCCTGGTACAGCGTGGGCTGGTCGATGGTGAAGCCAAACCCGGCAGTACCAAACACGTCGCGGACGCGGATCGAAAGGCTGGCACGGTCGCTGAAGAGTTCCTGGCGTAGCGCCATGTCGCTCCAGGCGCGGGCTTCCACGCGGCCTTGCTCGGTGTCCATCGGGGCGCGGTACCGGACCGTTGTCTGGAAGTCGAGCCCGCCCAGCCGACCGACGTTGCCAATGGCGTAGCTCAGGTTGAGCCGCCCACCCCAGCCAAAGGCGTTGTTCTGCAACTCGGTGTCCACGTTGGTGCCGTCGGTGACGACGCGGAAGCCTTCGAGGCTGGCGTAACCACGCAACCCATCGAGGAAGCTGAGTTCGTCAAGCGACGTGATCAGTTCGATGCCGGACGACGACGACGTGTCAAAGTTTTTGACCGTGCGCACCGTCACGCCGTCCTCGCGCAGCTCTTGGAGGCGGCGGATGACGTCGGTGGTGCGGCGGTAAAACGGCGTCAGGGAGACCGAGCCCCAATCGGTGTAGCGAACATACCCGGCTTCGATGGCATCGACGTATTCCGGGCGCAATGCGGGGTTGCCCATGCGGATGTTTAACGGGTCGTCGTAGCTAGGGAACGGGTTGAGGAACCACGTTCGGGGCCGGTTGATGCGGCGGCTGTAGCTGGCGCGTAGGACGTGCTTTTCGGTCAATTCGTAGGTGAAGAACGCGCTGGGGAAAGCGCTGAAGTAGTCGTTGTCGTAATCTTCGCTGGTGTTGCGGAGCGTAAACGTGGTGGTGGCCGACTCCAGCCGCACGCCCAGTTGTACCCCTAGCGGTCCCCATTCGCGGGCCAACTGCCCATACGCAGCGTGGATGTTCTGGTCAAAATCGAACGTGTTGATCAAGCCCACATCAGGCACAAACTCACCGGTTTCGATGTCCTGCGTCTCGGAGTACAGGTCCGAGTCCATCAGTTCGAGGTCGCCTTTGTAGCCCGTCTCCAGCCGGAATTCGCCGAGCGGGCGCACATAGTCGATCTGCAACGAGCCGCGTTGCCGCCCGCGGTCGGTGAGGGCCCGCTGAAGCTGCCGCAGTTCAGTGGTTGCGAGCAGTTGCTCGCGGTACAGTTCTTCGCCGTCGTTCGAGTCGGCATTAAAGCGGGCTTCGATGGTGAGTTCGTGGGCTTTGCGGGGACCCCGCTCGCCGCGCTGGCCTTGTGCCTGCTGGGGCGCAAAGTTGTGGGTCAGGCCCAGCCGGAAGTCGGTGTTCCAGCGGCTGCTGCCTTCTTCCACCAAACGCTCGTATTCCAGCGTCGGATCTTCGCTGGCGTCGAGGAACAGAAAGAGGTTGTTTTCTTTTTCCAACTCGTCCCGCAGGCCCAACTGCGCCGAGGCGTTGAGCGCTGTTTTAGGCGTTAGGCGGTAGTCGCCGGAGAGGCTAAACTGGTGGCCGGTCTCGGATTCATCCTCCACTTCGTCCTGGTCAAGGTAGGTCAGCGGGTCGCTGTAGCGGTTGATGCGGTAGCTGTCACCGCCAGAATTGCCTTCTTCCTGCCGGAAGCCGTAGGAGGCGGCAATGTTGACGTCGCCACGCCCATAGGTGAGGGTGCCAGTGCCGTTGTAGCCGCCCAGCCGGTCGCCACCCACCGACACGGTGCCGCCCAGTCCACGGTCTACCTCTTCTTTGAGCACAATATTCAGGATGCCGCCCATGCCATCGGGTTCATACCGTGCCGACGGGTTGGGAATAACCTCCACGCGGTCGATGGTGCCTGCGGGAAGCTGCTTGAGGTAGGCGGAAATAAACTCGGCGCTGACAGGCGCGGGGCGTCCGTTGATCAGGATGGCGACGTTACCGCTGCCGCGCAGGCTCACGTTGCCGTCCACATCCACATCCACCGACGGAATGGTTTCCAGCACATTGGTGGCAGTGCCGCCTACCGCCACGGGGTTGTCGGCGGTATTATACACGGTGCGGTCGATCTCAATCTGCACGGAGGCGCGCTCGGCAGTGATTTCTACTTCATCGAGCACCTGCGTGTCGGGCCGAAGAGAAATGGACCCGATATCAACACGCGGCGCTTGCGGGCTCAGGGCGACGTCCGTGATGGTTTCGGTGCGATAGCCGACAAAGCTGACCTGCACATAATAGGCTCCGTTGCGCAGGCCTTCGATGGCGAACCGTCCGTCGACGTCGGAAATGCCGCCCGTTACGAGGATGGAGTCGCGGGCTTGCCAGACACCCACCGTCGCCGACGTGATGGGCGTGTCGGTGTCGGCATCGAGCACTACCCCGGTCAGCGTACCGCTGGTGCGTTGGGCAACCGAAGTAGCCGGAATCGCTGCGGGGATGAGCAGAAGGGCGATTAGCAAGTAAAGATTTTTCATAGAATGAGCCCCAGGTCCTTGTCAGCAAGAATGATGTACATGCCTCAAAAATACGGAATGAGCCACGGGTAGGTGAGTCCTACAACCCTTTATAACAGGCTTGTCGCATATGGATGCAGCCGCTGTGACGAGTTGCACCAACCCACCATGAGTCGCACGAAGACAGGGTGAGGGCTTTGAGGTAACCAGGTGTTAGGGCGCCTTCTTTTTCGTGTGACTCACTTTTCTGTCATCCCGAACGCATGTGAGGGATCTCGTCGTAAGGAGCTTTTTCTCCTCGTTGAGATCCCTCGGCTACGCATTCGGAATGTCGAGACGAGAAATCGGACCAAGTGTCAACCGTCATCGAAAAAGCGCTAGGCAGTCTGCACGCCCTGCTGCCAGGCCAGGTAGGCCATAAAGCCCGAACCAAGACGCAGCGCGTCTTCGTCGATGGTGAAGCGGGGGGTGTGCAGGCCGTGGACGATGCCTTTGTCGGAATTGCCAGTGCCCAGCCGGTAGAAGGTGCCGGGGCGCAGTTGCAGGAAATACGCGAAGTCCTCGCTGGCAAACCACAGGTCGAGGTCTACCACGTTGTCGGGGCCCACGTATGCCTCGGCGGCAGTCCGCACCTGTTCGGTGGGATCGGGGTGGTTGTAAAGAGCGGGATACCCCACCTTGATGTCGAGGTCCACCTCGGCACCGTGCGCCTGCGCGGTGTGCTGTACCACCCGCTCGATGAGTTGATGCGCCTTAAACCGCCAGTCTTCATTCATGGCGCGGAAGGTGCCTTCCATCCGGGCCGTTTCGGGGATGACGTTGGTGGCCCCGTCGGCGATTACTTTGCCGATGGACAACACGCTGGGCACATCGGGCGGGCAGTGGCGGCTGATGATGGATTGCAGCGCCACGATAATATGTGAGGCCACCACCACCGCGTCGGCGCTCAGGTAATGCGGGGCGGCAGCGTGTCCGCCCGTGCCGCGCACGGTCAGGTGCAACTCATCCGCCGAGGCCATGTACATGCCGCTGCGCACACCCAGCATTCCGGCGGGCAGGTCAGGCGTGACGTGTTGCCCAAAAACCATGTCCGGCGCGGGTCCCGCTGCGTTGCCGTCCAGCACACCTTCTTCAATCATAAACTTCGCGCCGCCCGGCAGCCGTTCTTCGCTGGGCTGGAATAGGAAGCGGACAGTACCCTTCACCCGGTCGCGCAGGCGGCTCAGAATCATCGCCGTGCCGAGCAGCGACGACGTGTGGGCGTCGTGCCCGCAGGCGTGCATCTTGCCCGCGTTCTGCGAGGCGAAATCAAAGTCGTTGGCTTCCAGAATAGGCAGCGCGTCCATGTCGGCCCGCAGCAGCACCGACGGCCCCGGCACGCTGCCTTGTAGCGTAGCCACCACACCCGTCTGGGCAATGCCGGTCTGGATGTCGAGGCCGAGTGGCGTCAGCGTGTCGATGACGAGGCGGGCGGTTTCGTGCTCTTCAAACGCGAGTTCCGGGTTCTGGTGGATCGTCCGGCGCAGGCGCACCACGTCGGGGAAGACGTCGTCGGCGAGGGCTTTGATTTCGTTCAGCATGGCGGTATAAAAAAGGAGGGGCGACTCAAAAAGCCGCCCCTACCAACGTTGTCTCGCCTGAAACGTTCGGGATGAACTAGCGGGCCACCACCAGGCGCTGGGTGGCAACAAACGCCTCGCCCTCGGCTCGGATTAAGTAAAGCCCGGTGGCAAGGTTTGTCGTATCCATCATCAGGGCTTTGGCATGATGCGCCTCCAGGTTGCCCTCATGGAGTTGGGCCACCTGGCGTCCGAGCAAATCGTAAACCGCAACGCTGACCTCTTGCGCCCGCGGCACCATCAGACTAAAACTGGCCTCAGACGTAGTGGGATTGGGGTACGGTGCGGTCAGGCGGAAGGAATCGGTTAAGCCAATCACCACTTCCACTTGGGGGCTGTATGCAAACGCACCATCAAAGTCTACCTGACGAAGCCGGAAGTGATAGGTGCCGGGTGTTAATGCAGCCACCGTGTGGCGATACTGCTGGGGTGTGTTGGTTGTGCCGAAACCCTCGGTAAAGACTAGTTCCTGCCAGCCTTGCACCGGGGTTTGCATTTCGACTGAGAAGCCCGCGTTGTTGGTTTCGCTGGCCGTGGCCCATTGTAACAGTACATTGTTGCCATCGGCGAGGGCTTCAAAAGAAGTAAGCTCAACGGGTAGCGTGAAATTCCCCGTGCCGGTAATAGCCAAAGCCGCATTCATATAGGCTGTCGTGAGCGGGTCGCTGCTGCCAATCCAATTTGCAGGATTCGTAAAAGCAGCAAGGGCAGCGCCAGGAGAAGGAAACGAAAATCCAACCGCTAGCGCATTAAAAATAATGTTTTGGAACTCATCCTCGCATCCGCTTCCTGCACCGAAGGCAAGATAGGCCCCTGCTCCCGTAAGCACGGTGGGGGCATCGGTTTGGTTGATGTCGGTTTCATCGCAATCGGCAATGGCGTTCGACGCGCTACTCAGACCAAAGATAAAGCTGGGTTCAGCCCCCGGCGGTATTGCATTGGCGGGGTTGGCATCCTGAAATGCAAAAATTTGATCTCCTCGCTTGCCCACCCGAAAGGCTCCGGTAATGCGGGAGTCGTTATAAGTGCTAAAGTTTGGGCCGGGAAACGGAATAACGGTACCCGCCGTGATACCCCCGGCCGGAGCAAGATATCGTACCGCCCCTTCGGTGCCGCCACAAGGAGAAGGGAACGCTCCTGCTGCCGATGAGCCACAGTCGGTAAAATAGATGATGGTACCCGCATCTAGATCAACGAGGGGAAGAAAAATAAACGCATCGGGTTTGTCCCCTTGGAGGTTGATAATAGCCAACTCACCCGGTAACAGGGTGGTCTGTGCGAAAGCGGGAAGGCCATACAGGCCGAGCATTGACAAGACCAGAACGAAGTATCCTCGTTTCATGGGAGCAGGGGTTTAAAGGAATAGGTAAAAAGGTGGGGAGCAAGTCCGGAAGCCGGAAAAAAGTACCCGTTAATAGTTAACAACGTTGTCAACGAGAGACAAACATGTTGTAGGTGTCACTCCTGAAAAGGGTGCCGGGCACTACCTGAAAGAGGGGAGGAAAAGGCAGTGTTATGGCTGGCTGGCCCTAAAATCATAAACGGCGGCCATGCTATTGTCAAGAAGTAAAAGTGTTTAGTATAAGATATTGTTTTAATTAAGGATGTACTTCCTTAATTGACTGATATACAAAATCAAGAATCGTACCAGAGGAGCAAAGAAAAAGGTCGCGGGACGTACATCCCGCGACCTTGAGAAGTGACTAAATATTAGCTCTAGTTAAATCCGGCACCCGAGACTTCCGGGGGCGTGTCCTGGTTGGCTACCTGCCACGCCGTTGCAAAGATCAACTGGCCGATACGGGCCATGCGGTCGTAATCGATCTTGTGCGCTTCGTCGCCGGGCTGGTGGTAGTCTTCGTGCGTGCCGGTGAAAAAGAAGATGAACGGGATCTCGTGCTTGCCGAAGTTCCAGTGGTCGCTGCGGCGGTAGAACTGGTTCGGGTCGTCCTTGGAGTTAAACCGCTCGTCGAGGGCGAGGTCGGTGCCGGTCAGGTCGTTGACGCGGTCGTTGATGTCGTGCAACTCCTGCGAAATCAGGTTCGAGCCGATGATGTAGACGTAGTTCGTCGCTGTTTCCTCGTTCGGGTGCGTTGGGTCGTAGCGCCCGATCATGTCGATGTTGAGGTTCGTCACGGACTTGTCGAGCGGCAGCACGGGTTCGATGTCGGTATAATACGCGGAGCCGAGCAGTCCTTTCTCTTCGCCGGAGACGTTGAGGAACAGGATGGAGCGGCGCGGGCCATAGCCATCGGCTTTAGCCTGCATAAACGCCTCGGCGATTTCCAGCGTCGTCACCGTGCCCGAGCCGTCGTCGTCGGCGCCGTTGTTGATGCGGTCGCCATCGCCTGCCGCGTTGATGCCGATGTGGTCGTAGTGCGACGAAATGATTACCACTTCGTCTTTGAGCACCGGGTCGCTGCCTTCGATAAAGGCCAGCACATTCTCGCTGCTCGTCTCGAAGCTGCCGTGTTCGATTTTGCTTTCGAGCGTCACACCTTCAGCCTCAAACACAACAGGTTTCAGTTCGCCGTCGATCTGGGCTTGCAGGTCTTGCACCGTCTGCCCAGAGGAAGCGAGGATCTGGTTGGCGAATTCGGCGGAGATGGCGTAGACGGGTGGGAACGGGCGGTTGAAGCCTTGCTCGTTGAGCGACAGGTTGTCCACGTCGTTGGCAATCTGCGCGGCCCGCTCGGCCACACGCGTCGTCATGTTCACCGCATTCGGGCCAATGTCCGAGACAATCAGCATCCCCGCGGGGCCGCCCGCGCCATAGGCCCTGCGTAGCTTCTCGAAGGTCTGACGGGTCCACTTGGACGGAGCGCCGTCTTCAGTCGGCAGCAAGCTTTCGTCGGCAGACTGGAGCGGCTCGTCGCGCAGCACGAGCAGCCACTTGCCCAGCACCTCAATGCCTGCTGCCTCCATCGCGGCATAGTCGTCGTAGCCAAGCGCCTCATCGCTGATACCATAGCCTGCAAACACCACCCCGCCGCTCTGCTGGGGCAGGTTGCCGAAGGCGACGTACAAGCTGCCATCCGCGCCGTCGGGGGTAAATACGCCCGTTGCCGTGGTTTCTTCGCCGACCTTAATGTTTAGTTCAGCGCGTTGCAGCCGCCGCCCATACAACGGAAACGGCTGGAAATATGCCGACGGTGCATTCGTGTCTTCGGGGTTGACCGTCCCTTTGGGCGTCAGGCCCATCTTGCGGTATTGCGACGCGAGGTAATACGCCGCCAGCTTCTGTCCGCGCGTGGCGGTCTCGCGCCCCTCAAAATAGTCGGAGGCAAACAGGTACAGGTGCGACGCGAGGTCTTGCGCGGTGATAGATTCCTGGTACTGCTGCACCAGGTCCGGTTGGTCGAAGGCCGACGGCGTGGCCGACTGGGGCAGGGCCGCTGGCACGTCTGCCTGTCCAAAGACAGGAGCGGTGACAAAGACAAACACCGCTAAAAATAACGTACAACGCCGCAATGTGGGGTTCGGCATGATCATAAAAGTGAAGTGGTTGGGGCAAAAAAGCTATCCGCGTACGACGGAGCAGGGTTGAAGATTCGAGATGTGCGGAAAGGGGGAGCGGGAGAGTGGGAGAACGGGATCTATTTGTTGTGAACCGTTGGGGCTGGGCCGTCAAGAAAAAATCCCGCCTCATCAAATTCCCCCTCACCCTTTCCCCCTCTCTCCCACACACCCATACCCCCAAACTCCCATTCTCACTCATTCCGCAGCACCTCAGCCGGGTTGGCACGCACAATTTTGGCGACCTGTGCGCCGATGGCCAGCGCCGCCGTGAGAAAGACCACGATAAAGGCGAAGGCGAACGGGCCGGGACCGACGGGCATAAACTCGAAGTCGGGGAACTGGCGCAGCACCAGCGTGATGACGAAATACATAAACGTAGAAGCCACGCCGCCTGCCACCAGCAGCAGGATCAGAAAGTGGCGGTTGATGAGCAGGATCACATGCCCCGCCGACGCGCCCAACACCTTGCGCACGCTCACTTCCTTGAGCCGCCCGGAGAAATGCTGCGCTGCCAGTCCGAATAGCCCCATGCACGCAATCAGGAGCGCCAACGCGGAGAGGTAGCCAAAGCCTTTGGTGACGTTGAAGTACGACGCGTAGAAGTCATCAAACACGTCGGTTTGGACAAAGGCATCAAAGGGTTGCTCGGGGTATAGTTTCCGCCACGTGTCTTCCAGAAAAGCAGTGATCGCAGTGGTGTTTTCGGCGTTGGTGCGTACCACGAGATAGCCGTAATTCGCGGCGTCGGTTTGTCGGAAAAGCAGCGGGCGGGTGCCGAGCATCGGGAAAAACATAAAGTCTTCCACTACGCCCACCACCGTATGTGGCTCGCCGTTGATAGGCAGCGATTGCCCGACCGCATTGTCCCAGCCTTGTGCTGTCGCAAAGGCCGTATTCACGACCAGCGCGGTCTCGTTGTCTAGCTGCTCTTCGAAGAAACGCCCCGCTTTCAGGCGCAGCCCCAGCGCCTCGAAATACCCGGGACCGACAAACATGCTCGTGATTTCTTCCTTCTCGCCATTGCGCGTGACCGTCGTTGTACCGCCAAATCCGTGGCCGATGTGCGAGTTTGTGCCAGCGACATGGGTGATCTGGGCGTTTTGCAGGGCCGCGTCGCGCAGCAACGGAAACTGCTCGCTGTTCTGCAACGGCACCACTACGGTATGTCCTGCCTGATACCCCCAGTCGAGCGAGGTCTGGTAGCGCCCGTTCAGCATCAGGAACGCCCCGCCGATGACGGTGAGGAAAGCAAGGATGAATTGGAACGTCAGAAACACTCGCGTGAACCACGTCTTGTCGGCCAGCCGCTGCCGCCCCCGAAAGATGGTCACAGGCTGGAACGAGGCGATATAAAACGCCGGATACGCGCCCGAAGCCACGCCGACAAACCCTAGCAAGCCGATCAAAAACACCCACAGCAGCGCATTTTCGCCCCACGCCATCCCAATCTGAATAACAAACCGGGCGTTGAACATCGGAATCAGCACAGCCCACGCCAGCACAATGCCAAGCACCAATGCCAGCAGGCACAGCAACAGGTTTTCGGCCATGAACTGGATAATCAACTGGTTGCGGTTGCTGCCCATCACCTTGCGCAGCCCGATTTCTTTCAGCCGCCGGGCTGCCGCACCGAGCGAGATGTTGATGTAGTTGAAGCACGACAACGCCAGCATAAACAGCGCCATGCCCACAAACCCGAGCACTAGCACCGGGTGGGCCACTTCGTTGGGGCGGCGCTGCACCATGTATGCGCCCTCCGACGGGTGCCGCAGGTTGTCGAGATGGAACGAGAGGATTTGCCAGTCTT
>JAUIDY010000243.1 GCA_030428385.1 Rhodothermia bacterium | reverse complement strand
CCGGTACACGCTGGCAGCAAGCGCATGGCCGAGTGGGCTGTATCTGGTGCGGGTTGAGGGCGAGCATTTTGTGGCTACGCGCCGCGCCGTGCTGCTCAAATAAACGCGTGGTGTCCCCTTGAGGCGTGCTTTTTCGTTTCAAGAGATAGCCCCCAACCAACACATCATGCGCCATGACAGCCCTTTCTTTTATTACTACCCCATCCTCTTCCTACACCTGGACCGAAAATGGCCCTTTTCCCCCTGTTCCGGCGGCTCCTGTGCCCCCTACTTCCGCCGGGGCCCATGTTCAGATGGTGGTTCACCTGCTCCACACCATCATCCACGAAATGGACCAAGCCGATGGCGACGACGCCCAGTTGGCCGAACAGGTTGATCCGCTGATTTTTAACGCCGAGCATCACCTGACCCGCATTCGGGAGTTGGATCCGACGTACGACCGAGGCGACCTGAAGCAGTGTCTGCGGCGGCTCATGCGTTGCCGATTTCAGCGGTAATGGATAATTTTTATGTCCGATGACCCAATGGGGACGTGTTTGCGCGATAAGAACAGTACGTAAGCACCAAAAGGACAACCATCATGTATTCAATACGAACAAGACTGCTTCTGGCTCTTCTGTTTTTCGGCGTGCCCTTCAGCACGGTGCACGCCCAGGTCACCATCACCGTGAATACGCTCGACAATGAGCAGGAGGTGGATGGCGACTGCTCGTTGCGCGAGGCGCTCTGGACCGCCGTTATCAACCTGCCCTATGACGCCTGTGTGACAGGCACCACCACAGGTGTAGATACCGTAGCCTTTGCTGTGACGGGCACCATCGAGGTGGGCTTTTTGCCCCGCATTGAAGACGACACCGTGATCAACGGGCCGGGTGCGGACCAACTCACGCTGCGGGCCATCGGACAGGATGGCGGCAATCGATTTTTTGGGGTAAGTGCTGGAGCCACCGCGACCATTCGCGGCCTGACGATGACGGAGGGTTATGCCTTTTCCAGTGGGGGCGGGGCGATTCTGGTCTTTGGCGGCGGAAGCCTGCACCTGTACGACAGCGTTTTGCGCAACAACCGCGCAGACTTCAGGGGCGGGGCGATTTATCTGGAAAATGGCGGCGAAGCGCTGATCGAGAACACCATCTTTGATAACAACGTGTCGGAGGGCGACTTCGGCGGGGCTATCAATAGCCTCGGCACCCCCATCGAGATACGCCGCAGCGTGGTGATGAACAACCGCGCCGCGCAAGGCGGAGGCGGCATTGCGACGTTTAATGATGGCAGTGCCCTGCGGGCCGAAAACACCACCTTTACGGGCAACACCGCTGAACAGAGCGGCGGAGCATTGTACATCGGGCGCGGCGACGCCAACGAACTCGCACACGTCACCATCACCAACAACACCAGCGACAACGCGGGCGTCGACATGGGCGACGGCGCGGGCGTGTTGATCGGGGAGGGCACCGTCGTGCGCTTCCGCAACACCTTGATCGCGAATAACACTGACGCCTCGCCAGGTGGCCGGATTTGGCCGGACGTGGCGGTCTATGGCAGCATGATCTCGGAAGGGAACAACCTCATCGGCATCAACGAAGGGTCGTCGTTTACGAATGGCACCAACAATGATCTGGTGGGAACGCCCGGTCAGCCGCTCAATCCGCTCCTGGGCGCACTTACCAATGAAGCGAGCACCTTCTTCTTTCCCCCGGCAAATGGCAGCCCGGCCCTCAGCGCGGGGACATGCGAAGGATTGGGCGGAAGCCCACTGACGGTAGACCAGCGCGGCGAAAGCCGTCCGCAAGGCAGCGGCTGCGACATCGGAGCGGTGGAGACGGGCGATGCAGGCATCGGCACCAACCGCGAGGCCGCCGACATCCCCGTGGGCCATGCGCTCTCGGCGGTCTACCCCAACCCGTTTAACCCGGAG
>JAUIDY010000016.1 GCA_030428385.1 Rhodothermia bacterium | reverse complement strand
CACCGTATCCCGCCGGAGCGGCGCGACCGCATCGCCGTGCACGCCTTCGATACTAACATCAACGACATCGGGCACCTGCGCTACCTCACCGCCGATCAGGTGACGCAGACAAGTACCAACAAAAACGTCGGGCAGTACCTGTACCAGGCGGGCGATGCCATCGGCGATTGGTTTCCCACCGACCTCACCGAATTACACCGCAAGCTGCTCACCGAAGGCGCGGGGCAGGTGCGCATCGTCTCGCGGCTGGCCTACCGGGCGGCGATGGAGGAGGGCAAGCTGCATAAGCTGCAACGCCAGATCCGCTCGGTCTTCCGCGCCACCGGCGACGACCTGATCACGAGCGTGCGTGTCATGATCGTCTGCTCACTGGCAGGCGGCACGGGCTCGGGCATCTTCTTGCAGACAGCGCTGTACGTCCGCGAGCTGCTGGCCGAGGCATTCGGGCAAAGCAGCGTGCTGGTGCGCGGCACGTTCCTGCTTCCCGACACGCTCACGGGCACCAACCTCGTCGATGAAAAAGAGTGGCCCAACATCCAGTCGAATGGCTACGCCTGCCTCAAAGAACTCGACGCGCTGATCGACAACGCGGTGGATGGCGGAAAAAACGGTGTGACCATCGAACTGGAATACCGGCCCGGCAGCGATCCGGTGCTTTCGCGCCGTCACCTGCCGTACGACTTCGCCTTTCTGTACGACTTCCGCAACGCGCGTAACCAGAACCTCGTCCGCTTCGGCAACTACATCGAGCAGGCGATTCAGGCGATCCATTTGCAACTCTTTACGCCGCTCTCGGCGGAGAGCTTTTCGGTGGAGGACAACCAGATCCGCAGCACCATCCGCGCGGGCGGCAAAAACCGCTACTGCGGCGCGGGCGTGGCACAACTCGTCTACCCGTATGACGACGTCGTGCAGTATTGCAGCCTGCGCTGGGGCACCAGCAGCCTCACAGGCCAGTGGTTGAAGCTGGATGCCGACTTCGAGGAGGAATTCCGCCAGTACGAACGCGACCTGCAAAACGGCATCTTCCGCGAAAAACCCAAGCTGGAGGAGCGCTACGTGAAGCTGCTCAACCAGTACGCCACCGCCGACCAGCCCGACCCGTTCTTCCGGCTCGTCTACCGCAGCGGCTACCGCATCGACGAGAAAGAAAACCTGGGCGACGCGAAATCCGATCTGTTCGTCGAAGCCATCCGCGACCGGGTTGCGCAGGTGCTGGAAAACGATCTCGATCTCCAGCAGGCCGAGGTGGATTGCCAGATCGACGAGGGGCGCATTAAAGACAAAGACAACGCCAAGCGTGAAGTCATCCGCGTGGAAGACAGCCTGCTCTACCTCCAGCGCGAGGTGCTCAAGGCTGTCTACGAGTACAAAGTCGCCGTGGTAAACGAAGTGGTGGCGCAGGCTTGCGACCGCCCAACGGCGGTGCGGGGCGAGGCGCATCACCTCAACACGTGGATGCTGGGCCAGCCCGATCCGCTACACCCCGTCGCCGTGCGCTACGTGTTGTATCAGGTGCTGCAACGCCTCGACGCCGAGGTGCGCGACCTCTCGGTGCAGAACGAAAAGCTGCTCGCGGGCATCAAACGCTACAACAACGTCTACGACCTGCCTGACACGCTCGACTTTGTGGAGACGCCCGAAGACCGGCTGCGCACGGCGCTGGAACAGGGCTTCTTCGGCAAGATCTTCCAGAACGAGTTTAAAGACTTCGTGGACGAGTACTTCGAGAAGTCGAGCCGCCAGCTGGGAGCGCTGCGGCGGTACAAGCAGAGCAAGCTGCTCGAACTCGTCTTCAACGACGTGCAGCAGGCCATCCGGCAGATGCTGGACGACTGGGAGCGGTTCTTCCAGAACCTGCGCGACGTGCGCAACCGCCTCAGCGAGGAACTCATCCGCACCAGCAAGGCGCACGAAGCCACCACCGACCCAACCCGGATCTTCGTCCTGGCCTCGCAGGCAGTGAAAGAGAAGGTGTGGGACGACGTGCGGCTGCAATTTACGCGCAACGATCTGCCGCTCGACATTGCCAAGCAGTTGTATCTGGGGCAGTACCGGCAGTTCTGCGCAAGCCATCGTCGCGAGCGTACGCGTCCCGAAACTGCTCGTGCCACGGAGCAGCTTTTCCGCGAGAGTGTGCTGGCGTGGTGCGAAGCGCAGGTGCGCAAAGTCGAAGCGCTCAACCTCAACGTCATCGACGCGATGCGGCGCGAGGCCGACCTCACCACACCCATCGGCGAAGAACTCGACACCGGGCAGTTCCTGCAAGACCGCATCCGCGAGATCGACAACCTCGCACAGCCGTTTGTGCCCACGCCCAACAAAATCGCCACGCTGGCCTTCTGGGGGATTCACCCCGACAGCGTGGAGGTGCTGAACGAACAGCAAGAAGCCGAATGGTTTGGCGAGGAAAAGATCGAAGAAAGCGCCTTCTCGCGCTACGAAATCATCCGCTACCGGGCGGCCTACGGACTCGAAGCGGCGGATCTGCCCAAGTTCAGCGCGGGCGACGAGCAAGGCGGTGGGCCGAAGGCCGGAGCGTATTTCCGGGCGTACGACGGGCAGCGCAAGGCCATGATCGCCAATCCCCACCGCGTCGTCACGTCGCACCTCGACAAGCGGTGGCACTTGCCGGCATACATGAACGACATCGGCGACGCGGTGCAACTGAAGCATGCCCGCGAGATTCGGCAGGCCTTTTTGCTCGGCCTGATCTACGGGATGCTGCGCCCCGCCAAGCGCGACCAGCAGGAAGTGTGGATGTACGTACATCCGTCGCGGGGGCGGCCCCTGCGCGTCGGTGATGCGATGGTGCCCGCGCGGCTGCATCTGTTGCTCGATGCGCTCACGCATGAGCCGGGTGTGGTGGATCATGTCCTCGAAGACGCGGCCCAGTACCGCGACGAAGACTTCGTCAAGTACCAGAAATCCGACTCGCCGCGTTTCCACCGGTTCTACAAAGGCACCGTCGACCTGGAAGGGTTGCCGGGCACCGAGAACGTGTTGGATGCGCTGCTGCGCTACGGCACGGGCGTGCGGGGCAACCGCGCCATTGAGGACGAAGGCATCGCCCTGCTCGAAGCGTTCCTGCATACCGTCGATGACTATTATCAGGCGTATTACGGCGCGGCGCAGCAAGTGACGGCCTCGGTGTCTGCCGGGCGACTCATCGACAAGCTGCGCAACGAAGCGGCGGCGTACCAAAGCGCCGACAAAAACAGCGAACTGTTCCAGCGATGGCGGGTGCTGCTGGATGCCTTTGTGGACAAGGCCGCGGGGACCTCGTGAATACGCTGCTCGTCGATGCCTGCGGACGCCTCGCTGACCTGGAGCGCGTCCGTCCGTTCTGGTATCCCCTCCAGCAGGCTGGTACGCTGCGGCTGTTGCCGGTTTCTCGTACGCCGTGGCCTGAGCGTGCCGAGGCAGTGCGCCTCGATGTGCTGCGCTCTGACTGGAAGGACGGGGATTGGCAACTGCTGTTTTTGCTGGATATAACGGTGGCGGGGGGCGGCATTGCCGAGGGCTCGTTGGCCGGGCAACTCGCGGCTATTAAGGCAGACGTGGTGGAGGACCTGAAGGCGCATCGGTTGTATCCCCGGCAGGTGTGGGCCGTGGCCATCGATGACCTGGAGCGCGAGCCACACACGGGGCGTCCGCTCGATCCGCAAGCCCGCAAGCAGTGGATGCTGGATGCCCGAGGCTGGGTGACGGGTGTCGCCGACGGCGCGTTGTTTACGACGAGTGATTTAGGGGCCCTCAAAGGGATGGCGGTGGAGCAGATCCCCGCAGCAGTTCAAGAACTTGCCAAGGGGCACGCCCGCGTTGCCCTTGCGCACGAGCCGCCGCCTGCGCTGGTTCGCATCGAGCGCTACCGCGAAGCCTTACAGCGATTTTCCAGGCGTCTCGCCGCGACGCGCAAGCGCGATATTGCCCGCGCCACACCGCAGGCCGTCCTCGCCGATTCGTTGTCGCGCACCTTCAGCCTGCGGGCCTTTTCGGGCGATGTGTTTCTCCTCCGGTTTCCGCTACGCGAGCGCCGCCGGGCGGTGGGGCAACGGGCCTGGCTCGAACTGGCCTATACACTCGGCGTGCTGGCCTCCCACGAGGCGCTGGGCACTGACTTCCGCGACAAACGCGAGCGCCATCCCCTGATGCCGATTCACACCGTCGCGGAAGTTCGTATCGACGAGGGCGCGTTGCAGGCGGTCGCAGGGCCGTATCAGGCACAGTTGACCAAAGAAGCCCAGCGGTTGCAGGCGGGTGTGTCGGGCCATGGGCCGGTGCATTTAACGACGTATCGGGATGACCAGTGTGCCTGTTATGGCGGCAACCACCGCCCCGACCTGTCCACACCCCGCTACGGCTGGTTTCAACGACATGATGACCGGGGGCGATGGAGCCAGTGGCTGGCGGGGGCACAGGAGAAGCTGGACGACGCACAACGCGAGGGCCGTGCACGCGTGCAGGACTGCCTCGCTGATGTCCACAAACCGCCGCCCTCAGAGGCGGAGGAATATGCCAATCTCGCCACCGTCGCCACGGCGCGGCACGCCTCCTTCGAATCGGCTCGCCGCTCTCTTATCGCCCAACCTTTTCCCAAGAGTGCGTCGCCTCCACTCACCGAAGCGATGGCGGGCGTTATGCGCCGGGTGCGGGACGTGCTCGACATCCGGCACCGTCCGCAGCGATTCATCGTGAACGGCATCTTGGGCACCTTGATCTTTTTTATTCCTCCTGCCTTGCAACTGTGGAAAGGGGCACCCACCGATTGGGACTATCGGGTCATGATCGCAGGGTTGATGGTGCTTGTGTTGGTGGCCGCCATCGCGGCCTTGTATGCCGTGGCGCGGCGGTTGCGCAAGGCCCTCACGGCGGCGCATACCGTGGCGGCCAATGTGGCGTTGAACCAGGAGCGGGTCTTCGAGCAGCAGCGCGCGTATGTGGGCCAACTGTGCCGCACCCGTGTCGCGCGGCTCAACGATGCCGTGGCGCAGGACGCGCAACGGGCCACGGCAGAGCGCGTCCTTTATGAAAAACACCACGCCGACCAGATACGGCTGCACCAGCGCAAGATCAGTGGTTTAGCGGTGGACGAAGAAGCGGCAACAGATCCACCCAGTGCCCCTGCCATTATACCCGGCACCCCCCCGGAAGCCAATGCTGCTTATGCCCCTATCAGTTACGCTGGGCGTGAGATCCCTGCCTACACCGTTCAGGTTGGCAGTGCTGACATCGCCGCAGGTGGCTCCGCGTTGCCTGGTCTACAGCGGCTCGTCCTGCGCGAAGATGCGGTGTTGCTGGGCAACATGAAGCGCTAAGGAGGTTCGTCCTTTAGTTAATGAGAATGCATGAACGTTCTGAACATACATAAACGCGAAGTGACAGCCGATGCGGAGCAGGTGGGGAAACTGCTTGATTCGTTAGCCTCTCGCAAGGATTTGCTTTTTCCGTTTGAGCGATGGCCCCGGATGATATTTGATCGTCCGCTGGCCGTAGGCGCACGGGGCGGGCACGGGCCGATTCGCTATTTCGTGGAAGCCTACGCCCCCGGGCGGCAGGCGACGTTTCGATTTACAGGCCCGTCCGGATTTGATGGCTACCACCAGTTCGAGGTCCTTTCGTTGGACGAGCAGTCTACGCTGCTGCGTCACACACTGAAGATGCGTGCGCGTGGACTGGCGCTGCTGTCCTGGCCGCTCATCTTTCGTCCCCTCCACGACGCCTTGTTGGAAGACGCCCTCGCCAAGGCCGAGGCGGCACTCGGCAACACCCCGACGGTGGTTCCTTGGTCGCCGTGGGTAAGGGGGTTGCGGTGGGTACTAACCGGCGGAAAAGCACGGAAGCAAGTCGTGCCTCGGCTTCGTCAACCCGCTGAAAAGGCAGAAGACCTCATCCCTGACTATCAATAACCGACCGCGCAGGGGCAATCCGGCGGTTTTGTATCCATGCCTCCCGAACCACACATTTGGCGGTTGACGCTGGTAGCGCTGGTAGCGCTGGCGGCGGTGGTATGGCTGCTCCACAAGCTTAACCTGCCCAAGCCCATGCGGTACCGGCAGCAGGGAGAGGTGCTGACGGCGCTGGGAGCAGCCGGTGGGGCGTTGTATGCCTACTTCAAATACTACCCGCCGATCCAGGCACAGGTCGAAGCCGCGCTGACGCCCGTTCTCACCGCCGTGGCCCAACTGCTGCGGGCAGACCCGTTAGGGTGGGAAGTGACGGAAGGAGTCCACGTACTGCTCAATCTGGGGTTGTTGCTGGCCTTCGCAGGCATCAAGCTCATCAACAACGGCGTGCAACGGCTTGTCGCGTGGTTTCGGAAAGAACATGCGCCCTCGAAGCGGCTGCTGTTTCACCGCCACGACCCCGAACACGGCGTGCTCATCCGCGAAGAGTGGGTGCTGTCTGGCATCTTGGCACGGCGGCTCGCGTTTCTGGCGGCCATCCCGCTGTTTGTGGCGCTCATCTTCGATGCAACGCTGCTTCCGGTGCCCGTCATGCTCACCTTGCTTCCCGCGCCCGCGCTGGTGGTGCTGCTCGAACTGGGCTGGTTTCTCGATGGTGCGCGTCCCGCCGACTCCGCCGAGCGGTTCGGCGGCGACGATGTCACGGCCGAAAAAGCCATCGATTATCAAAAACTGTGGGAGCGGTATCAGAAGATCTGGCCCGAGCGGGTGCTGGTGGCCACAGACAAGCTGGCGCTACCGCGCCCCGAACACCACCCGATCAGCTACCGACAGACACCCGACGCCGATCCGCAGACGTACGAACTGGAGCGCCTCTGGAACGATCTGCTCAGCCGGGGGCACACCCTCACGCCCGAGCATTTTAACGTGCTTTCCGATCTGCAGCGGGGGCATGATGTGCTCATCAGCAGCGTGATTTATGACGACCTCGCGCCGGTGCTGTTTGCGGCCTTGCATGCCCACCTCATCGACGGGCACCGCATCTTGGTGTTGGTGGAGCCGGATCGCCGCGATGCGCCTGCGCGGCAGGAGGAAGTGGCCCGCTGGCTGCGGACAGAACTGGGGAGTTATTTCGATGGAGCCATGACATGGCAGGTGGAGACGCTGGATCACTACCGCCGCGTCCACGACGATCCGCATGTGCTGGTGTCATCCGCTGGTGCCCTGCTGAACGCCGACACCGTCCGCGAGCGCTGGTTCGAAGCCGTGGATGTGGTGCTGGCCCTGAACGCATCGGCCACAGTGATGAACCACCTGCCCTCGGTGCGGGCACTCATTCAGGTGCTACGGGCGCATTCGCCCTCGCTGCAACTCATCGCTACCTCCGACGGGCGGAAAGCGCTGGAATCAGGTATGCGTGGCTTCCTGACGGGCAATTTCCGGGAGCATCACCTGGCCGGGTCTGTGTCGGATAACGTGTTCGTGCTGACGTGGCAGCTCGAAGGGGAGCACCCGTTTGCGCACGCGGCCACGCAACGCGGGTTGCTCAGTGGCTCTCCCGATTACCTCGGGGCCGAGCCGGTGTTGGCGCTGTTGGCATGGCAGGCTGGAGTGCGAGAGTTTGTGGCGGTGGGGCAGGAGGAGCAGCCGTGGGACGAATTCGTGGAAGAACTCGCGAAAGACGACACCCTCCGCGCCCAGCATTTTAAAGAGAACAGCCTCGGGCCAAGCGAGATTTCGTGGATGGCGAAGCCCCGCGAGCAAGCGCCGCTGCTCGTCCACGACCGCGAGCACAACCTCATCGCGGCGCTGCGTGAATACATCCCGCTCGGGCGGCGGCTCGCCTTCGTAAACCTCGTCTCGCCGCCTTATCTGCTGCGGGACTATTTTGCGGACAACGTCGAGTTTTTCCTCGCCACACCCCTGTTTGCACAGGCCCTCACGCCCCGGCTGGCCGCCACCAGCCGCTATGCCGTGGCGTATGGCTTGCTGGAGCGGCTCGTGGCAGGGCCGATGACCGAAGCCGAGGTGCTGGATCAACTGCGCAGCGTGCTGCCCGAGGCCCGCGTCGTGGAGGATGCCCTGCATGGGCTGTTTCTGTTTATGTTCGACCTCGACCTGCGCGAACGGGGCTACCTCAAGGCCCAGCGCGACACCGTGTTTAACGAGGCCACGGGTGCGTTCGAAGAAATCACGTTCTTCCGGCTCGATCCCCATATCAAAAACCACGACCACCTCGGTTGGCTGCGACGGTATCAGATCGTAGACGACGGCGGGCATGTGCAGGGCTTTGTCACGGCCGACCATCTGTACCAGACGTACTTGCCGGGGCAGGTTCATACGTTTCGGACGCAGGAGCACGGCACCTACGAAGACAAACCCTTTGAGGTCGTCGCCATCGACCCGGCGACCGCCACCGTGCGTACGCGCCACCGCCCGGCCCAGCGCCACCTGATGTATCGCCCCGCGCTGCAAATCACCGTCGATGACGTGCACGACTGGTCGCCGCCCGAGACGGTGCGCAAGGGGCGGCTGACGATTGAGCGACGCCTCGGAAAAGGACGGTTTCGGGTAAAGACAAAGGGGTACTACACGTTTTTGCATGATCTCAGCATGCGCGAAGGCGCGTATACCTTCACCGAGGTGCGCGATCACGACGTGCCCGTGCGTGTGTATCCGGCGGGACGGCTGATGCATCTGAAGCTCAAACTGGCTGACCGCATGGCGGTGGAGGAGCGCCATGCCGTGGCGCGAACGCTGGCGGTGTTGTGCAACGAGGCGTTTGTTACCCTCTTTCCCGAAACCCATACGCTGTTGCATGCCTGCGTCTCGCCGCGTGCTTCCACCAGTGCCTCCCTCGCTACGCTACGGCATGCCCTTCCGTACCTGGCACTGGAGTGGCAAGATGACGGTCGCAGCATTGACCTGTATTTCGTGGAGGATTCCACCGCCGATGTTGGGCTGGTACAGGCCATGTTTACCGAGTGGAGCTATGTATTGGAGCAACTGGGGGATTACTTGACCTGGCTGCTCAAACCATCAGAAAAGCCCAGCACCGGATGGAAGAAGCAAATCGCCGACCGGGACACTTTTTTACGCTACGGCAAAAGCGAGGTGTCTGCGGCCCTCGATCTGGAAAAGACAAAGTCGATTCTGAATGCGCTTTTCCTGACCGAGTACCAGATCACGGCCCAGCGGCGGGGCTATTATTCCAGCGCCCACGAAAAACCGCCGACGCAAGACGACGGCACCGTCTGCGATTTCTGTGGGCGACCCACCGCCAGCAAAAAGCTCAAACGCCTCCCGGACGGGCGCGAGCGGTGTCAGACCTGCACCGGGCAGGCGGTGGATACCGTGAAGGGGTTAAAAAAAGTATACAAGGAAGCACGCGCCTTCCTGACGGGGCGCTTCGACCTGAAGCTCACCCGCGACATCGACATCCGCTTTGCCAATCCACAGGAAATCGCGGCTGCGCACGGGGGGACGTTTTTGCCCACGGCGGACTTCGACGAACGGGCCATCGGACTGGCCATACAGGATGGACCCGGACACTATGCTATTTTGATCGAGAACGGGCAGCCGTACCACCTCATGCTCGAAACGGTGGCCCACGAACTGACACACATCTGGCAATTTGATCACCTTGACGTGCAGCGGATGCACGCCGAGCATGGGCTGCTGCTCATCGAAGGACATGCGCTCTGGGCCGGGCTGCAATGCCTCGAAGCAAAAGGCATTGCCAAAGAACACATCGCCCGTCAGGTTGCCCGCAATGATGTGTACGGGGCGGGTTATCGCCATCTTTTGCATATGCTACGCACACGCAAATCCCCCTCGCCGTTTACGCTTCTGCGCACACAGTATCCGAAACGGTAAGGGGTTGGCAAGCAGGATGTTCGTTGGAAAAAAAGGCGGGGCGGTGGGTTTATTTTTTTAGAAAAGGTTTTCATTAAGCATATTCTGAACGAAACCGAAAAAATTCTGGAAGCGCTTCTAAAAATTGCACTCCTGCGCTTGACAATGAGCCGCGTTTTTGTAAATTATTTGTAAACATCAAGTCATCATATGATTTGATAACAAATGGTAGGTGTTCTTATTCGGATACCATCGTCAAAGTCTATCCCCAAGCCCCCGATTCGATGGAAGTGTTAAAATCAGCTACCGCGACGGTCGTTTACAACGCTCGTCTGACGCACACAGAGGGTGAACAAGATCGGACATCCGCCTCGACTTCCGATGTCCGCGAACCCGTCATTCCGAGGCTGGCCCACCCTACAGCCTCAACACCTGCTTTTCTTCATTTCGGCGCCTCAACTTTTCCGAGTGAAGGGCGGGCCGCTTGACCTGTCGGCCTTGTGCAGGTGACCCAACCAAGCTTTGCTGTCTGTTCCCCCGGGACAGCATCGCTTGGTTTTTTTTTGCGGTTTGTTTTCTGAAGAAGAGATGGACGCGATCGGTTGTTTTTTCCATCCCCACACCGTAGGCTAGGCACGCCGCCACATCGAAACCTTTTGTTTGTTCATTCCAAAGCAGGGACTATATGAACCGGCATCTCCCGCTTGCCGCGCTCTTTTTTTTATGGCCGGCTGCTGTACTCTGGGCGTTCTCGGGCATACCGCTCTATGGTCAGACTGTCGTGGCGGATTTTGCTGTGGAGGCAGGCGCGTATGCGCGGGTTAATGTGCCGGTGCGCGCAAACCTTGAAGGAGTCTCGTTGCAGGCACTCGCGGGAGAGTTTCAACTCTTCGAAACAACGGATGGCATGGACGAGCCGGTGGCCTCGCAGTTGGAGCCGGGTCGTCCGCATTTTTTGGTCTGGATTCTCGCTGGCGACACCCCGCCGGGCACCGTGCGCCGGTACCAGTGGCGCTTGCTGCCAACGGATTCCACGACCGCACGCCCACCCTCCGCGGTTCGTGTTGTGGATGACGGCGAAGGACTGGCCGTACAGATGGGCGAGGCTCCGGTGCTGACGTATCGCTATGCCATGCAAGATGTGCCGGAAGGCGTTGATCCGATCTACCGCCGCAGCGGGTTTATCCATCCGCTCCGCTCGCCCGAAGGTGAAGTCCTGTCGCGTATCCAGCCGCCCGACCACTATCACCACTACGGCATCTGGAATCCGTGGACGCACACCGAGTTTGAGGGACGCGAAGTTGATTTCTGGAACCTCCACGGCAGGCAGGGCACCGTCCGTGCCTCCCACCTGCTGGAACGCCATGCTGGGGATGTTGCGGGTGGTTTCCGGGCCGCCCTTGATCATGTGGTGTTTTACGACTCGATGCGCACCGAGAAAGTGGCCATGAACGAGCAGTGGGGCGTTTCGGTGTGGAATGCCGATCCTGAACAGAAGACGTGGCTGGTGGATTTTACCTCGACGCTGAGCCCCGCCTCGGATGCGCCGCTTACCATCCTTGCGTATCGGTATCAGGGGTTCAGCCTGCGTGCCACCGAGCGCTGGAATGACACCAATGCCACGCTACTCACCTCGGAAGGCTTCAACAAGAGCAATGGCAACGCCACCCGCGCCCGCTGGCTCGACGTAAATGGTGAAACTGATGCCGAATCCGGCACCTCCGGCGTGCTTTTCCTGACCCATCCCGGCAACTACAACTATCCTGAACAACTGCGTCTTTGGCCGACCGGTGCCAATGGGGGGACCGAGAATGTGTACATCAACTTCAACCCGGCGCAGGACCGCGACTGGAAGCTGGAGCCGGGCCACACCTATGCGCTGAACTACCGCATGGTACTTTACGATGGCACGATGACACCCGCCGAGGCCGAACGGCACTGGCACGACTTCGCATATCCGCCTCAGGTTAAAGTCTACCCGACCGGTTCGCTGCGTGGAGCGAAGGTGCTGGTGTATACCAAAAACGGCGAAGGCTACGTCCACGACAACATCCCGCATTCCATCGCCGCCATCGAAAAGCTGGGTGAGACGTACGGTTTTGGCGTGGATGCGTCCGATGATCCAGCCGTGTTTACCGACGCCAATCTTGCGCAATATGCCGCGCTGGTTTTTTCCAACACCAACAACCAAACCTTCGACACCGAGGCGCAGCGCATGGCGTTGCAGATCTACGTGCGCAACGGCGGCGGGGTGGTGGGTATTCATTCTGCCAGCGGCTCGGAGCGGGACTGGCCATGGTTTTCGCAGTTGATGGGGGGCAACTTCGAGCGGCACGCGCCGCGTCAGGATTTCACCGCCGAGGTGATCGATGCGTCGCATCCGTCCACCGCGTTTCTGGGCGCGACCTGGGACATTGAGGATGACGAATGTTATTATCTCAAGGCGCTGAATCCGCGCATCAAGGTGTTGCTGGCTGCCGACCTGACCACGGTGGCGGACGAGCAAGGGGACGAATTTCCCGGCACGCTCTTCGGCGACCGCTTTCCCATCGCCTGGTACCAGACGTTTGATGGTGGGCGGCAGTGGTACACCAGCCTCGGCCACCGCCCTGAACACTACGTCGACCCAACCTTTTTAAAACATATTCTGGGGGGCCTTCAATGGGCCGCCCGCTCCGCCACGCCCTGAGAAGTGGTTTCTGACTTCAGCTTGGAGCGAGCAAGACGCCGCGAGGGCGCTTGCATAGCCCAAGATCACAATCAAAAACCGCTTCTGACCCTCCCTCCTTCGCTCACCTCAAACGCTTGGCCACATGGACGACCAACAACGCGGATCAAAACCCACCGGACTGTCGCGCCGCGATTACCTCAAAACAACCTTCCTCGGCGCGGCGGGGTTGTTTGCCGCACCAACGATTGTGCCCTCGACGGTATTCGGAAAAACCGCACCCAGCAACAACATCAACATCGCACAGATTGGCTGCGGTCGCATTGCCCGCGTGCACGATTTGCCCGAAGTGTTGAAGCATGACGACGTGCGGCTGGTGGCGGTGAGTGATCTGGATGCCAACCGCATGGCCGAAGGGAAACAACTGGTCCGCGAGTGGTACGCCGAGCACCAGGGCAGCGCCGACTTTGTAGACGTGCGGATGTATCAGGACTACCGCGAACTGCTTGCCCAGCCCGACATCGACGCCGTTGTCATCAGCACGCCCGACCATCAGCACTTCCTGCCCGCGCTCGAAGCCGCGCTGGCGGGCAAAGACATCTACATGCAAAAACCGTTTTCGCTGACCATCGCCGAGGGGCGGATGTTGAGCAACGTGCTGCATCGGTTGGGCACCGTGTTTCAGGTGGGCAGCCAGCAGCGTTCGGTGGATCCGTGGCCGCATTTTAAGCGGGCGTGTGAGTTGGTCCGAAACGGTCGGATTGGGGCGTTGCATACCGTGCGCGTGGGCCTTCCCGGCGACCCGCCCGGCGGCGATCCCACGCCGATGCCGGTGCCGGAAAACCTCGACTACGACATGTGGTTGGGCACAACGCCCGCCGAGCCGTACACCGTTGAGCGCGTGCATCCGCAGCAAGGCTATTCGCGGCCCGGCTGGCTGCGCTGCGAGGCGTATTCGGCGGGCATGATTACGGGCTGGGGCGCACACCACGTGGATACCGCGCATTGGGGCATGGGCACCGAGTACACTGGCCCCATCGAACTCGAAGCGGCGGCCCAGTTTGCCAGCGGCGGCCTGTGGAACGTGCACGGCGACTTCAACGTGACGGCCAAATATGCCAACGGCGTCACCATGCTCATCTCCGGCGAGTTTCCCAATGGCGTCCGGTTCGAGGGCGAAAATGGCTGGATCTTCGTCACCCGCAGCGGGGCTCCCGTCACCGGCAGTGATCCTTCGGCGAACGAGCGTGAGTCGCCAATTCAGGCCAGCGACCCCGCCATGCTGGAATCCGTCATCGGCCCGGACGAATTACATCTGTACGTCAGCGAAGAGCAGCATACCAACTGGGTGCGCTGCATCAAAAGCCGCGAGACGACCGTGGCTCCGGTGGAGGTGGCCCACCGCTCGACGAGCGCATGTCTGCTGGCGCACATCGCCATGAAGCTGCCCCGTAAACTCTACTGGGACCCCGTCAACGAGCGGTTCAAAAACGACGATGAAGCCAACGCCATGCTCTCACGCCCCCAGCGTTATCCGTATAGCGTGGAGATGGTGAAGGGGCTGAAGGGGTAGTCTAAGCGTCATTGCGAGGCGCATCGCGCCGTGGCAATCTCACCCCGTCTTAAGTGGCAGATATACAACAAAGCGCTCAATCGTGTCATCTCGACGAGCATCGCGAGGAGAGATCTCCCACCTGATCGTTTAGCTGAACCTGAACATGGGAGATCTCTCACATTCGTTCGAGATGACACGATAATTGGTGTACGGAGATTTAATCACAACATTCTTCAATATGAAACGACTCTCTATCTTCTTTTTCGCCCTTTTGTTGATTGCTACCGGCTGTCAATCCTCAGAGGATGGCTCATCGCCTGCACCGACTCCGTCGGCCTCATTCACCGGAGCCGACGGTGAGGTCCGGCTGATGACGCTGAACCCCGGCCATTTCCATGCGGGGCTGGTGCAAAAATACAGCTATCCGCAGGTGGACTCGGTGGTGCATGTCTACGCGCCTGACGCGCAGGAAGTGGAAACCCACCTCGCCCTCATCAACCGGTTCAACACCCGCGACGAAGCGCCGACGAACTGGGTGGAGGAGGTGTACCGGGGCGACGATTATCTGGAAAAAATGCTCGAAGATAAACCCGGCAATGTGATGGTGGTGGCGGGCAATAACGCCCGCAAGATCGAATACATCCAGCGCGCCGTGGACGCGGGCCTCAACGTGCTGGCCGACAAGCCGATGGTGATTCACCCCGACCAATTTGCCACGCTCAAAGCCACGCTCGAAGCCGCCGATGCAGGAGGCTTGCTCGTCTACGACATCATGACCGAGCGGAACGAAATCACGTCGATCTTGCAGAAAGAGCTGTCGCAAATCCCCGCGCTGTTCGGCGAACTGGTGCCCGGCACCGTCGAGGAGCCCGCCATTTCGAAAGAAAGCGTCCACTATTTCTCGAAGCAGGTGGCCGGGGCTCCGCTGGTGCGCCCGCCTTGGTTCTTCGACGTCGACCAGCAGGGGGAGGCCATCGTGGATGTCTCCACGCACCTCGTCGATCTGATCCTGTGGGAAGTTTTTCCTGAAGAGCCCATCGACTATCAAGACGCCACCAACGGCATCGACGTGCTGACGGCCCGAAGCTGGGCGACGGAAATGACCCCCGCTCAGTTTCGCCATGTGACACAATCGTCCGGCTATCCTAACTATCTGTTGCCTGATGTCGACGCCGACTCGACGTTGCACGTAGCAGCCAACGGCGAGTTTGTGTTCGCCGTGCGCGGCGTGCATGGCAAAGTTTCCGTGCGCTGGGGCTACGAAAACCCGACCGGGGGCGACACCCACTATTCGATCATGCGCGGCACCCAGGCCAACCTCGTCATTCGTCAGGACGCGCCGCAGGAGTACAAAGCCACGCTGTATGTCGAACCCACCGAAGCTGCCGATCCGTTGGTGCTGGAAGCCGCCTTGCAGCGGGCGTTGTCGTCGATAGACAGCCAGTATGCGGGCCTGCGGGCCATTCCGGCAGAGGGAGGCTGGGAGATTGTGATCCCGGAAGAATACAAGGAAGGCCACGAAGAACATTTCACCCGCGTGACGGAGCAGTACCTGCGTTATCTGGTGGACGGCGAACTGCCAGAATGGGAGCGCACCAACCTGCTGACGAAATACTACATCACCACGCAAGCGTATCAGCAAAGCCGGTAGGTCAGGTTTTTACAACTATTTGATTCGCCAATGGGAAAGCTTGTTTGCAAATGTGGCTACGTCTTTGATCTGACAACGGCTCCTGAAGCTCATATGTGGATAGCTATCAAAGATGCAGACTTTGAGTCATTGCGTGTAGCAGAATTTGAAGCAGAACGATTGGGCGTGGATTATGGGAAAAACAAGGACATGTATCAAAAATCCCTACTGCCTATTCCCCAACCCCTATTCCCTTAATTCTCTTCCCACTTCCCAACGGGGTCACCAGTTTTTCTGCGCCGAGCCGTCCGCGCCGATCTTCCAGAAACCCAGGTCGGTGCTCGTACGCAGCTTGGTGATGTAGATGATTTGTCCCGTGTGCATGCCGAAGTGTTCCACCACGTGATATATCGCCTCCATCACGGTGCGGTCGAGCCCCTGGATGTGCCTCACGTCTTGCAAGGCATCGGGCGAGACGCGGGCCAGCACGGCATCAACCTCGGCCAGGGTGGAGCGCAGGTAGTTCAGCAACTCGGTGGGCGGGATGGGGTTGCGCTCGTCGAACTCATACTGCCGCTTGCGCACATCGGTGGCCCCACCCACGCCATGAATGATCCACTGCCGGACGTTGCCCGCGAGGTGCAGGATCAGGTTGCCGATACTGTTCGATGATTCATTGGGACGCCACCACACATCGTCGGTCGTAAGTTTGTCCACACACCGCTCGATCTTAGGCAGGTAAGTGCGCAGCAGATAATCCCGTGATGCGTCGAGGAAGGCGGAACCGTTGTCAGTCATAAAATCAGGTAGCAGATGAACTGTTGATAGTAACGTACACCAATGTGGTTTAAACTCCTCCCCGGAGGGAGGTGGCCTCGCAACGCGAGGTCGGAGGGTGTAAAGACGACCGTTGAACACCCCGGCGAGCCCATCAAAGGGGAAGCTTCACTTGGATAAACAGGCGTGGAAATAGGCGTCGAGCCGCTGGGTGCCATACGCAGGGGCTACCACATCGGTTTGCGCGACGTGCCGGAAAAAGGCGAGCAGGTCCGACAGGCGCGGGTCGAACGGGCGCACCAACCATTTATTGATGGTGAGCACGCCGCTGGGCACCGAAATAAAGCGTGGCGGTGTGCCCACCGCTTCGAAGGCCTGCTCGAAGATTTCCTTTCGGGTGAGGATCTCGGGGCCGCCCACCTCTACTTCCTGGTTGCCGCCTTCAAGGACATCGACACAGACAGCGGCGAGGTCGGCATCGTGGATGGGGTTGGTGCGGGCCGTGCCGCCGCCCAGCAGCGGGGCCCGGCCCCGTTTTACCATGGGAATCAGCGCCTCAAACGCCGAAAAAAAGCCCGTGGGCCGCACAACCCCGTAGCTGAGTCCGGACGCCTTCAGCAATGCAGCTACATCTTCGTGGGCACGTACATATGCAGTGTTAGCATAGGCGGGGGTATTGAAGACGGAAACGTAGACAAAGCGGCGTACGCCCGCGTCTTGCGCCGCCCTCAGCAGGTTGCGGTTGCCCTCATAGTCGACCTGACGAAACGAAGCCGAGCGAAAAGTCAGGCTGAGGTCCACCGAAGCCCCGGCACAAGAAAAGATGGCATCTACGTCGTTGCAGGGGGCCGTAAGAGCGCCTGCTTCCTGCAAATCACCCACCACAATTTCATCGACGTGAGGCAGTGAGGAGAGCGGCTGGCGGGTGAGGGCCCGAATCCACCAGCCTCGTTCTTTCAAAACGGCAGTGACGGCGCGTCCGAGATGTCCGGTAGCGCCTGCAACAAGTATCCGAGCCATGGGGGAGCGTGTTGGTTGGCACAGAAAAACAGGTGCAAGCTACGAGAACAGAGAAAGAGAACGCAGCAGGTATGATGAAGAGCATGTAGTTTTTGCAGGGGCTGGATCTATCACGCAAAAAAAATCAGCGCCGAGTAGTCATCCGGTCTGTTCTGGGAACTATACAGTTGCTCAGTACCCTGAGAGCGGGTGAGTGAACGGAGGGGTGGGCGTCGTGTGGGTCAAAAGTGACGCCCATCCTCCCGTTCTTTTTAGTGCAGCTACCCCTTTATCCACGAACGCAGAGACTTATGAGCTCAAGCACCCGGCTGGGCGAGTGGTGCCAGCGCCTTAAGGCATCGGATCGCCACGCCTTCGAGCAAATTTTTCGGTTGCTGCGGGAAGAACTGGTGCGCTATGTCCGCTCAATCGTCTACGAAGAAGCCCTGGCCCACGATTTGGTGCAAGATGTCTTCGTGGATCTCTGGGGCCTGCGCGAACGGCTCGATCCTTCCCAGCCTTTGAAAGCGTATCTCTATCGTATGGCCCGGAACCGCGCCCTTCGCCATCTGCGTGATGAACGCAACCACGCCGAAAAACACGCGCAAATCAAACAAAGTGCGGTGGTATCGACGAGCCATGACTACCAGGCGGATGCGTTGGAAGGGGACACCCTGGCCCAGCGCTTGCGCAAGTGGATCGTTAATCTGCCCGAGCGCCAGCGGGAAGCCTTGGTACTGAGCCGGTATCACGAAATGAGTCATAAAGAAATTGCCTCGGTCATGGGCGTCTCGCCCCGGACCGTCAATAACCACATCATGCGGGCCCTCGAAAATCTGCAAAAACAGATCATGGCCTATGAACCTAGCTTGTTGCAGCCATGAACCCTAAACAACAGCCTCCTTTTCCGATGGAGCTGCGCGACGAAATGGCGCAACGGACGCCGGAGGAGTGTCGCCAACTCGAACATGTATGGGAACTCCTGGGGCAGGCCGCCCCGGAAGAGTCGGGCATCCCCAGCACCGATAGCGCGTGGGACGACCTCCAACAGCGCCTGCACACCGTCTCGCAAACGGCACAGCCACGCCGCGGCGCAGACCGTACGGCGCGGCGGAGCAGCCGACGCATCCAGCGTAGTATTACCTTCGTGGCCTCCTTCCTCGTTCTGATGGCCGCCGGGCTTTGGTGGTGGCAGCATCCGGTGGTGGTGCAGGTGCCCTATGGCATGCAACAGGCCGTCACGCTGCCCGATGGCTCGGTGGTGGAGCTGAACAGCGGATCGCAAGTGACCTACCAACGGGGCTTTCAGGTGCTCCCTTTGATGGCCGCATCCGAGCGTACGGTGACGCTGGAGGGCGAAGGCTTTTTTGAGGTGGAGGAGGATGGACGTCCGTTCCGCGTCGAAACCTTTAACTCCACCGTTGAAGTGCTTGGCACCTCGTTTAATGTGAAGGCGCGCTCCGAACCAGGTGGCGAGACGCAGGTGGCGGTGGCAACCGGACGTGTGCGCGTCACGGCGCAGGATAACCCTGCCGCCACGGTGGTATTGGAAGAAGCAGGGGCTGCCACCACGGTGGGACCTGCCAGTGCGTCGCTTTCTGTAACACAAGACGCAGATCTGGAACGGATTCTTGTGTGGCGGCAGCAGGGCTTTTATGTTGTCAACCAGCCGCTGTCTCATATTCTGTCTGAAGTAGAGCGGCGGTTTAATATTCAAATTGAAACGGAAGCCGGCATTGCGCTTACCGACTCGGTGAACTTATTCTATGGCAGCAAGGCGACCGCAGAAAACATTATTCATGACCTCTGCCTGGCCCATCGCTGCCGGTACCGCCAGACGAACGACGGGTTTGTGCTCCTTCCCGAACAGCCGTAGGCGTGGTTGCCCCTTCCCCTGCGTATTTCGGGCTCTTTTTATGCGTGTTCTCTTTCTCTTTGTGCTGCTAACGATAGGTGGTGTGGCACATCCTGCCCTGGGACAAAACGAGGAGGAGGATAAATATACCCTGGTGCTTCGCGGCGTTCCAATGGCGGAGTCGCTGGAGCAACTGGTGCGCGTGACGGGCATGGACCTCGTCTACACGTCCGAGATGGTTGCGCACAAGTACGTGTATTGTGCGGGACGCTTGTTGGAGGCGGAGCAATTGCTGCGGTGTGTCTTGGCGAACTCCTTGCTGGACTATGTACGGTCCTCCTCCGGGGCGTATGTGCTAATCGAGACCATGGAGGATCCGCCGCGTTTTGGCAACCTGTCGGGGCGTATCATCGACGGTGAAACGGGCGAGCCGTTGCCATATGCCAATGTGCTGCTCGCCGATGCGTCTACAGGCACAACCACCAACGAAGACGGCTTGTTTAGCTTTTCGTCGTTGATGACGGGGGCACATCGGATGGTGGTGAGTTATGTGGGCTACGAGATGACGATGGACAGCGTGTGGGTGACGGGAGATGAGCGCCAGCGGGTAGATGTGGCGTTGCAGGCGAAAGAAGTGGCGTTGGGTGCGGTGGTGGTGAATGGCCTGGAACAGCGGTTGCCTTCGCGGGGGCTGGGCGCGAGCGAAGCTACGCCCGTTGACCTGATGGCGATCTCCTCGGCGGGGACGCCGGATGTGGCCCGCGGGGCCACGCGCATCGCGGGGGTGACGGTGCAACAGCCCGTGGCCGATCTCCACATTCAGGGGGGAGCCAGCGGTGAACACTTGATGCTGCTGGATGGTGTGCCCGTCCGAGATCCCGTGAGCCTGGGTCGGCACCTGGGCGCGTTCAGCCCCCTCGCCATCAAGCGCCTGACGGTTCATAAAGCCGGTTTTGGCGCGGAGCACGGGAGTCATCTGTCGGGCGTGGTGGTCGCACATCAGGATGTGGCAGCGTCGGCGGCAACCAACGTGGTTTTTAGCGCGGATCCCGTCAGTTTTAATGGACGCGTGCAGACGCGCTTTGCCTTACCGGGCACGCAACAGGGGGCGCTGATGCTGGCCTTACGACACAGCGTATGGGACCTGTATCAAGATCCCGGGACGCGGTCGTTGCTGCAGCACTGGAAAGTCACCGACCCGCAGCTTACCGCCTTGTGGCTCGATCAGACCGTAACGACCGTGTCGTTGTCTGAATTTCTGAGCCAGCCCGACATCACCTTCTCCGATGCCCACGCTGCCCTGTTTTTGCCGTTGAGCCCGTTTCGCATGCTGCGGGCTTCGGTGTACCGTGCCGGCAACCACGTCGATTCTGAACTGGGGGCTTTTAACCAGGGGCTCTCGCCTGATACGGACAACCTGATGCTCACCAGGGACGATTACGACTGGCTCAACTGGGCGGGGCAGGTGCGGCATAGTTGGCTGCTGGGCGCACGGTCAGTGTTTAGCGTGCAAGCCCTGGGCAGCTACCACGATTCTCAGTTTCAATACCGGGCGCGGCGCACCCAACTTCCCACCACTTCCGAACTCTCGCTGGTGGAGCAGGCGACCAATGTGCTGCGCGAAGAGTTGCTCGAAACATCCGGTGCCCTGGAGGAAAACCGCATTAGTGAATTTGGTCTCAAGGCCGACTGGGGGTATAGCTTGTCGCCGCAGTATCAATTGGAACTCGGGCTCGAAGCAAAGCAGACCCACAGCGAGTTTCAGTTTGGCAACCAGTTCATTGCCCCTGTGGGGTATGAAGGCGATCTGTTGAGTGTGGCGAGCTATGCGAAGGGCAGTCTCTCGTTTGGGGCGCTGGCCACGCTGGAACCCAGCGTTCGGCTCACCTATGTTGGCTCACGCCAGACCGTTTATGCCGAGCCGCGCCTTTCGCTGCGATACGACCGCGCCGAGAGCAACATCGGGCCGTATGCCTTGCGGGTAGCGGCTGGATATTATCGCCAGTTTATCAATTCGTTCGAACTGACCAGCTCCGGGGCTGCCGCCGTGGTACCATATGTGGTGTTCTGGCTCCCCGTTGACGACTCGATGGCTCCGACACAGGCGTATCACCTCGCAGGTGATGTGTTGTTGTTACCTAACGAGACGTGGACCGTTCAACTGGAAGGCTATCTCAAGGTACAACCACGATTGCTGGACCTGAACTACCCGGCGCTCATGGAAGCCTATCCTTCCACCCGCCCCACGCCGGACCCCGAAATGTTGTCTCAGGCCATGCTGGTCGATGTAGCCGAAGGGCAAGCCTATGGCGGAAGCATTCGGGTAGAGCGGAAAGGACGCAGGCTGGCAACCGAAGTGAGTTATGGCTATAACCACACCCGCCGCACCTTCCCCGGTCGCTTTAATGATGAGCGCGTCCCCGCGCCGTGGAGCGAGCCGCATCGGCTCGGCGTCAACGCCAAAGCCTCCGTTTGGAATGGCATCGGCGCGGAGGCGCACTGGCGTGGGGTCTGGGGACGGACCTGGGCCTTTCGGCGCGCCTACTACGATTATCTCACCTCGGGGGCCAACAGCGCTTCTTTTGCGCCCTACAACCTGGATGACCCCGCGCAGCAAACCCTGCCTGCGCATCACAACGTGGACGTTGGGGTGACCTATACCCGGTCAGTCGGGCCGGTGTCGGTGCAGGTCCGTGCCTTTGTGGTTAACCTGACCAACCGCGCCAACGTCTTCGACCGCAGCCTGGAGCCTACGGGAGACGGTTGGAGCACCCTGTCGCGGACCTTACCCGGACGCCATACGACCTTTGCGCTGCGACTGGGCTATTAAATACCGCTGGCACTGGTCATTTGTGAGGGATCATGTACTGTGAGGGTGTTACGGCGTTGCGCTGTTCTCCCTCAAATGGGTACGGCCGCCAACGTGTTCTCACCACCCCCAACCCCTCTCCCTCATGCGGCTTTTTCTTGTCTTCTGTCTCGCCCTGTTTGTGCTCGCTGGGTGCAGCGAAAGTGACCCTGTTTCTGCAAACGACGATGGCAATGGAGATAACAACCCCACCCCTGTACAACTGGAACCCACGCTTTCTTCAATTCAGCAACTCATTTTCAGCCCCAAATGTGCCACCTCAGGATGTCATGCCGGGGGCAGCCCGGCGCAGGGCATGAGCCTGGAAGGAGGGTCCACCCGAAATAACACCGTGAATGTATCCAGCATCGGGCGTTCGGACTTATTGCGCATTGCTCCTGGTGATCCGGATGCCAGTTATCTGGTGAAAAAGGTACAGGGCGATTCGGATATTTCAGGCGGGCGGATGCCGTTGGGGCGGACCGCATTATCTGCCGATGAGATTGACGCAATCCGGCAGTGGATTCTGGATGGTGCCCCCGATAATTGAACGATGCCTTTGGTAAGGCTCCAAGTGGACAGGAATGGTTGCCGATCCTGGGTATCTCAGGTTCGAGTGATGCTTTCTTATACAGGCCAATGCAGCATTAGGACATAGTCGAGCTTTTGCTATGTGCATGCCTCCAAGTTTTCAGTGTTTGGATTTCCCAACATACCTTGGTTGGCTCACCCTAGGATTTGCCCAGCTATGTTCATTTCCTGTTGTGCAACCAATTTGATTGTTTTCTTAACTTTTTTATTATCTTATTATAATACTTATTAGTATAGTATTTCGTTGCATTAATGTTCAAGCTTGTGTCTGGTGCATCTAACATTGATGCATGAATATCTTTCCAACCCCATCCATCAAACGCTAAGTAGCGGAACAGGTATTCAGCCGACATCCAGGGACTATTTATATCATTGCCAAAGGGGCCAGCCGAATGGTGAGGAAATGAATAGTTAACCACCCCTTGAGGACTATGCACTTGACACTCAGAGTATAAGTCGGCTACTTCCTTTCCTTTGACGAGTTTAAAAGCTGGATACCCCATACAAATAAGGGATGACAGGGTATCTATGCTATGTGACTCCGCCGATATATATGGTGGTATGATGCCTTCGTTTAGTAAATTTTTAAGGACAGTCCCGTCATATCCTTCTAAATCTATCTTTATGTAGAAAGGATCTCCGTGATCATGAATGATTTGCCTAACCGATTTGGAAGGAAGTAGGTATTTATCAAATTCGTGGATTATGCTATTATCAGGTTCATCTATCTGGCTTTTAACATGATTTTTTTTATGTATATAGAAGTCATTATAATTTTTATCATCATTTGTATTTATAACACAATTCTCAAGAATAACTCTTCCTTGTGCTATCTCATCATTGAACCTATCACTGATACATTGACATAGATCTGGATTTGCTTCTATTGCGACTACGATGTCAGATTTCAAAAGATAATACGGTATATCATCTCCGTTGTTTGATCCAAAATCGTATATCACTTTGTTCATATCTGAGCTAACGGCTATAGCATGAATGTTATTGGGCCGAGGGGGGGCAAGGTTTGGATTAAAAAACTAAGAAGAAGGGTCGGCAGAATGTAAGCGTCGAACTTTGACACCCTCTTCAGCTAGAAAGTGATTGCAGTACTCCGGGCATCGACGCCACTTAACGGAGCCTTCCTACTGTCCTGGTTACCGCATTCCGGCCGATTGCCGCCACGATACGAGCAGCTCCGACCACCCCCGTCTCCTGCCTCGCCACATCGGAGAGATCGTTCGCCACCTGATCCAAAAGTACTTCGTCCGAGTAGTACAACTCCCATGCCTCGCGTGCACGGGTCGCCATTTCTTTCCATCGGTCCTCTGCTCTTTCGCACATTGCGTGCACTGTTGCGGCCTCTGCCTCAGGGACAACGAGGCAAAACGACTCCCAATCCGGCCCATCTTCCAACCCCTCTCCATGGAAAACGTAGTCGTCGGATAGAACGACAGGCACCCGTCCGGCACGCATTGTCTCGAACAGCCGAATGGATCCCGTCCCCTTCCCACGAGGACATAGGAAGAACTTTGATCGCCGCAGAGACTCCGCGTACGCCCGCCGCATGTTTTCGCCGTCCGGTTTCAACACATCTCCCCAAGCATTCTCTTGGATCTCGACAGCGCACCGATCGTGGTGAGCAAGGCCAGCTACAACAGCTCGGCGGACGGGGTGGGTCATACTCCCATGGAACGTGACAAGGACCTCCGCATCGCTTAGGTCGAAGCTGTGAATTCTATCGTTATACGTGAGAGGGTACGAACAGGCCCGGTGCCGCCGAGGATCGAAAAAGGCACGGGGGAGAGAGGCATAGAGGCCCGGGAGAACTCCCACTGCGTAGTCGCAGGTGTCCCAAGCAACTGCTGGTGGCCCCTCGCCTTTTCGGGCAAGAATACCCCGCCCTGCAACCGGGCAGAGCGAGGCCCACCCCTTCCACGGTGCTCGGGTTACGACAACAAGGTCGGCGTCGTATTCCCGATCTACCACCGTCGCTCGTTGGGCATGGGGAGCAAGTCGGTCTAGCATCCCAAACCACTCCTGGCGGTTCCAAAAGCGATCACCGGACGTATTGAAGTACAGCCGAATAGAACTAGACATGAGAGAAGCGAGATAAAAAGCGAGGCTAATATGACAGCCCCGTAGAGAACTAGAACTACTTATTATACATGTTGAGTCTGCTTCTTCATAATAAGGATTCAATCGTCAGAAAGCCAAAGGGCTACAAGCAATAATGGTTTTGATTTCATGCTTCTGAATGCTTTTAGAACTTTTGTTTCTCACTCCCATTGTCTCGGCTTCTCACTTGTGCAATTTCAGGGGACCTTGTACAAGGAAACGCCTCGCCTTTGGAAAAAATACCGGGCCTAGACCCCGCGTAGGTCGCTGATTGGGTTGCGGTCATATGTGGAGATGTAGTCGGTGGTATTGAGGAACGGATCGGTTCACCGGTAGCCCAGCAGGACTAAACCCGTCCTGCTACCCAGTTATAGTCCTTAATAACGGTGCGCAGAAACTCGACGAGGGGCAGGTCAGACGAGGTGCCCATCTTGTGTTCGAGAGCGGCTTTCATCTTCAAGCCCAACTGCTGGGTGATGTGCGAGCGCGATTGCGTAACCAGGGTATTGAGCACCTCTTTCGCGGTTTCCACATCGTGGTCGGTCAACGCGTTCACCTCGGGAAAGGTGACGGTGTGGGCGGCGTCGAGGCGGGCAAAAACCGTGTCGCTGAGGCGGGTGCGCTGGACAAGCTTAACGACCGTGGTACCGGCAGCCAGGTCGCCGAGGCGTTGGCCTTTGCCGTTAACGAGGATGGTGATCAGTCCCACCATGCCCGAAGTGAGGGTGACGTCGATGGGGCGAAGAATGGCGCGCAGGAGGAAGTGGCTCACCGCAGGCTGGCTGCCATCCAGGCGTACCACCTTGATCTTGACCGCCATCTTCCCAATGGTCTGGCCATTCATTAGGACTTCGCAGCCGAAGTAATAGAGGAAATAGGGGAGGGAGGCAAAGCCAAAAGCAGCCACACTTTGGATTTCCATGGCTGCCAGCGTAATAATGGCCGCCATGAGATAGGCTGACGTGATCAACCAATCGAGCAAGGCGGCCACCACCCGGTCGCCCAGGCCCGCTACCTCAAATTGAATGGCAACATTCTGTGCGGTTTGAATATGTACGCGATCCACGAGATTTTCGGTACGTCGGATGTTTATCTTGCGCCACGGCGCAACGTCGCCTGAAGATACAAGGATTCTAGGAAAGGGAGAATGGAAGCGTGGGAGATTATGAGCACGGGGGAAGGGGATAATAGTTGATCAGACCCGTTTGTTAAATCCAAAACGCATATGCGCGAAGTCGCCTTTTTAAAGCAAAACGCCGAGAAATGGAAGCAGTTCGAGCAGTTGGTGCGCCACGACCGCACCGGCGACCCGGACCGCCTCGCCGAGTTGTTTATCGAGGTAACAGACGACCTTGCGTACGCCCGCACGTTTTATCCGAACAGCAAGACCACACGGTATCTGAACGAATTGGCCGCCGAGGTGCATGCCGCTGTTTACCGCAACAAAAAGGAAGAGACGGGCCGCCTGTTGTATTTTTGGCGGTATGAGGTGCCGGTGGCGGTGCGGGAAGCCCACCGCGAACTCGCCACGGCGTTTATCATCTTTATCCTGGCCCTGGGACTGGGCGTCCTCTCCACCCTCGGCGATGCCGATTTCACCCGCCTCATCCTCGGCGATGCGTACGTCAACATGACCCTCGAAAACATCGAAAAGGGCGACCCGATGGCGGTGTACAAAAAGATGCGCCAGGCCGACATGACTTTTTACATCGCGTTGAACAACGTGCGGGTTACGTTTCTGGCCTTCGCAGCGGGGCTTTTGTTTTCGGTGGGGACCGGGTTGGTGTTGTTCTACAATGGCGTGATGCTGGGCACGTTTCATACCCTGTTTTTCCGCGAAGGATTGCTGGGGTCATCCTTGTTGGTGGTCTACATTCATGGCACGCTCGAAATCCTCGCCATTATTGTGGCCGGAGCCGCCGGACTGGTTCTGGGGAACGGGTTGCTGTTTCCCGGTACCTATTCGCGCCTCCGCTCGTTCACGATGGGCGCTAAGCGGGGCCTCAAAATTGTGGTTGGCGTGGTGCCGATCATCATCGTGGCAGCAACCCTGGAAGGATTTGTGACACGGTATACGGGCATGCCGCTCGCCCTCAGCCTTACGATCATCGGTGGGTCGCTGGTGTTTATGCTGTGGTATTTTATTGTGTATCCCATTCGCCTCGAACGACGCCTGTTAACGAGTTAAACCGCTATGGAAACCCCTTCGTTTATCGAGTTTCGGAAGGTTCGAACGGTTGGTGACGTCATCAATGTGACGTTTCAGTTCCTCCGTGAAAACTTTCGCCCGTTGGGTAAAGCCCTGCTTTATATCGTGGGGCCGCTGGTGCTGCTCACCTCGGCGTTTATGGCCCTGTTTCAGGTGCAGTTTTTTGGTGAATGGCTGGGAGTGAGTACACAGGGAGAGGAGGAAATGTTGGCGTTTTTTACCTCGATCCTGGGCACCCTGGGGTTGGCGATGGTGTTGAGTATCGTCACGAACATCGTGTTGATGGCGGTGCTGCTCAGTTATATACAACACTATCAGGAACGGAAGTCTGGCGACATCAGCGTGGATGAGATGTGGACAGCCACCAAGGCAAATTTTGGGAAGCTGTTTGTCACCTCGCTCCTCTTAATGCTGGTGCTCTTTGTACCCATTCCCATCGTTATTATTCCCTGCCTTGGGGCCGTTGCGTACTTGGTATGGATGGTGTATGCCGGGTTTACCTTTTCCATCATGTATCCCATGCGTATAGAGGAGTCCATTGGGGCGCTTGATGCCTTCAGCCGCGCACGGGCGCTGATTAAAGGGCGCTTCTGGCCGACGGCGGGCGTCATTTTTCTGGCGTATCTGATCTTTTACGTGGTGAGCAATGCCTTTGGGATACCGGCCATGATCGTTGGCTTTTTGTATGGATTCCATGCTCTGGAAGGCGAAGTCGATGGCAGCATGATCTATCAGGTTGTGTTGGGTGTCTCAACGGTGCTGCAAACGGTAGCGTCGGTGCTACTGGCCTGTATTCCCCTCACCGCCATTGCTTTTCAGTACTACAGCCTCGTCGAGCAGGAAGAACACGCGGGGCTCATGGCCCGCATCGACGCCGTGGGTCCGATCGCCCCGCCCGAACGACCCGCTACGGAACCGCCTCCGTTGGAGCCGCCTGCTAATGAGGAATAGGACGGTGTCCATATTTACCCGTGGATGGCTTGGCTTTCGAGGGTGCGCATGGCTTTTTGTCCTTATGGGCTGCGTGTCGGTGGTGCAGGCCCAGGACTCCTTGACCGTGCGGTACGACTCCAGCGCGGTGGCCGTTCGTGCGGTGCCTGCTGATGTTCTCGACGCCTTCCGCAACAACCCCGATTTTGTCTATGATGAGGCTAGCGGAACGACGGAGTCGTGGTGGTCGCAACTGGGCAATTGGCTGCTGCAAAAAGTGCTCATTCCTATATTCGGGCGCGTGCCATTATGGGTCTACAAGTGGTTGTTTTACCTGCTGATAGCGGCCGTTCTTTTTTTCGCCATTACCAAGCTTTTGCAGGTTAGTCCACGCAGCCTGTTTATGGGGACCCGCAAGGAGAAAGGGCTGGCGTTCGAGGACATGGAGGGTGACTTGCAGGCCATCAACTTTGCCGAGCGTATTGCCGAGGCGGAGGTTGACCATGACTACCGCCGGGCGGTGCGGCTGCGCTACCTGAAGGTGTTGCAACAGTTGGAGGAACAGGGCGGCATCGTGTGGAAGCCCGACAAGACCAACCACGAATATCTGGCCGAACTGACGCCGACGTCGCTGCGGCCTGCCTTTGCGCGGGTCACCTACCTGTTTGAGTATATCTGGTACGGCGACCTTCCCGTGGATGATGCCCGCTACGACCGCGCCAAAGCAGCCTTTCGCACGTTCGAAGAATCACAGGCCGGAGCGGTTGTAGCGCACCCTTAAAAGAACACCAACCCGTTTGTCCAAAAACGACCGCAAATATTTGCTCATCCTGGTCGCCACGCTGGTGGTAGCCGTGGCAGCGCAGTGGATCAGCCCCGAAGCGCTCGACTGGACGTGGAGCCTGGAACGCGACGACGACCGCCCGTACGGCAGCGAGGTGACGTATGAGGTGCTCCCAGCACTTTTCCCCGATGCGGAAATCATGACGCAGGATTTGCCGCCATACCTCGTGCTCGGCGATACCACCTTCAGGAACGTCAACTATGTGTTTTTGACCACAACGTTTGAGCCCGATGCCGCCGAAACCCGCCGGCTGCTCGACTTCGTGGGGCGCGGCAATACGGTGTTTGTGGGGGCCGCCGGTTTTAAAGGGACCTTCGCCGACACGCTCAAGCTCAAAACCAACCTGTCCGATGAGTTGCAGGCCTTGGCGGGGGTATTCAGCGAAGACTCCCTCGGCGTTAACTTTGTCAACCCGGCGTTGCAGGCCGATTCAGCGTGGACGTTCCGCGAAGGGGTGGCCGGGCTGGTATATACGTCGTTCGACACCACCCGCACGTCGGTGCTTGGCTATGTAGCTGCCGTCGAGGAACCCAATTTTCTCCGCGTTGAATGGGGGCAAGGGGCCATTTACATGAACCTCATGCCGCTTGCGTTTACGAACTACCACCTGCTGCAGGCAGACGGGGCTAGTTATGCAGCGCGGGCGCTGTCGTACCTGCCCGTGCAGACCACTTGGTGGGATGCGCATTACAAGCCGTTAAACGTGCAGGCCAGCACGCCTCTGCGCTACATCCTGCTGCACCCTAACCTGAAATGGGCGTATTACCTGCTGCTGGGGGGCACGGTGCTGTTTGTGGTTTTTCGGGCGAAGCGACGGCAGCGCATTATCCCCGTCATCACGCCGCCGCGCAACGACACGCTGGAGTTTGTGGAGACCATTGGGCGGTTGTATTTCCAGCACGGCAACCACACCGACCTCGCCCAAAAAAAGATCACGTTTTTCCTAGATTACGTTCGCACCACCCTCAACCTGTCCACCCATACCCGCGACGACACCCTGCTCGAACGCATCGCCGAGCGCTCCGGTGTGCCCTACGAGGACGTGCAAGCCCTCTTCCGCCTCATCAACCGCCTGCAAGCCCAAGAACGTGTCACCGATATTGAACTGAACCAACTCAGCGATCAGATAGAGGCGTTCTACAAGATGAGCAAACGGTGATGGTCCTGCTGACCTGAACGACCTGTTGACCTGAAAGACCAAAACAAGCCCTTGGAAAACCCCGAAGTTTTTACCACCCGCATCGACCTCAGCCAACTCCAAGCCGCCGTGGAGCAAGTGCGGAGCGAGGTGCATAAAATCATCGTCGGGCAGCACCAGATGCTCGACCTGCTCGTGGCGGCGCTGCTCGCCAATGGCCATGTGCTCATCGAAGGCGTGCCGGGCGTGGCGAAGACGCTGACGGCGAAGCTGCTGGCGCGTACGGTGTCGGCGGGCTTTGCCCGCATCCAGTTTACGCCCGACCTTATGCCGAGCGACATCCTCGGCACGTCGGTCTTTAACCCAAAAACCACCGATTTCGAGTTTAAGGAAGGCCCTGTGTTCTCCAACCTCACCCTCATCGACGAGGTAAACCGCGCCCCCGCCAAAACGCAGTCGGCGCTGTTTGAAGTGATGGAAGAGCGGCAGGCCACCGTAGACGGCACGACCTATCCGATGGCCGCCCCGTTTATCGTCTTCGCTACGCAAAACCCGCTGGAACACGAAGGCACGTACCGTCTCCCCGAAGCCCAACTCGACCGATTCCTGTTTAAGATCGAAGTCGGCTATCCGTCGCTGGAAGAAGAAGTAGAGATCCTGAGCGGGCACCACGCGGGGCGCGACGCAAGCCATTTGGATCTGGTACAACCCGTCCTCACCGCCGAAGCCATCACCGCGTATCAGGCACAGGTCCGACAGGTGCATGTGGAGCCGCCCGTGCTGCGGTATGTGGCGCAAGTGGTGGGGCACACCCGCGACAACAGCGACCTCTACCTGGGCGCGTCGCCGCGTGCGTCGGTGGCGCTCATGACCGCTGCCAAAGCCTTCGCCGCCATGCGCGGGCGCGACTTCATCACGCCGGAAGACGTGCAGGAAGTGGCCTATCCCGTGCTGCGCCACCGCCTCATCCTGACGCCCGAGCAGGAGATGGAAGGCCACCGCACCGACGATGTTATCCGCCGCATCCTGGAACGGATTGAAGTGCCCCGCTGACGAAAAAAACACTGTAGGGCAATATTCCATCTCCACGTTGCGTTTGTGGGGAAGACTGGTCATTTCAAAGAAGTAGCGCGCAGTTCGAGCAGGCTCATTTCTCAACTCATGCTCATTCAAACGTAGGAGGAGGTGCGTCATGAATGCATCCTTCATGCTGTGCGGCACCGCTTTTCTTGCCGCCGTGCTTTTGGTTGGCTGTGCCGACCGCCACGCCCAACAGGTCCCCGAAGAAGCCGATCATGCGGTCGTGCCTCAGGATGAGACGCGGGCAAACACCCAACCCCAAGCCCCATTGCCCAACCTCACCGAGGCAGCGCCTGCCCGTGAGCAAATGACGCAAGGACTTACAGGGTTGGCTACTAAACACGTGCAGGGTGGACGTGCCGACGACCGCGACGTGTCCGGCGAGTTTAACACCGAAGACTACGCCCATATCTCGGAGAATCCGTTCCGGCTGGCTACTGAGAACCCCCTTTCCACGTTCTCAATTGATGTTGATGCGGCGTCGTACACCAACATCCGCCGCTATATACAGGGACAGGGCCAGAAGCCACCCACTGATGCCGTGCGCATTGAGGAAATGGTCAACTATTTCGTCTACGACTACCCACAGCCCACCAGTGACCATCCGTTTGCCGTCGTGACTGAGGTAGGTATGGCACCGTGGAACACCAACCACCAACTCGTACACATTGGGTTGCAGGGCAGAGCCATCGATGCCGCCAACCGTCCGAACAGCAACCTCGTGTTTTTGCTCGACGTGTCGGGTTCTATGAACAGCCCCAATAAACTGCCATTGCTCAAAAAAGCGTTTGGCCTGCTCGTCAATGAACTTGGCGAAGAGGACCGCGTGGCGGTGGTTGTGTATGCCGGGGCGGCGGGGCTCGTGCTGCCGTCCACGCCCGGTAGTGAGCGCGATGCTATGATAGACGCCATCAACCGGCTCGAAGCGGGCGGCTCCACCGCCGGTGCCGCCGGGATTCAACTGGCGTATCAGGTGGCCGAAGAACACTTCATTGAAGGTGGCAACAACCGCATCATCCTTGCCACCGACGGCGACTTCAATGTGGGCACCTCCAGCGACAGCGAACTCATCCGCCTCATCGAAGAAAAACGCGAGCAGGGCACATTCCTGACGGTGCTGGGCTTTGGCAGCGGCAACTTGAAGGACAACAAGATGGAGCAGATTGCCAACCACGGCAATGGAAATTACTACTACCTCGACAGCGAGATGGAAGCCAAAAAAGTCCTCGTTAGCGAACTCGGCGGGACGCTCTTCACCATCGCGAAGGACGTGAAGATCCAGGTGGAGTTTAACCCGCTGCATGTGGCTTCGTACCGGCTCATCGGCTACGAAAACCGGCTGCTGGCGAACGAAGATTTTGACGACGACACGAAGGATGCGGGCGAGTTGGGTGCAGGCCATACCGTCACGGCCCTGTATGAGATTATTCCCGTTGGTGCCGAAAGTGATACCGATGTGCGCAGCCAGGGCGACCTGAAGTATCAACAGAATTACCTAAGCCCCGATGCCCTCGGCTCGGGTGAACTATTAACCGTCAAGCTCCGGTACAAACAACCCGAGGAGGACACCAGCCAACTCATTGAACAGCCTGTCTTGGCAGGCACCGAATGGGAGCAAACGGACAACTTTTTTTTCTCGGCTGCGGTAGCTGCGTTCGGGATGATTTTGCGTGATTCGCCGAATCGTGGCGAGGCGACGGTAGAGCAGGTGTTGGCCCTGGCCAAAGACGCCCTCGGTGATGATCCGGGAGGATATCGAGCCTCGTTTGTTGATCTTGTTGAGACCTATTGGGGGATTGATACAGCCGAGACGGGACCCACGGCAGCGCGATAAAAGCATAAATCCTACCCGGTACCCCTTTAAAGACAGCGGAATGGCTTTGTCCAAAACGCTGTCTTTATTCATTTTGACGCATTATCTTGTGGGGCATCTGGCAGAACCTTAACTTTTCTCTTAATCGGACGATTCCATTTAGCGATGGAGCCGTAAGAATTTGGCATACTTTTAGGGCACCACATTCTAAGTATTGACGCCACACAACCGTTTAGCACAGACTGCGCATGTCGTATTCCGTAGAAGCCATGGCCTATTCAGCGGAAATTAGCCGCCGGAATCCGGGTTGCATCTTCTTCATGATCGACCAGTCCACATCCATGAATTTGCCGATGGGGGGGCCGGGTGATGAAAGCCGAGCAGAGCACCTGACGATTGCGATCAATCGGCTCTTGCAGGAGATGGTCGTTCGATGCACCAAATCTCAGGATGAAGGAGTCCGCGAGTACTTCGATGTCGGAGTTTTTGGGTATGGAAGTGAGCAATTTGGCCCCGCGCTTGGTGGCGATCTTGCAGGGAAAGACCTGGTTTCCATCCGAGAAGTTGCCGAACATCCGTTGCGTCTGGAAACCGTCACCCGGAAAATTCCGAACGGGCGTGGCGGGTTTGTAGAGGCGCAGGTACGCTTCCCGGTTTGGTTTGACCTCGATGCCCTGGGCAAAACGCCCATGTGCGAGGCGATGGAGCACACCTATGATATCTTGAAGCCGTGGGTGGACCGAAATGCAACGTCCTTCCCGCCGCTCATTTTTAATATTACGGACGGGGAGGCGTCGGATGGCGACCCACGCGAGCCTGCGGCCAAGCTACGGAGCCTGGAAACAGAAGACGGAGCGGCCCTGTTGTTCAACGTGCACCTTTCCTCTATTGAAGAGCCTCCCGTACATTACCCGTCGTCGTCCAAAGGGCTGGCGGATGACTACGCGAAGCAACTCTACGAAATGTCGAGCGTCATGCCAGGGGCTTTTCGGGACCGGTTTGCCGAGGAAGGATACAAGGTAGAGGAAAACGCCCGGGCGTTTGTTTTTAACGCCGACATTGGCGATGTCGTCCAATGTCTCGACATCGGAACGCGCCTGAAAATGCGCCGATAAAATTTGTCATGTGTTGGATGGGTGATTTCTAAGGTGAGAGTCCGTATTCTTAGGCGCTCTCCTTTTCCCCACCCAATCATGTGGCGATGGTAACGTTGAACATATCGGCGCACGCAGTACACAAAGCTGGAAACCAACCCGAACACTATGAGGATGCCTATGCATTCGATACAGTGACGGGGCGAGCGGCCGTTGCAGACGGGGCAAGTGATTCGTTTGAGGCAAGAGACTGGGCCAGTACCCTTACACAAAGCTTTGTGAAGACCCCTCCTGAACCCACGCGGGAAGCGTTTATGGAGTGGTTACACCTGCCTTCCCGGGCCTGGAACATTGTGTTGCCGTGGGATGACCTCCCGTGGTATGCCGAACAAAAAGCCCGCGATGTGGGTGGCCTAGCTACCTTAATCGGGTTTTATTTAATGCCCGAGGAAAAGAAGAACGCTAAAAAGAACAACGACACCCTTTGGCGGGCGCTTGCTGTTGGCGATGCCTGCCTTCTACATATTCGCGACAACAAGTTGTTAGTCCGCTTTCCTATCGAAACCACCGATGGGTTTGACACCACACCAACCTTGCTCTGTACGCGCCTGGAACAAAACGAATTCATCATTGATGATGATGAATTACACACGTGTGAAGGGACTTGCAGGCCAGGGGACATCTTCCTGCTTGCTAGTGATGCCATCGCCGAGCGACTCTATCAATTAGCCGATCTTGAGGAACTGAACGTGGGGTTACCCGATTGGGAAAGTATTCTAACCCTCGTCAACGAAGATTTTGAAGGGTTAATTGGGCAGTTTCGGGATGATGGCCTGATCCGCAACGATGATGTCACGCTGCTGGTCGTTCATGTGGTGGAAGAAGAGGAGGCGGTTTAATAACTTAAGCTGTTTCTGGCATGGCTGCGTGGCACCACACAAGACGCAGGCCCCATCGTGCCTGATGACGACTTTCCATGTTTCTGCCTTGTTCATTCGAGTATCAAGAATATTTGTGAGGAGCAATGTCCGCTAGTGCTGCCACCCGTTGGCCCACCGCCGTTGACTACCAAACCGCGTTACAAATACCCGCGATATGTTTTCAGAGCGAGGAAATGCAACAGGCCGAGGTGAAAACCAGCATGTTGGGGCTCCCGCTGGTAGCTACCGGGAATGTAGCGGTTGTCTTTCGCATTGTTAGGAACGGACAGGATTACGCGCTTCGCTGTTTTACGCGCCGTCTGCCTCTTGATGAAGTGGCAGAGCGGTATGCCGTGCTCAACAAATATTTTTCCCGTCATAAGCTGGACGCGCTGGTAGAGACGGAACTGTTGATGGATGAAATCTTCGTGGCGGAGGGGTTGTATCCCGTCGCCATGATGCCCTGGCTACCCGGACGCCAGCTTCATCTCTATATAGAAGACCACCTCGACGACCCGGACGCGTTGCGCAAGCTTGCGAAGTCGTGGCGATCTTTGATGAAGCGGCTGCGATCAAAAGACGTGGCCCACGGCGATTTGTCAGATGGCAATGTGCTGGTGGATAAAGAGGGGAAGATCCGACTGATTGATTATGATGCGGCCTTTGTACCCCCGCTGCATGACAAGCCCCCGAGTGAACTGGGGAAGCCCAATTATCAGCACCCGGCCCGGTTGGCAGAAGGCGGCCCGCATTACGGCTATTATGCCGCCGATGTGGATGCCTTTGCGTCGTTGGTAATCTATGTATCCATCTTGGCGCTTGCGGCAGATCCCGATTTGTGGGATGTGTACCACATGGGGGACAACCTCATTTTCGTCCAAGACGACTATAAAAAACCGGGGAGTACTCCCATTTGGCCCAACCTGCGCAGCAGCAAAGACCTGGAAGTTCGGAAGCTAACCGATATGCTCGAACGGTATTGTCTTGCTTCCATCAAAGGGTTGCCTACCCTTGAAAACGCCATCAAGGGCAAGGGGCCTTCGGTGTCCCGTTCGGCTCCCCCCGAATCTCCCTCAGTGTCCGTGCCGATCCCTCAGGAATCGCAACCCAAGATCGACCCCGCCCTGGAAGCGATGGAAACGGTGGAGTTTGATCCTCGCATGATGATGCAGGAAGTAGAACGGGCACGGGCTGCCAAACAGGCCCAGGCGGAGCCGTCCACTGCGGCACCACAGGACCGAGCACCCCAACCCAAAGCGGCAGCGGCAGACAAAGTCCAGGCACCGAAGAAAAGCGGGTCTAACAATACGGCACGAATTATTGGCTGGGTGGTGGCGATAGCGATTTTACTTCTGGGTGCCATCGCCGCCATTGCCTTTATTCCGGTTGGAGAGCAGCAAACCGATCCAACTCCCACTGTTCCAGAGGCCACGGAGCAAACAGCGCCGCCCCCGCTCCCGCCCCGTTCGGTTTCGGCCAACGACCTTCCCGGCTTTTATGTAGGCTATACCACCCGCCCCGATGGCACGCGGGAAGCGCTGGGGTTGACCCTGGAACCCCCCAGTTCTTTGGATAGCCCCGAGCAACTTCAGTTTTCAATGAACTCCAGGCTGTACCAGGTTGAAGGGATTGGCATCTATGACCCCGGGACGAAGCAGATCGACTTGGAAAATCAATACATCTTGGATGTAAGCTTCAACCAGAACAACCAGGTGATGCTTACCTCGTTGATGGCTGAAGGTGAAGAAACGCCCCTGTTGCAAGTCACCAAGACAGATTAATGGATAGCTGGAGAAATCCTAGGTCCATGCGAAGCTGGGTGCTGATGGCACTCGTAGCCTCCGCGATGTTGGGGAGCGGCTGCGGGGATCGCAGCGGGAACGATGACGCGAGCCGGAATCGGATGCAACTTCTGGAAACAGAAGTGATTGCTCTTCAAACAGAAAATGAAAGCCTGCGCACCCAGGATAGCCTGCGCAATGACATTTTCGAAGAATATACCCAACTGATCAACCAGACCCTCGAGGACATGGAGTCGCTGACGCGACGGGAGGGGATCATGCGGGAGATACGAATGGATATCGAGGCCGGGGAACGGGGCGAGTCGTCCCCAAACCTGACGACCATCGAAGACCGAATCAATGACAACCTGGCCGCCATCGAGGGCTATATCCGCGAAAGCAAGCGCCAGCGCGATGAACTGCAACGCATGGTAGAGGAGCCCCCGGAGCCCCTCCCGCAGCCCGACATTTCCCGGTTCGAAAGCACCATTGAGCGGTTGAACAGCCTTGTGGAGCAAAAAGAACGCGCCATCACACAGCTTCGCCTGGAGGCGCAAGAACTGCTGAGCCGCATCGAACTGCTTCAGGAAGAAAACGCCGAACTATTTGTTGAGAATACAGAATTAAAGCAGGCGTTTTATGTGGTCGGTACCCAGCAGGCGCTGCTAGACAAAGGAATCATCGAGCGAAGCGGCGGCGTGTTGGGCATTGGGCGTACCACACAACTTGATATGATCAACCCTGAGCATTTCACCGAAGCCGATGTAGAAGTTAAAGAGATTCCGGTTGGTACCAACCTGTCCCGGTACGAAATTCTTTCGAACCACAAAGCGAACAAGCACCTCTACGATTTTGCCGAGCGCGACGGGGAAGTATTTCTCACCCTGTATGATACCTACGCGTTTTGGCAGGTCTCGCGCTATCTGGTGGTGGCGGTGAAAGAATAGGCGGTGCGCGGTCAACGTCCCTCGGCATCTAGAGGTCTTGCCTCTGACGCCTCTGCAATTTTTGCTGCCTGTGCAAGTCTTTTTTCGATCTTTTTTTCTGACGCCGCGGCTGTTTATCGCCCTGGTAGCGAATGCGGTGTTATTTGTAGGGGGGCACTTTTGGGGGGTGCTCACGGCCGTGGCGCAGGTGGGCGTGGTGCTGGTGGCGGTCCTTCTGGTGGTGGATGTGCTGCTGCTGTATGGCATTAGGGACGGCCTTTTTGCAAGACGAGAGATGCCCGAGCGCCTGTCCAATGGTGATGCGAACCCGCTTCGGCTGATCGTAGGCAACACCTATCGTTTTTCCGTACGGGTCACGTTGCTCGATGAACTGCCTGCCCAGTTGCAACGCCGGGATACCGCCCATACGCTACAGTTGGCATCGGGGGAGGAGCGCTCTGTTCAGTACGCGGTGCGTCCTGTTCGACGCGGACGGTATGGGTTTGGCGCGCTCCATGCATACGGTCAAAGCCAAATTGGTTTTGTGCAACGGGGCTATCGGTTCGACGAGGAGAAGGAAGTTCCGGTGTATCCTTCGTTTTTGCAGATGCGGCAATATGAACTGCTCGCCATCTCCAACCGACTGGAGGAGATTGGGGTGAAAAAGCAGCGGCGTGTTGGTCATACGATGGAGTTCGACCATGTGCGCGACTACGTGCGCGGGGATGACCCACGAACGATCAACTGGAAGGCGACGGCGCGGCGCGGCAACCTGATGGTAAATCAGTACCGGGATGAGCGGGCACAACCCGTCTACTGCGTGATCGACATGGGGCGGGTGATGAAGATGCCGTTTGAAGAAATGACGCTGCTCGATTACAGTATTAATGCCAGCCTGGTGTTGAGCAACATTGCTTTGCTGAAGCAAGACCGGTCGGGGCTGGTCACCTTTGCGCAAGCGATCGGGACTGTGGTGCCTGCCCAGCGCAAACAGGGCCAGATCTACCGCATTCAGGAAGCATTGTACCATCTGGATACGCAGTTCCAGGAGTCTGATTATTCCCGCCTGACGGCCCACCTACGGCAGGTGTTGCGGCAACGGAGTCTGGTGGTGCTGTTCACCAACTTCGAAACCCGAACATCCATGCGGCGGCAACTGCCCTTCCTGCGCGCCCTCGCTCGGCAGCACGTGGTGGTGGTGGTCTTCTTCGAAAACACGGAACTGCGGACGCTACTGGGTACCACACCGGATGACACCGAGGCCATCTACATAAAAACCATCGCGGAAAAATTCGCGTTCGAGAAGCGTGAAATTGTAGAAGAGTTGCGGCGCTACGGCATTTACTCGGTTCTGACCCCACCTGAACACCTCACCGTGAACACCATCAACAAATACCTTGAACTCAAGGCACGCGGGCTGTTTTGAGGCCGGGGCGTTCTTGGATGGTTGGAGGCGAAAGTAATGTTATCGGCGTCCGAGCCACGGGACGGGATTGATGGCTTCCCCGTTTTGGAACAGCGCAAAGAAGAGCCCGGCTCCTTTAGGTTCGTCCTCGGTGCCTGCGCGTCCGAGTGTTTGTCCGGCTTTGATGCGCTCCCCTTCGCCCACATAGATGAGCGAGAAGTTGCTGTAGGCCGTCTGATATTCACCGTGCTCAATCAAGATGTAGCGTCCAAATTCCGGGATGACGGAAACGCTAAGGATGGTGCCATCGAAGACGGAGACCACTTCCTCCTGAGGGTTGGTGGCGATGAAGACGCCGGGGTTGGGGGTGCTGGTGCCATACACCGGGTTGATGACTTCGCCAAACGGTTCAACCACGACGCCGCGTGCAGGCCACGGGAGGCGGCCCTGGTTCGAGAGGAAGGAGCCCGAAAGTTCGCGAAACTCGCGGAGGACGCGTGTGTCGGCGGTATTCCGGCGGCGGTTGGTTTCAGCGGCAATCACCTGGCGCAACTGGGCCTCGAAAGCCGAGGCTGCCTGACGGTTCTGGGTCAGGTCATGCTGGATGGTGTTTCGTTCGGCCTGTAGTTGCTGCACCACATTCTGCCGGCTGCGCTGAAGATAACTGAGTTGTTGCTGCTCTTCTTCGGCCTGTTGAATGAGCAGTTGGGTTTCATCGCGGGCGTCGTTCAGGGCTTGCTGGCGCTTCGCCAACGTATCGGCAGCCGCCTGGATGCCCCGCAGTTTATCCCGCCGCTCATTGGCAAAACGGGTGAGGTACCGAATGCGGATCAGCATCTGGTTGATGGACTGGGCGGCCAGGATAAGGGCAATATCGTGCAGCCGCCCGTGTTTATAAGCATGGCGCGCCCGGTGTTGATACTGCTCCTTGAGGGCACCGATGTCAGCTTCCAGGATACTCGTCGAAAGAATCAGGGAGTCGCTTTGTTCGCCTAGTTCGATCAGGCGTTGCTGGAGGTGGGTAGTCAGTTCACGCCGCAGCGCGATTTGGCGGTCGAGGTTGCGGAGGTCGTGGAGTGAAGCCTGTTCGGCCTGGGCCGCAAGGGAGAGCCGCTGTTCATCGAGCCGGATTTGTTCACGCAGTTCGTAAAGTCGCTGCTCGGTGGCCGTTCGGTTGCCGTCGATCTGGGCCGAAGCGGGAAGCACCAGCAAGAGGAGCAAGACAACGCCAAGGCCTATCGTGCGGAAAAGAGAAACCATCGCACCGTGAAACAGAGGTTCAAAAAAGCAGAAAGAGGTCCGTGCCGAGTATCGGAAGAAAGAAGCGTACCTATAACGGAAGCCAGATGGTATTATTGCGGTCCTGTAATCAACACCGGGTCCGCACCCTCGCCGATACGAGATGGGAAGGACACGGTAGTTGGGGAAAGGTTCAGGGAGCGGTAATACAACGTGGCGCTGGTCTCTTGGGACGGGCGGCGGAATGTGACCTCCCGGGGCAGGAAAAGGTGTTCGAACTGATCAAATTCTTCGAAGACACGCGCTTCCACCAAATCGCCCTGCTCATCACGTTCCTCATAGCGAACCACGCGCCACAGAGCGGGGTCGATGACAAACAGCCGGTCGCGTTCCGGGTCCCGCAGGTGGTAATGTGCGCTATCGGCATCCAACTGCCAGTTGGTTTGGTCGTCTGGGGAAAGCAGGCCGAGGAGTCCCAGAAAAATGTCATCGCCCGTGACCGGGAAGGGCAACTGCGCGGAGGCATCTTCCAGGTTGCCGTACATCAGCCGTTTGTTGATACGGTCATGGACAAAGAAGCTGTCAGGAGTGATGAGAATCCGTGCGGCTTCCAGCCCGAGCCCCGGGCTGAGGGTCATGTAGAGCGAATCGTTGCGCCGATGACGGATGTCGGCCGTCAGGTTGGCATTTTGTTGCGGCGAGCGGATGGAGAGGCTGGCTTTGGCTGTAAACGCCAGCAGGGTGTCTAGCGCAGTAGGACGCAGGTGTTGCTGAATCTGAAGCAGCGAGTGATGCGGAAAGGCTTCAGGAAGTTCGGGGCGGGGCGCGAGGGCGCGAGAACCGGAACAGCCCGCAACGGAAACAAGGACCAGTCCCCAAAATACAGGCAAGAGACGCTTAAAAGAGCGCATAGGGTAAGCGAGTGGGTGCGTTAACTGTCTTCCTTGAGCTTTTCTTGAAGGGCCACATTATCCGGGGATTTATCCAGGGCTTGCTGCCAATACTGCCGGGCCGACTCTAGGTCCCCACGTCGTGCCCGCAGGTCGCCATAATGTTCATACACCGCAGCGCTGGCCTGTTCAGACGCAAGAGCACGGGTAAAGATTTCTTCGGCTTCATCCAGGCGTTCGAGGTGAAACAACACCCAGCCAAGGGTGTCGAGATAACGCGGGTTACGGGGTGCCTGGTCTACCGCCCGCTCTGCCAGCCGCCGGGCCTCCCGCAGTCGTTCGCCCCGGTTGACGAGGCTGTAGGCATGGTTGTTTAACGCCACAGCATTTTGAGGGTCGGTAGCAAGGGCGCGGCCGTAGATCGAGTCAGCCGTGGCAAACTGTTGCTGCCGGTCGTACACCTGGGCAAGGGCGGCGTAGAGGTCAGAGATCAGGGTAATGTCATCGGGGGTGTCTTCGTGGGCAATCGCCAGGGCCTCTTCGAAGCGGAGGACGGCTTCCTCATGGCGGTAGGACCGTGACAGACTCAAGGCCGAGGTGCGGAGCACGCGCAGGTGGCCGGGAAAAAGCAACAAGGCTTCTTCGGTTACTTCCACGGCGTGTTCCGGGTCGCCGGCCTCGATATAGGCCGCCGCCGCCTGGCACCAGCCATCGGGGTCGCGGGGGTTTTCGCGCAGGGCCTGTTCTAGCAACGGGGCGGCTTCCGCGTAGCGTCCCTGCACAAAGTACAACTGTCCAAGCAGGGAAAGGGCGTTGCTGTTTTGGGGGGCACGCTCCAGGACGTGTTCCAGGATTTGAACGGCAGAGCGGTGCGTCTCTTCATCGGGGGGCACCGTGGCAGCCAGTAGTTCGGCACGGGTGAGCAACTCCTCTACGGACGCACTTTCAAGATGCAAGGAATGGTCGAGCAAGGCGTCGGCCTGATTGTTTTGTCCCAGCGCCCGGTATACATCGGCCAAGGCCATCGCAGCATAGACATCATTCAGGTTGGCATGAAGCGCTTGCTCATAAGCATGGACGGCGGCTTCCAATTTGTTCTGGCGAACATACAAATCGCCCAGCGAGCGCCAGGCAGGGGCATCCCGAGGGTCCAGTTCCGTGATGGCCTGGAGGGTACGTTCTGCCCCTTCCATGTCCCCGACGCGCAAATAAAGGGGAAGAATCTGGCGCCGTACGTCGGCATAATGCTGGGCCTGCGCGATAAGATGCTCGTAGGTGGCAATGGCGTCGTGGTCACGGCCCAGCATAGTTTGGACCTGCGCCAGCGACTGCCGGGCGTCCCAGTTGTCGGGAAATTGAGCCAGCAGGGTTTGATACGCCGCTTCAGCCGTGGATAGCTCCCCCGCCCGCATGTGTAACTCCGCCACCAGGAAAAAATGATACACATTGTCGGAGCCGTGTTGCCGGGCCTGTTCTGCAAAGAAAAGGGCGGTCGGGATGTCGTCGAGGACTTCGTGGGTAGCGGCCAAGGCCGCAAGGATGGCGGGTTCGTTGGGGGCCAGGCCCAACGCTTCATTAAAATATTGAAGGGCGGTTTCCTGATCGTCCAGTTGCTGATAGGTCATGCCTCGGACCAACAACTGTTGGGCCTGAATCGCTTGAGGTGTGGTGGCTTCTGTTTCAGGGGTTGTCACCGAGCGTTGACCCCAAGCCGCAGGTGCATGCAGCAGGCTCAGGCTACCGAGGAAAAAGCCAATCGCCTTGACCAGCACAGAAGTCAGGGGATGTTGACGCATACGCAACACAAAGGGGACCGGAAAACAGGAAGAATACGGGGAGGATGTTCCGCAGAACCATCCATGAAAAGGGGGGCAGAAGAGACGGGGCTGGCACAGCAGGTTGCCGTCTCTACCGTTGGTGCAAAAGAACGAGGGCTGAAAGGGGAGGTTTCGGCAGGAAGGCACCAGATTCAACTCCACACTCCGCCGCGGTGGGTTGCATGTTGACTCTTACCCCGGATCACCCTATTTATCGGTGCCACACTTTTTTGATTCACTTTCTTCTACTCGGGATGGGTGAGCATAACGTACAGCGGCTAGACAACGAAGCCAGCCTGCGCGACTTCGCACGGCAACTAATTCAAGATGTGCGAGCAATGGAGCATATGCTCGCCGAAGGCATGTTCGAGACGGACATTCGCCGTATTGGGGCAGAGCAGGAACTGTTCCTCGTGGATGAACGCGGACATCCCGCGCCCATCGTGGAAGCGGTGATGGCGCTCAATGAAGACCCGGATGTGGTGACGGAGTTGACCCGGTTTAATCTGGAGTTCAACATGACCCCGCAAGTTTTTGGCGGGACATGTTTGAGTCAGATTGAGCAAACCATCAACGAAAAGATGGCCTACACGCGAGAGGTGGTCCGCAAAGCGGGCGGCGATGTGGCCATGGTGGGCATTTTGCCAACGATCCATATTTCGGACGTGGTGCTGGACAACATGACGCGTATGCCCCGCTACTTCGCCCTGAATGACGCCATCCAGCGGTTGCGTGGCGGGCAGGCGCAGTACCAGATCCGGGGGGTGGACGAACTCTACGTCAAGCATGACTCCATCATGCTCGAAGGGTGCAACACCAGCTTCCAGACACATTTTCAGGTGGCCCCCAACGAGTTTGCGCGGATGTACAACCTGGCGCAGGCGGTGGCAGGGCCCGTGTTGGCGGCGGCAGTCAACTCCCCGATTTTGTTTGGCAAACGGCTGTGGCAAGAAACCCGCATCGCGCTTTTTCAGCAAGCCGTTGATACGCGCTCGTCCAACCTCTACATCCGCGAAATGAGTCCCCGCGTGAACTTTGGGACGAGTTGGGTGAAAGAGTCGGTCACCGAGATTTTTAAAGAAGACATCGCCCGCTTCCGGGTGCTGCTCACCGCAGAAGGCATCGACGATCCGTTTGCCGCGCTACGCAAAGGCGATATCCCCAAGTTGAAGGCTTTGATGCTGCACAATGGCACCGTGTATCGCTGGAACCGGGCGTGTTATGGCGTAATGAATGGTAAACCCCACCTCCGCATTGAAAACCGCATCCTGCCTTCCGGGCCTACACCAGCGGATGAGGTGGCGAATGCGGCGTTCTGGTTCGGGTTGGTGAGTGGATTGGCCGAAGCATATGAGGACATCGCCGACGTGCTTGCGTTCGATGATGCAAAAAACAACTTCATCGCGGCTGCGCGGCTCGGGCTAAATGCGCAACTGACGTGGCTGCACGGCAAACGCAAGCCAGCGCCCCAACTTATTCTCGAAGACCTCTTGCCGATTGCACAGAATGGGCTGGCGACTGCTGGCATCGATGATGCAGACATCGACCATTACCTGGGCTTGCTGGCTGCACGGGTAGAACACGGACAGACGGGCTCAGAGTGGCAACTGGCGTCGCTCGCCCATATGAGCAAAGGCACCCGCTCAGACCGGCTCGATGCACTGGTGAAAGGCATGGTCGAACGGCAGGAGAAAGGCCATCCGGTGCACACATGGCCCCTCGCCGAGTTGGGAGAAGCCGCGTCGCCACGCCGCATCCGCTCGTCGCGGGTGGAGCACTACATGAGCACCGACCTGTTCACGGTCCATGAAGACGAACTCGTCGAACTGGTTGCTTGCCTGATGGATTGGCAGCGCATCCGGCATGTCCTGGTCGAAGACGAACATCATCGCCTCATCGGGTTAGTGAGCCACCGGAGCGTGATTCGGTATCTTACTGAATACGACTCTGAGCGCCAGAGCGAACTCGCTGTGCGTGACATCATGGTGCGCAATCCCATTTCCGTCACGCCCGAAATGAAAAGCTTCGACGCGATCTCACTGATGCGAAAGCACAAGATCGGCGCATTGCCCGTCGTTCGCGATGACCACCTCGTCGGCATCGTCACCGAGCGCGATTTTATGCACATCGCCGGGCAACTGCTGGACGAGACATTACGGGAAGAAGAGTGAGGAGACGAACCGGGAGCAACCAAGCGTGAAAATCGACATCCGTAGCGACGTGCCAAGGCGCGGCGCGTGCTCGGAAATCCCATCAACGCCGATCATGCTTCCCCTGAATCCTCCTCCTCGGCTTTTTCCAGCACTAGCACCGCCAGCGGCGGAACGGTTACGACCACCGAAGCCGGACGTCCGTGGTAGGGCACCGGATTGGTTTCAAGAGAACCATAGTTGCCCATCCCACTGCCGCCGTAAATCTCGGCATCGCTGTTGAGGCGCTCGCGGTAGGTCCCATTTGCAGAAACACCGATGCGGTAATTCTGGCGCGGGACCGGCGTGAAGTTGAAGATGAAGGTCAGCCGTTGGTCGTCGGCAATACGTTCGTAGGCAATCAGGCTCTGGTCCCGGTCGCTAAAGTCCACCCAGTCAAAACCGCCGGGGGCATCGTTCCACAGGGCTTCATTTTCACGATAGAGTGCGTTGAGGTCGCCCACCCAGCGCATCAACCCGCCGTGTAGCGGGTCGTCGGTCAGGTGCCAGTCGAGGCTAGTGTCGTGATTCCATTCGCGGGGCTGCCCAAATTCGCTGCCCATAAACAGCATTTGCTTGCCCGGATGCCCGAACTGGTGCCCGTAGAGCAGCCGCAAGTTGGCGGCCTTCTGCCACGGATCGCCCGGCATCTTGCCCCAAAGCGAGCCTTTGCCGTGCACCACCTCATCGTGCGAGAGCGGGATAATGTAATGCTCGGAGTAGGCATAGATCATCGAAAAGGTGAGATGATCGTGGTGGTATTTGCGGTTGACAGGGTCTTCCTTCATGTAGGCCAGCATGTCGTTCATCCAGCCCATGTTCCACTTGTAGAGAAAGCCCAGTCCGTTGTTGTACGTCGGTGCCGAGACCCCGGGCCATGCGGTGGATTCTTCGGCGATCATTAGCGCCGTCGGAAAATGCGAATAAACCGCCTCGTTGGTCTGCTTGATCACGTCGATGGCTTCCAGGTTTTCCCGCCCGCCAAACATGTTGGGGCTCCAATGGCTCCCGCGTGAGTAGTCCCGGTAGAGCATGGAGGCGACAGCGTCTACGCGCAGCCCGTCGATGTGGTATTTGTCGAGCCAAAAAAGTGCGTTGGAGACGAGGAAGTTCTTGACTCCCGGTTTGTTGTAGTCGAACACGTACGTGCCCCAGTCGGGGTGATAGCGCATCAGCGGATCGTCGTATTCGTACAGCGTCGAGCCGTCGAAGAAGACCAGCCCCTGCGGATCGGCGGCGAAGTGGCCCGGCACCCAGTCCAGCAGCACCCCGATCCCATGTTGATGCAGGTAGTCCACGAGATACATAAAATCCTGCGGCGAGCCATACCGGTGCGTGGGCGCGAAGTAGCCCACCGTCTGATAGCCCCAGGAACCATAGTACGGATGCTCGGCGACGGGCATCAGCTCCACATGTGTGAAGCCGAGTTTGTTGACATGCGCGGCGAGCGGCTCGGCGATATCGCGGTAAGACAGCGAGGTGCCATGTCCTTTGTGTTGCCACGAGCCAAGGTGGACTTCATAGATGGAAAGCGGCCCGTTTAACAGTTCGGGACCTTTGCGCTTGGCCATCCAATCGCTGTCCTGCCAGGCATAGTCCATGTCGGTCACGATGGACGACAGACCGGCAATGCTGCTGCCGCCGCTGGCTGGAGCTTCGATGGCGAAGGCATAGGGATCGGTTTTGTCGGACTGGTAGTCGCCTCGGCGAATACGGAGCTTGTAATGGTGACCGGGGCGCACACCGGGGATGTAGACCTGCCAGAGCCCGGCATCGGTGCGCTGCATCGGTGTGCCGGGGTGCCAGCTATTAAACTCGCCGATCACGGCCACGGAACTGGCATGGGGCGCCCAGGTGGTGAACCAGGTGCCATCGGCGTCGGGGTGGGCGCCCAGCCGCTCATAGGCTTTGACGTGCGTGCCCTGGTTCCAGTAATAAAAATCGTCGTTGGTCAGCTCCGGCATGGTAGGATGCTTCTAAAACGCAAGAGTTAAAGTGAATGGGGCTCGGAAGATACAACCAAAGTACGGAACGGCGCGGATCCTCGCGAAAAGCACATACGCTCTTCCTTCTGCCTTTGCAAAGGTTTGCGGCGGCTATCGATTAAAAAGGCGCGGATCGCTATGTTAGGCGTACCTCCCAGAGGGATTCATGATAACGAGCTGGTGTCCCGACCCATGTCTGATAAAACAAAAACCCCAATCAACATAGAAAAGGCGTCCGGTGCCGGGGCGGCAGAAGCCACGAACGGTGCGTCGCATCAACTGGAATTTACGGTGCCGACGGCCACCTCGCCGCGCCCCGTACCCCGCAACGCCTCGCTGGACCATCCGACGCTGTACTTCAACCGGGAGCTAAGCTGGCTCGATTTTAATTGGCGCGTTTTGTATCAGGCGATGGATACCCGCATGCCGCTGCTGGAGCGCGTTCGGTTCCTGGCCATCACGTCGAGCAACCTCGATGAGTTTTTTCGCAAGCGCATTGGGGGCCTGAAGCGGCAGAAACTGGCCGGGGTGCGGGCGCTGTCTCCGGATGGGCGGACGCCGCAGGAGCAACTGGAGCTTTGCCGGGCGGCGGTGCGCCCTATCTTTCGCACCCTCACGAAGCTGTGGAAAGAAGACCTGAAGCCGCAACTGGAAGCGGATGCCGGCATCGTTATTCATAACTACGAAGACCTGAGCAAGCACCGCCAGCGCAAGCTCGATGTCTATTTTCAGGAGAACATTTTCCCCATCCTCACGCCCCTGGCCGTCGATCCGGGGCATCCGTTTCCTTTTATCTCCAACCTGAGCCTGTCGTTGGCCGTGACGCTCCGCCATCCGACACGGGGCACCACCCATTTTGCCCGCCTCAAGGTACCGACGAGCCGGGGGCGGTGGGTGCCGCTGGCCAAGCCCAACCACTTCGTCCCGCTCGAACAGGTCATCAAGCACAACCTCAGCGAACTGTTTCGGGGGATGGAACTGGTGGATGCGCATGCTTTCCGCATCACCCGCAACGCGGATATTCGCCGCGATGAAGAAGAAGCCGAAGACTTGCTGGAGATGATCTCGGAAGAACTCCGGGAGCGCCGGTTTGCACCCGTGGTGCGCCTCGAACTCGAACAGGGGATGCCGCAAGAGGTCCGCGGGGTGCTGATCCGCGAGTTGCAGCTTGAGGAAGTGGATGTGTACGAAACCGAAGGGCTGCTCAACTACACCGACCTGTTTGTACTGGCGGGGCTGGATGTGCCCGAGCACCAGTTTGCGCCGTGGGAGCCCGTCATTCCCTCGCGGCTGCTGCGCGATCCAGAGGGAAAGGAGCACGTGAATATGTTCAGCATGATCCGCGAAGGCGACATCATGGTTCACCATCCCTACGAATCATTCACCGCCAGCGTGCAGCGTTTTGTAGAGGAGGCCGCCGTGGATCCGCAGGTGCTGGCCATGAAACTCACGCTGTACCGGACGTCTGAGGAGTCGCCCATTGTAGCGGCCCTCATCCGGGCAGCAGAGCTTGGCAAGCAGGTGGCGGTGCTGGTGGAGGTGAAGGCGCGGTTTGATGAGGAAAACAACATTGAGTGGGCGCAGATGCTCGAAAAGTCGGGGGTGCACGTGACGTATGGCCTGGTAGGGCTAAAAACACACACCAAAACAACGCTGATTATCAGGGAAGAACCGGGCGGGTTGCGCACCTATTGCCATATTGGGACGGGGAACTACAATAGCAAGACGGCGCGGCTCTACACGGACCTGGGGCTGTTTACCTGCTCCACCGACCTGGGCTACGACGTGACCAACCTGTTCCACTATCTCACTGGCTATGCGCCCGAGCAGCACTACCGCAAGCTCCTGATTGCCCCTCGCGAGATGCGCAAGACGTTTTTTAAACTGATTCGGGAAGAGGTGCGCCACCAGAAGCGCAGCGGCAATGGCCGGATAGTGGCAAAAATGAACGGCTTGGATGACGTAGAGATGATCCAGGAATTGTATCGGGCCTCGCAGGCGGGGGTCAAGATCGACCTGATCGTGCGCGGGCATTGCCGGTTGCGCCCCGGACTGCCAGGTTTCAGCGACAACATCCGAATCATCAGTATTATCGGGCGTTTTCTAGAGCACAGCCGCGTCTATTACTTCGGCAACAACGGCGAGCCGTTGTTCTACATCGGCAGCGCAGACTGGATGCGCCGGAACCTCGACGACCGCGTTGAGGCCATTGCACCGATTGAGGACGAGGAAATGCGCAATCGCCTCCGCCGGTTGATACGCTTTTGCCTCGAAGATCAGCGGCTGGCCTGGGATTTATTCCCGGATGGTTTTTATATCCAGCGCCAGCCCAACGAAGAGGCAGAAGAAGAAGGACTGCATAACCTGCTCATGCGTCGTGCCCGCGAACGCACCACCGAGTCTGATCGTCCGTGGGACATCGGGTAAGTATGGGAGTAATGGCGTGGGGATGTTTCATTGATGTAAAATCCGATTTAAGGTGTCATGAAGGTTTGGCTTTTGTTTCCTGTTTTCCTCGTATTCATTGCAGTAGGCTGTACCCAGGAATCACAAAACCGCATCGGACGCTCGATCCAGAACTGGACCGGGACCGACGGCGTGCTGGAGATCTACGCCGCCGATTCGCTGGTCAAACGGTTCATGAAGATCGACAAGCTCACGACGGCGTCGGCCACGGGCGGATCGGAGGCGCGGCCCTATCGGTTTGGGTACGGTGTCCTCGACGAAAACCTGAACGGACAGGTTGACAGCGGCGAAAAGCGCGTCTACTTCGAGTTTAGCGACTACTCAACCCCCTACATTTTCTACGAAAGCCCCCGTTAGGAAGTAGAAAACGAGGCGGTTTACGCGGCCACCGGGGCAGGCTGAATCGTTCGGGCTATCTTTAACACATCAGCCAATACGCCTGCCGCTGTAACCGCCGGTCCGGCACCAGGGCCCCGCACGACGATAGGCGAGGTCGCATAGCGATCCGTGTGGATCTCGATCAGGTTGTCCGTGCCATGCAACTGGCCGAGGGGGGCGTCGGTGGAGAACGCTTGCACGCCCACCGTTATCTTCCCATTGGCGAGTTCACCGGCATACCGCAGCACGGCGTTATCGGCGCGGGCGGCCTTAATCATGTGTTGCCAGCGGTCGTTGAGTGCAGCAAAGCCTTGCAGCGCCAGTTCCTGCGATACCACGTTTAAGGCGGGCGGCACCAGCGACTCGACAGTAACGTCGCTTCGCTCCAGTGAATAGCCAGCGGTGCGGGCCAGAATGAGGAACTTGCGGGCCACGTCTTCGCCTGAGAGGTCATCGCGGAAGTCGGGCTCCGTGTATCCCCGTTCGATGGCAGCGGTAACTGCCTCGCTATACGAACGCCCTTGCTCCATCTCGCTAAAAAGAAACGTGAGCGTTCCCGAGACCGCCCCTCGAATCGAGCGGATGCGGTCGCCCGTTGCCACGAGGTCTTGCACCACCTGAACCACAGGCAACCCCGCGCCAACGGTGGTTTCGAAGCGGTAGTGGGTGCCGTTGGCGTGACTGAGATGATGCAACTCGTCAAAATAGGTCTGTTCCAACGTGTTGGCGTGTTTGCTGGGCGTTACAATATGAACCCCCTGGCGCAGCAGCGGGGCATACAGCCGGGCGACATCGGGGCTGCCGGTGGCGTCCACAAAGATCAGCGGACGGGCATGTTGGGTGAGTTGGGTCAGCAAGTCAGGCCATGCCGTCGTTGTGGCAGGTTCGTCGAAGGAAAGTGTGTGTGCGGGGTCCGCCGTTTCGGGTAGCCAGAAGGCGTGGCGGGACGTACACGCCCCTCGGAGCCGGAGCGAAGTGGTGGGCAACGTGGCCAATTGCTGGGCAAACGCATGCCCCACGGAGCCAATACCGGCGAGGTAGATATCTATGGGGAAGTTAGTCATGTCGAGTCGGGAAAGCAGAGGACGTAGATACTCGGGCAAAAATATCCCGGCACGAACACCTGTCTCATTGCGGGGGAGTCAATGGGGAGCAGGGAAATCGCGAGGCTGAGGTGGCACTCGCGTAGCCACACAAGACCTGCTCGTCGACAAGTGTCCGTACCGGGTTGGGGGCTCAGTACGCGGCAACGGGGGACGGGAGGGTAGGCATCACATGCCGGTCCATCCACGGTTGCAGCGCGTCGCACATTTGATCAAATTCTATGAGGAAGGCATCATGTCCATGCAAGGAGGTTAAGAGTCTGAATTCAGCGTGGGGCAAGTGGTTGGCCAGTTCTTTCTGTTCGGTAAGGGGATACAGGATGTCCGAGTCGATGCCCATGATCAGCGTCGGTTGGGTGATGGCGCGTAGCACATCCGCATAGGCTCCGCGCCCGCGGGCCACATCGTGGGTGTCCATTTGCAGTGTCAGGTCGACGTAGCAGTTGGCATCAAAGCGGTCAACCAGTTTCTGCCCCTGGTAGCGTAGGTAACTTTCGATGCTAAACGGTTGACCGGGTTGGTCGTCCATGCGATCGCGCCTGAAACGCTCCACGAACGAATCATGCGAGCGATAGGAAACCATGCCCATCATGCGTGCTGCGGCCAGCCCGGCAGCAGGCGGGACGTCGGGGGCGTAGTGGCCGTCGTTCCAGTTCGGGTCGGCATAAATCGCCTGCCGTTGGGCCTCGCTCCAGCCGATGCACCACGGGGAGTGGCGACCGCCCACGGCTACTATTGCCAAGGCTTCGACGAAGTCACCGTAAAAGCTCCACTCCAACACCTGCATGCCGCCCATGGAGCCACCGAAAGCGAGCTTGATTTGCTGGATCCCCAGTTGATCAAGTGCGGCTTTGTGCAAGGCCACGGTGTCGCGGATGGTGAAGGGCGGGAGGCTGGCGCCATAGGGCTGCCCGGTGGCGGGATTGGTGCTCAGCGCCGAAATGCTTCCATACGGCGATTCGGCGATGTTGAGGCAGATGACGAAGAACCGGTCCGTATCGAAGGGGCGGCCGGGTCCGAGGAACGGCCCCCACCACTCGTCAACGTGGGCATTTCCCGTCAAGGCATGACACACCACCAGCACGTTGCGCTTGTCGGCGTCCAACGTTCCCCACGTCTCGTAGGCAACGGGGACCTCGTACAGTGTCGCACCGCCTTCGGTTGTAAATACGGGAAGGGTAAGCGTAGGCATAGGTCTAGGTACAACGGGCCGGTGAGCCCTAGCAAGGGCCCACCGGCCTCTGTCAGATCAGGCTTAGGCAGGAACCGGAATGGCCGCCAACGCCTGCGCGAAGTCAGCCTTGATGTCGTCAATATGCTCGATGCCTACCGAAACGCGCACCAGGTCGGGGGTGACCCCGGCGGCCAACTGCTCTTCGGCAGCCAACTGCTGGTGGGTGGTGGAGGAGGGATGGATGACCAGTGTCTTGGCATCGCCCACGTTGGCGAGGTGGCTGGCGAGCTTCACGTTGGTGACGAACGCCTGTCCGGCCTCCGTGCCGCCTTTGACGCCAAAGGCCAGCACGGCGCCAAAGCCATGGCGGAGGTACTTTTTCGCCTGCGCGTGGTACGGATGGTCTTCCAGGCCCGGATAGCTGACCCATTCTACCTCCTCACGTGCCTGTAGCCATTGGGCCAATTCCAGTGCGTTATCAATGCTCCGCTGCACGCGCAGCGACAACGTTTCGAGACCTTGCAGCAGCAGGAAGGAGCCGAAAGGGTTTTGTGCAGGACCGAAGTCACGCAGCCCTTCCACACGGGCGCGGATAATAAACGCCACGTTCACGCCCAGGACGCCCTCAGGACCAAACGTATCCCAGAAGTTCAGGCCGTGATATCCGGGGGAAGGGGTGGTAAAGGTGGGGAATCGGCCGTTGTCCCACGGAAACGTGCCTGCATCCACAATCACCCCGCCAATGGTCGTGCCGTGCCCGCCAATCCACTTGGTGGCGCTTTGCACCACGATGTCAGCGCCGTGCTCGATGGGGCGGAACAGGTAGCCCGCCGCACCGAAGGTGTTGTCTACCACCAATGGCACTCCGTTTGAGTGGGCAATCTCGGCGATGCGTTCGAAATCGGGGATGTTAAAACGCGGATTGCCGATGGTTTCGAGGTAAACCGCCTTTGTGTTTTCGTCGATCAGCGAAGCGATGGAGTCCGGGTCGTCGCCGTCAGCAAACTTAACGTCGATGCCCAGCCGGGGCAGCGAGACCTTAAACTGATTGTACGTCCCGCCATAGAGATAGCTCGTCGAGACGATGTTGTCGCCCGCGCCTGCAATGGTGGCGAGGGCGAGAAACTGCGCGGCCTGCCCGCTGGCCGTTGCCAACGCTGCCACCCCTCCTTCCAGCGCTGCGATGCGTTGCTCGAACACATCGGTGGTGGGGTTCATAATGCGGGTGTAAATGTTGCCAAATTCTTTCAGGGCAAAGAGGTTGGCCCCGTGCTCGGCGTCGTTAAAGACGTAGGACGTGGTGGCGTAAATGGGGACGGCACGGGCGTTGGTGGCGGCGTCGGGCGACTGTCCGGCGTGGAGTTGCAGGGTTTCGAACCGCAGGGGTTGACCGTTGCTGCTCATGGTGATACGACGAGGTTGGTGTGAGTGAAGGTTAAAGCCCGAAGGCTTGCTGTCAACAGGGTTCACTCATCCAGACTTCGAGGCGGGAAGGGCAGCAGTGCTGACTCAGAGAAGGGCATAAAAAAACCCCTTCCACATCAAGTCAGCGGAAGAGGTAAAGCTGCGGGATGCTGTTTTGCATCCATAACGCCTGCTATGTCAACTGGTGCAGACGTGCTCTCCCGCTCATCTGTCCCCGTATCCGGGGTAGGAGTTGGCACCTTTCCGTTGCACCGAAGTGCGCCGACGGTTGCCAGGGTTTCAACGGGCCTAATCCCTCCACCCTTCTGGATGAGCTATTTAGAAACATCGTTTCATTTCGCCGTCAAACGGAAGGTGTACGGCGGTGTTCCAAACGACGGGAAATTTTTGTTGGCACTGGCGATGAAGGACGGGGAAAGCGCGAGAAAGGGAGAGCGGGTATGGTGTTTTGAACGAACACAGCACTCCCATACTCCCAAACACAATCACTCCCACACCCAACATTAGGCGAGGCGTGGGATACCAGCAGCGACTTCCCGCCAGGCCTCCAACTCGGGCAGTCCGGGCTTGCGCTTGCCGAAAAACTGCGCGATCAGTTCGCCGTCGGCGTTGAAGGTTTCGAGCGAAGTCACGTCGCCATCTTCGGTAGGCTTGCGCACCACCCAGGCGTCGGTGATGTGGGTTTCGTTCAGATGCAGGTTAAAGCCGGGGTCCAGCACGTTGTACCAAGGGCCGTGCTCCACCAGCTTCTTCACCGGCCCCGTGTGGATCTGGATGCACCCGGGACTGCCCACAAAAACCATGATCGGCGTTTCGGTGGCAGCGGCCTGATCGAGGACGTGGCGGGCGCTGGTGAGCGTCACGCGCTCGGTGAACTCGCCTTCGCCGAGGCGGAGTGCTTGCGTGCGGCCTACGCCAAACTTGCGCATCAGCGGGAAGAAGTCATGGGTGTCCTGAAGGTCGCGCCAGCCGTTGAGGAAGCCATCCACGTCGAGTTCAGCGTCGGGTGTGTCGGCCTTGGTGGCGTCGCGGGGCGTGACGCTGATTTCGGGCGTCTGGTCGGCGTGGCGGTACTTCTCCACCAGCGCGAAGTAAGCGTCGAGGTCACTTTTGCGGGTCAGGTAGATCTTGTGCACCGCGGTGCCGTCTTTGTCGAAAAATTGCAGACTGCGGCGGAAGCCATCCTTGCCGCCTTCCCACGGCGTGGCGACGGCAAAGCCGAAATGCCAGTAGTCGAAGAAGATGCGGAGGTCGATGTCTTCTTGCACCACGAGGCCCATCCGGTGCCCGTTAATCAGCTTGACATCCCGGTAGACGCCGTGCTTTTCATGCACACAGGCGTCGTTGCGGGTCAGCGCCATCACCTCGTCCAGTGCTTCGACTTCCTGAAGCAACGCGCCCCAGTTGGCATCCAGCCGGGTTACTAGGTCGCCGCAGTCGGTGGCGACCAGTTCGGCTTCACTCACGCCGAGTTCGGCGGTGGCGTTGCGAATACGTACTTTGGGGTTTTCTTTTTGAAAAGCGGTCCAGCGTGCTTTAAGGGACGTAGTAGCAGGGGTCAAGACTTCAGCCATGAGTAAAAAGGGTCGTGGTGAAAGAGGGGGCGCTGCTATACCACAGCAGCCGGTTGTTTCAAAATAGGGAGGGCCATGCCTGCAGGCATCGGGATCACCAACGGGCAGGCCACGCAAGGGTTTGCGGTGACATGAACGGGCATTCCAAACACAGACTGAATCACTTCAGGTGTCAGCACCTCATGCGGCGTGCCCAATTCAACGAGGTTTCCATTGTGCATGACGGCGATTTTGTCGGCATATTGGGCCGCGAGGTTCAAGTCGTGCAACACCGCCAACACGGCCATCCCATCTTCGACACAGCGCTGCGCGGTCTGCAACGTCTGGTGCTGAAACGACAGGTCGAGGCTGGCGGTAGGTTCGTCGAGAAAGAGGACGTAGGTGTCGTCGGTGCGTTCGTCGGGTGTGCCTAACTGGGCCAGCACCCGCGCCAGATGAACACGCTGCTGCTCGCCGCCCGATAGTGTGGGATAGCGCCGTGCGGCGAGGTGCGCCACGCCTGCTTCTTCCATCGCCCACTGCATGACGCCGAGGTTGTGTGCGTGGGGCGTGGGATGGGGCGTACGCCCGAGCAACACCACTTCCTGCACCGTAAAGCCAAACGCGAGCGCCGAGTGTTGCGGGAGCACGGCCCGTCGTTTTGCCAACCGCTCACTTTTCCATGCGGCAAACGGCTGTTGGTCAAACGTCACCGTTCCTTGGCTGGGTGTGAGTTCGCCACTGAGCAGGCGCAGCATGGTGGTTTTGCCTGCCCCATTCGGTCCTACCACTGCCACCAATTCGCCGGGCGTCAACGACAGCGACACGTCGTTGACCAGCGTTTTAGGGCCGATTTGGTACGTCAGGTTTCGCGCCTCAATCATGGGTTCAGTGGATGTCCGAAGGGGGAAGGCGCTTTTTCGGCGATAAGGTTTCGTCGAGCATCGTGTCAAGTTCTGCCATGGCGGCGGCTCCGCTAAGCAGGTCTTGCAGTTCCAGGATATCGTGGCGGAACAGCAAAAGGTTGATGTCTACAGGCGAGGGCGGTGGAGTTAGTCGTAGCACGCCGTAGCTCTCAGGCTCCCAGTGGTCCACGGGCAAGGCGTTCACTTCACTTACCAACTTGGGGAAGAAGTCGCCGTCGAGCCTGACCAAGGTGGTGCGAAACCGCAACTCGAACCGGTTACAGCAGCCGCAATGTAGCACATGCCCGTGGCGGGTATGGTAAAGATACGGAAGATTATGGCAAGGGGGCATGGCGCACAGGGTTAAAACGCAAACGAACGTCGTTGCTGACGCAGCAATAGCGCTAGGAAGAACGGGGCTCCCGCCAGTGCCGTGAGAATGCCAATGGGCACCTCGGCAGGCTGGATCACGATGCGGGCGAGGAGGTCGGCCACGACGAGCAAGGTGGCCCCGAGCAGCGCTGAAGCGGGAAGCAGCAGCCGGTGATCCGGGCCGAGCATCAGCCGCACAAGATGGGGCACGACGAGACCGATAAAGCCGATCAGGCCACTTACCGCCGTAGCTCCGCCCACAGCAAGGGCTGTTAGGACAACCACCATGCGTTTCACACGGTTCGTGTTGATGCCGAGGTGTTGCGCTTCGGCTTCGCCCAGCAGCAGCGCATTCAGCGCCCGTGCGAGGCGCACGGTGAGGAGGCCCGGTAGCAAGATCAACGGAGCAGTAAACAGCAAGAGGTCCCACGTGGCCCCACCCAGGCTTCCAAGGGTCCAGAACGTGAGGTCGCGTAGTTGGGTGTCGTCGGTGAGGAGTACCAGTGCCCCGGTCCCAGCGCCGCACAGTGCGTTCACCGCAATGCCTGCCAGCAACATGGTTGCCACCGAGGTGCGGTTTCCGTTGGTGGCAAGGCGGTAGACGATAAGCGTGGTGACGAGTCCCCCGAGAAAAGCGGCCGCCGAAATCGCAAACGAGCCCAGCACCGAGGCGATGAAGCCGGGCAGCAAGCCGCTGAGGACGATCATCGTGGCCGCACCGAGGGCGGCTCCGCTGGATACGCCCACAAGGCCCGGGTCGGCGAGGGGATTACGAAAAAGCCCTTGCATCAACGCGCCACTCACCGAAAGCCCAATGCCAACTACGGCGCCAAGCAGCACCCGTGGAAGCCGGATGCCCGTAAGCACCAGCGCTTGCTGTTGCGAAAACTCCCAGGGTAGCGTAAGGCCAATCTGATCAGCGAGGATCGCCAGCACCTGCCCCGGTGGAATCCGCACCGCACCGATGCCAACGGCGGCAACCATAACAACAACAAGGGCCAAGGCAAAGCCCAACAGCACCCATGCTGTACGGGTGGGGACATGCGTAAACGACGCAGGGGTGCTGGAGGCGATGGGCTTCGCGGAAGAAGGGGTAAGCGTGGCGTTGGAGGAAGTCACTGTGTTCCTCCAGCCATGTCCGGGTACAGTCGCTTGGTCAGGGCCAACACGCCATCGCCGAGGCGAGGGCCAAAGTTGAGCAACATCGCGTCGTCTACGGTGGCTACCTGACGGTTCTGCCCAGCAGGTGTAAGGGAAAGTCCTGGTTGTTTCAGCAAACCAGTTACACCTCCCAGGCTTTCGAGGCCCCGTTCGGGAATAACAATGATCTCCGGTGCCGCAACAACCACAGCTTCGGACGTGATCGGGCGGAAGCCGTCAAACGCCGTCACGACGTTGGTGCCGCCTGCCAACTTGATAATGGCATCAGCGGGAGAGGCTTGTCCAGCTACATTAACCAGTCCCGCGCCGCGTGCGTAGATAAACAGCACGCCGGGTTTATCTCCGTGTTGCAACGTGCGGGCTTCGGCCAGCTTCTCATGGATGGTAGTAATCAACTGCTCGCCCTGCTCCGTGCGGTGGAAGGCCTGCGCCAACGTACGAATCCGCTCAAAGGCACCGTCGGCACTCTGTGGGCTTGCCAGAATGAGCACGGGCACACCGGCTGAACGCAACTGCTGCACCACCGCAGGCGGCCCGAACCCGTCGATGGTGATGACCAAAGACGGGGTTTGCGAAAGGATTCCTTCGGCAGAGGCTTGCCGGAAATAACCAAGGCGGGGCTTTTGGAGCACGTCGGCGGGGTAAATGCTGGAAATATCCGTGGCCACCACGCGGTCGCCGAGCCCCAGTGCATACAGGATCTCAGTGATCGGGCCACCGAGCGTGACGATGCGGTTGGGGTTGTCGATGGTCGCCGCGACGCCGTCGATGCCCGTAACCGTCACAGGCTGGGCATGCACCGAAAGCACACCGCCAAGGAGTAACAGCCAGAGTCCGAGGGAAAAACGCTGCATAGTCGCTTTTAAAATGTGGGTGAGGTGGGACGCAAAATCTTCCCCTCCTTGCTTGAAGGGGAAGACGCGTGTGAAGTGGACCGTATGATTACCAGCTTACTCAACCGTGGTGAGGTCACGGGAGCCGTCGTCCTGGAACACATACTCCAGGGTGTAATACCGAGAGGGCGTTTCGGGCGTGATGGCATCCGGTGACGGGTTGCCCTGGTAGTAGCTCAGCAGACGTACTTTGGCATACCGACCGTCGGCGGTGCGCACGACGAGGGTGCGGCCCGGAATCGGGGAGATCACGTTGTTGGCGGGGTTGTAGTTGTACCAGCCATTGCCGGATCCCGGGCAAATCGCAAGCGCCGGGCCGCCGTCGCAAGTAGCAGTGCCGTCCACCCGCAGTTCGCCGTCTGCCGGAGCTTCTTCCACTTCATCAAAGAGTGCCTCCATCAACAGTGCTGCACCCTGACCGGGGCCGCTCGTTCCGCCATTAACGATGATGTTTGTTCCTTGAAAGCCCAGGTCCCACTCCGTCGAAGCTGAGTCGGCGCGGTTGTCGTTGTCGTACGAAAGTACCACTTCTCCGGTGCGGAGGCTCACGAGGGAATAGCGGCTGGTTTGAATCGGCGCGCCGGTATTGGGGTCGCGGCCCAACGCGGGGTCGGCAATGATGTCATTAATCGAGGCTAATTCCAACGGGCCGTCGTCACCGGAGCCGTCGCTGTCGCATCCCATCACAAGGACACCGGCAAAAAGAAGGAGCAGAAGGCGGAAAGGAGTTTTCATAGTTGAACTACGTAGCGTAAGGGTTTGGGGAAGGAATTACAGGGGAAGGAATTACAGGGGAAAGAATTACAGTTGAAAAGATAACCCGGCGTAGAGCGTCCGACCCGGTAGGGAGGGGATCAGTGACGGGCGTGTCACATTGAGGACATTGTCTACGCCGAGTTGAAGGGACAGCAGTTCGACGATGGGAAAGGCCCAGCTTTTGGTTAGGGTCAGGTCCCACACGCCGTAGGCATCCACGAACTCGTCGTCGCGGTTGGGAATGTTGTTGCCGTCCACGTCGCGGTAGCCATAGCGGCTGCGCCAGCGCGCCCGCGCAGAGGCGGTGAAGCGATATTCGGGGAGGGCATAGGTGGCTCGAAGGGTGCCCGTGTGCGGCGAGCGTCCGAACAGGCCCTGGTAATCACTAAGCGTGAGGCGGTAATCGCGCCCGTTTTCGCGCCGTCCAAACACGGAGCCGTCCTGAATGGCATCCACGACGTTGCGGTCGCGGGCCTGTAGCCATTGGTAGCCGCCCGTGAGTGTAAGGTTGGTCAAGGGCTGCACGGTGATTTCGGTCTCCACGCCGCGCGTGTAGATGCGTTCGAGGTTGAAATAGCTGTAGACAAACGAGCCGTTGGTTTTCTGCGCCACGGGCTGCGTGTCGATGAGGTCGTGTACGTTGTTGTAGAAGCCATTGGCCTGCACCGTCAGCCCGTCGAGCGGCTCGGCGGTGAAGCCTGCGTTGAACGCAATAGAGCTTTCGGCTTCGATGGCGGCAAACGTGCTGGGGTCGAGGAAGACCTCGGTGATCTGTCCTTCCTCTTGCAGGCGGTCGAGCCCTCCCTGCACCTGCGTGGCTCCAAAAACACTGTAGCCTGCGGCGGCGTTGGTGAAGACGAGGTACAACTGCCGGAACGCCGGGGCCTTAAAGCCACTGCCCACCGACGCGCGGAACCGCAGCTTCTCGGACGGGCGGACGAGCAACGACGCTTTGGGCGAGAGGCGGGCAGCGTAGTCGCTATGGGCGTCGAAGCGGGCGCTCATGCCAATGGTGAGCAGGCGCGAGGGAATCCACTCGTGCTGCCCAAAAAGAAAAGCGGTCTGTGCTTCGGGTTCGGCGTCGGCGTAGCGGTCGCCGCCCAGTTGCTCTTGGATGTAGCCGCCGCCAAGCGAAGAAAGGTGTTTCGCACTCCACAGCGCGTCAAGCTGGACCTCGGCTTTGCCGTAGCGCTGGTCGAACGAGTCGGTGAAATAGCGCGAGCCGTCGTCGCGGCGGGTCATGTCGGTGCCGGTCTGGTACCGGGCAGCATACAGCGAGCCTGTCGCTTGCAGCTTGCGCGAAAGGCGCTGCTGGATTTCCGGATGGATGCTCCAATCGGTGCGGTCTTCGCGCTGATCGTGCGGAATCATGCCGCCATCAATGGCAGAGATGGCAAACTCGCTGGCCTGATCTTGCACGGCGAGGCGGGCACCGAAGCGCAGGGTGGTGTTGTCGGACAGCGCAGCCCGCAGGCGGGCGTCGGCGGTGTAGTCAGTGAAGTTGGGTGTCGTGGGGCCAAAAACGTCGGGCGTAAGGTCGTAGCCGCCCGAACTGTAGCGGTTAAACAACACCCGCGCGCCAAACTGCTCGTTGCCCGCTTCGAGGGTGGCAGCGAGGTCCGCGGTGTCGTGGGAGCCATAGCGGGTGCGCAAGGAAGCGGCGCGACCTTCGAGCGGCGTTTGGGTCACCAGATTAATAACGCCCGCCAGCGCCTCGCTGCCATAAAGCGACGAAGACGGCCCACGCACAATCTCCACGCGTTCGAGCCCGGAGACGGTCAGGCGGTCTAGATCAAGGGTTCCGGCTGTCCGCCCGATGATCGGTTCACCGTCGAGCAAAATCAGCGTGTAGTCGGGGTCGAAGCCCTGCACCTGAATGCCGCTGCCGTGGTCGTCAAACAGCGCCAGCCCCGTTACTGATTCCAACACTTCACCGAGCCGCACCGAACCTTCTACCTCCATCTTTTCCGCGGTGATGATCGTCGTCGGTACCGCCACATCTTCGAGTGCTTTCGCCGTACGGGTGGCCGTCACCACCACGGGTCCGAGGGGAATTACCTTACTCGTGTCCAGCACCACGGGTTGGTTCTGGGCATACAGCGGAGCCGCCGTACCCAGCAAAAACACAAGCAAAAGAATCAATCGAGAGGGCATGAGGTGCCTTTTGTTGTTATGTAGACTTAATCTAAATAGTAAGGAGCGATCATCGCAAGGGAAAAAAGGGCATTAATCAAAATCCCATATTTGAGGGAGGAGGGATAGCAATAGTCTCAGGAGTACCTAAGCATATGAACCCTGGCACGATATTGGACTTTAGGGCATCAATGGTTACCTTGCCTTGCACCTCTGTGATATGACAACAATGCCCATGCGCTCCTTGCGATTTCTGAGGCCCGGTTTTTTAATTCTGTGTGTTGGTGGTTGGCTGGGGGCTGGATGTTGCACCATGCAGCCTAAAACTGCCGAAAGCGATGCCATGTCTGACTCGACAGCTTCTTCTACCACTTCTGCTGTGATTCCTGTGCGCCCTTCGCCTGCTGATCAATTGCCACCGGGGACCGCACGCGTGCGCGCCACGGTAACGGATTGTGTGGAGGATGCGGGACGTTTTGTATGTGCCGTGACGATTCGTGAGGTAAAGGGGTATGGGTCGGCCACGGCCCCCCTTGCGCCCGCGACGCAGATGCAGGCCTATTTTCCCAAGGCTACCATGCCAACCGACCTGGAAACCCGGCTGGGACCGGACGCCGACCTAGAGGTGCTGATTCAACGAAATCAGATGATGGGAAGTACCAGAGAAGCCGCTACTTGGACCGTGCTCCGCTTGTATTAAGTCAACGGGGCCGGTTTTCGGAAAGATCAGACTGGATGACCCAATTGCGGGTCGCTTTACGGTAATAGAAATAACCACCGTGCACAAAAAGGACAGCCATTCATGTGTCGTCGACACATGGTGGGGTGGGCTGTTCAGCGCAGGGGTGTTACAGGATGTTGCTCTATGTGCTTTTCCGAGCGGCGTCCATGTTTTGGATCATACTTCGGCTCGCTATGCATTTCTTTTCTACTTCTCGCCGTCGCCTGTTTTCTATCCTTACCCTGACCGGGTTTTTGCTGGCGCTCTTTTTCATTTCCATCCCTCCGTCAGCGCCTGATGTTGATGTCGTTGCGGAAAAGCGGGCCTCGAAATTGGAAAAGCAGCAGCGTAAAAAAGCCCGTGCGGATTATTTCCATCGGTTGCTGCGGGATCCCACCACGGACGAAGTGCCGGCTAACATCCGGAATCGAGAACTGGCCTTTGCCAAGACACTGCCTCAAAACGCTAGCAAGGCCGCACTCTGGGATGAACTCGGGCCCAATAATGTGGGCGGTCGCACACGAGCGCTGGCGATTGATGTGAACAACCCCAACATCATCATCGCGGGTGGGGTGTCTGGTGGTATCTGGAAATCAACCAATGGCGGCCAATCGTGGGTGTTAAAAACCGACCTTGACGAGTCGCACAGCGTGACGTGGGTGGTGCAGGACCCGCGTCCCGGAAACACGAACGTCTGGTATCATGCGTCCGGTGAGTTCAGCGGCAACTCGGCGCGGGGCAATGGGGCGAACTTTTTCGGATCGGGGATCTGGAAGTCGGTGGACAATGGCGAATCGTGGCAACTGCTCCCGGCGACGCTTCCGGGTAACCTGACGCAGTTCGACCATGTGTTCGACTTCGTGTCACGGCTTGAAATTAATCCCGCCACCGGCTCTTTGTTTGTCACCACCAACTGTTGTGGGCTGTTTCGTTCGTTGGATGGCGGCAATTCTTTTGAGCAAGTGCTGGGAGGCACCAACGAGCATGAATACACCGATGTCTCGGTATCAGGAAACGGAGAAGTGGTCATGGCGGTGCTGTCACAGACAGGTGGAGCCGCACCTAGTACATCTCCCGGCATCCACGTCTCGCTGCAGGATGGTGCCGTCGGGACGTGGGTAGATGTGACGCCTGACGATTTTACGACGGCCCACCAGCGCAGTGTTTCGGCTTTTGCGCCCTCCGATCCCAACGTGGCGTATCTCATGACCTTCACCGGGTTTACCACGGACGGTGGCCAGAATTTTTACGAGGTGGACGACGACGTGCGCGTGTATCGCTTCGATTTCGATTTGGATCAAGGCGTCGTCAACCAGTCAAACCGGTCGGCGAACATGCCGATGAACCTGGGCACGGCAGGTGGCGTGCTGACGACGCAAGGGAGCTACGACATGATTCTGGCCGTCAAGCCAGACGATCCCGACTTTGTGGTGTTTGGGGGAACCAACCTGTACCGCACCCGCGATGGGTTTACGACCCCGGTGGGATTAAATGACTGGATTGGGGGGTACAGCCCCGCCAATCCCAATGTCTATGCCCAATATCCCAGCCATCACCCGGACCAGCACAGCCTCGTATTCGACCCCTCCAACCCGAACCGGTTGTGGAGTGGACATGATGGGGGCATTGGCACGGCGGATGTCACCGCAGCAACTGTAAACTGGACGTCGCAGAACAATGCCTACAACGTCACGCAGTTTTATCATGTGTCGATCCATGATGACGCCAACGACGAACGCATTGTGGGTGGGGCGCAGGACAACGGCTCACCGTTTATGGTGCTCAGTGCCAGCAGCAACAGCTTGCTCGATGTAAGCAGCGGCGATGGCGCGTTTGCCTACCTCGGCGATGACTTTATGTATTCCTCCTCCCAGCAGGGCAATGTGATCCAGGTGACGTATGGCTCCAATGCCCAGGCACCGGGCATCGATTTTCCAGAAAATGGGCGGGCGCTCGTCGTTCCTCCGAATGCACAGGGGCAGTTGTTTATTCATCCTTTTGAAGTGGATCCCCAGGATGAAAACACCATCTACTATCCGGTGCAGAACACCCTGTGGCGCAACACAAACCTGAGTGCCGCTCCCAATAATGATGGCACCCTGCCCGGATGGGAGCAATTTAATTTCCAGGCGAACGGCGTCATTTCAGCGCTGGCGGCCTCGCGGGACGCCACTGTGCCAAACCGGCTGTACTTCGCCGCATCAAGCAACGGACAGCCCCAGGTAGCCCGGGTCGAAGAGGCAAACGGGGCTTCGCCTCAGGCCTTTGACGTTTCGATTCCGCAGGCCGTAGCAGGGGCGTATGCGAATTGTATTGCCGTGAACCCGCGTAACGCGGATGAACTGCTGGTGGTAATGTCCAACTATAACATTGTGGGGCTTTTCCACTCTACGGATGCAGGAGGCAGTTGGACCGCCGTAGAAGGCAACCTTGAAGGCAATGCCAACACACCGGGGCCGTCGCTGCGGTGTGCCACGATTTTGCCCACCGGCAACGAAACGCAATACCTGTTGGCGACAAGCACCGGCCTATTTAGCACCACGTCGTTGAATGGTGGCAGTACGGTGTGGGAGCAAGAAGCGGGTACGGAACTGGGCAATGTGGTGGTTTCCTACATCACCTCGCGTCCTTCGGACGGGCGGGTGGTGGCTGCTACCCATGGGCGCGGGTTTTTCTCGACAGAGTTTCGGACAACAGGTGGTGGCCCCGCCGTGGTGGCAACCAACGTCTCAAGTCTGAATTTCCAGGTTGCGCCCGGTGCGGCGACATCCACCACGTTTCAGATTCAAAACGTAGGTGGGGAAGTGCTTGATTATTCCGTCGGTGTCAATAACCCGACGGAAAATGTGCCGGTGGATTTTTCGGGGCCGGTTATTTCGCAGACGGTCGCCTCTGACACGAATCAACGAATACGTTTTGATGGAGCCGAAGCGACGCCGTATCCGTTGAAACGGGTGCCCTCAACGCACAGCGCGTCTGGCATCACGGTGCCTGCGCAAAATGATGTGCTTGTGCTGGATGATGGGGACAACGCCCCGGATGACTTTATAGGCTTTGGCAATGTCAGCCCGTTTATTTGGGCCAATGAGTTCCGCCCTGCTCAAAGTTTCCAGCTCGAAAACTTTCTGTTCTTCATGCAATCAGAACAGGCCTCCGCGAATAACCTGACGCTTTCCGTTACAGACGACGCCGGAAATGTGCTTGCTTCGGGGACGGCAGAGTTCAGCACGGCACCCAATGGAGATTGGTTTTCTGGGTTTGTGGATCCTGTCATTAATTTTGAGGCAGGTGAGGCGTTTCGGATCATCATCGGTACACAGGGCGGCGTCAATTTCCCGGCAGGCGTCGACGCCAATGCTCAGGTTTCGGGGCAAAGCTTTTTCTCCGGCGATGGGACAAATTTCACCAGCCTTGAAGATACCCAGTTCTCTGGCAGCGCCTTCTTGATTCGCGCCGTTGGAACGCTGGGTGGCGGAGGCGGAGGGGGGAACCCAAGCCTTTCTGTTGCTCCGACGAATGGCTCGGTGGCACCCGGCAACGCCCAGACCATCACGGTAACGCTGGATGCTTCAGGCGTGGCGGCAGGCGTGTATCAAGGCAGCTTGCAGGTGAACAGCAATGGCGGAAATGTAAATATCCCCGTAACGGTTAACGTAGATGAAAACGTGGCCACCGACGAGGCTGAGGTGCCGGAGGGTTTCCAACTGGCTCAGAATTACCCCAACCCGTTTAACCCTTCCACGCGGATTGAATACACCCTGGCGCAGCCAGCAGAGGTGAACGTCCGTGTATTTGACCTTGCGGGGCGGTTGGTAACAACGCTGGAAGCCCGCACACGTCCCGCAGGCACCTTTGCACTGACATGGGACGGTCGCAATGCGGCCGGAACTGCTGTTGCAAGCGGCACCTATCTATACCGCCTGGAAGCGCAAACCGTCGATGGCCGCCACCTCTCCCAAACCCGCTCGATGGTGTTGTTGAAGTAGCGGAGGAGCAAACGGCTGACCTGTCATCCTGAACTTGGTTCAGGATCTCATTCAGAGCAACCTGATCAAACCGTCTTAGTGCCTTAAAACGCCAGTAACTCCCGCGCCGCTTGCAGAATGTCTTGGTCCTGCGGCAGGACGGCACGTTCCAGCGGATCGGCGAAGGGGATGTACGTAAATGCTCCAGCCACCCGGCGGACGGGCGCATCGAGGTAGGCAAAAGCCTTATCGGCAAGCTGGGCGCTGATCTCGGCGCCGAAGCCTACAAATTCGTGGTCCTCGTATACCACCAACGCCCGGTTGGTTTTCTTGAGGGAGGCAAAGATGGTGTCGGTATCCAACGGGACCATCGTGCGCAGGTCAATGATTTCCACCTGTGCCCCATCTTCTTTCTCTAGTTGTCGCGCGGCGTTCATCGCCTTGTGGACCATCATGCCATAGGTGATGATCGTCAGGTCAGAGCCCTCGCGATGCAAGCGGGCCTTGCCGAACGGAACGAGGTAGTCGGCGTCCGGGGTGGGCGTACGTGCTGCAGCCGAGCGATAGAGTGCCTTGTGCTCCAGGAAAAGCACCGGGTCTTCGCTTCGGATGGCGGTTTTGAGCAGTCCTTTGGCATCAGCGGCGTTGGAAGGCATCACCACCCGCAAGCCCGGGAAATGGGCAAAGATCGATTCGACGTTTTGCGAGTGGCACAGGCCGCCGTGGATATACCCGCCACAGGGCACACGGACCACCACCGGGACACTCCAGGTGTTGTTCGAACGGTAGCGCATCGGGGCCAGTTGGTTGCGCAACTGCTGCATGGCGGGCCAGATATAGTCGGCAAACTGAATCTCGACGACGGGGCGGAAGCCCGAGGCAGCCATGCCCACAGCTGTGCCCACAATGGAGGCTTCTGCCAGCGGCGAGTTGAAGCACCGGGCCTCGCCGAACATATCGGTCAGGTCGCGCGTGGCGGTGAAGACACCGCCTTTTTCAGCCGCCACATCTTCGCCATAGACCAGCACCCGCTCGTCGCGACTCATCTCTTCCTTGAGGGCCTGGTTGACGGCGTCAACCAGTACGAGCGGTTCGCCCGACGGCTCGCTGGTTTCATAGGCCAGGTCAAGGTCGCCTTCGAAAAAGACATGACGGGTAGCCGTTGCGGGGTCCGGGTCGGGCTGAGCCTCGGCGAAGCGGTTGGCGGTTTCGACGGTAGCATGCACTTCTTTGCGGAAGGCCCGGATGCGGTCCTCGTTCAGAATGCCTGCTTCGGTCAGCACCATCTCGAACCGGGCAATCGGATCGACTTTCTGGTCATCCTCCAGTTCTTTGGTGGTGCGGTACTTGGTGTGGTTGTCGGACGACGAGTGGGGCATAAGCCGGACGACATCGGCCACCAGACACACGGGGCCTTTGCCGCTGCGGATGTGATTCAGGGCAGCGTTTGCAGCCGAGAACACCTTAAAGAAGTCGGTGCCATCCACGCGGATGCGTTCCAGCCCCTCATAACCCGCCGCTAGCTTGTAGGGCGTGCCGCCCGCCGTCTGGTCTTCCACCGGGACCGAGATGGCGTATTTGTTGTCCTGGATAAAAAACAGCACCGGAGCCTGAATGCGGGCCGCCCAGTTAAGGGCTTCATGGAATGAACCCTGGCTGGTGGCTCCTTCTCCGCCGGAGACGTATGTATAGGCATCATCGCCGCGCCGCTGGATACCCATGGCACAGCCGAGGGCAGGTAAAAACTGCGCACCCACCGATGAGGAGGTGCTCAAAATATGCTT
>JAUIDY010000159.1 GCA_030428385.1 Rhodothermia bacterium | reverse complement strand
TAGCCATCAGTTTCATCAGGCAAGTACGGAACTCGAGCAATGGTTACAGGGTGAAGTGCCCCCTCCGGCAGGAAAAACCTTAAACGAACCACATGGGATTGTGGTGGCTCGAGAAGACGAATAGGGAAAGTGGAGTCGTACATCGTACAGAATTTCTTGTTGTACGGAAAGACACGTCCCCAATGTCCTACCAGTTCTAGGAATTATTAAGGTTGCTTGCTCGCCTAATTTCCTGAGATAAATGCTTGCAATCATCGGCAAGTTTTTTTGCTGATATGATATAAAGAACGAACGGCCATGCACCGTGGTAGGGCTGTGAATAAGAACCAAACTGAAGAAGCGCCGGTGTCTGCAACGGCACCGGCGCTTCGAAACATACCAAGACGATGCTATCCCCAGCTGCCTTGATATGCAGCCGGATTTTACTGGAACGAACAAGGGAGAATAGAAAGGTCGCCCCTTTCCTATCATGTGAGGAGAACGCCTGGTCATTTGCCGGTGATTTCCCGACATGAAAGAGTGAGAATCAATTCGACAGTGGAGTCAGAATCATTCTCCAAGATGCATGTTGCTCATGGAAAGTGTTCGCGAGCGATTCATTTTCGATCCACCCGTTTGATCAAAGAAATCAGGACATGACCATCAATCTTTCCACTCAAGTCATCCTTGTAACTGGCGCAAGTCGAGGGATCGGAAAATCACTTGTGAAACAACTTGCAGGCGCGGGAGCGACGGTTGCCATTCATTTCAACGAAGCCCAAAAAGCAGCAGAGACACTCGCTGAGCAAGTGGGAAACGGAAGCCAATCCTTTCAGGCAGACCTTTCTGATCTCGAAGCATGCTCCCGACTTTTTGAAAACGTACTTGATACCTTTGGTCGAATTGATGGATTGGTAAACAATGCCGGAATTGCTCTTCCTGCTCCTCTGGGTGCTCCCGATGAGGAATGGGAGCAAGTCTGGAACACAACCATGTTTGTAAATCTGCGCGCGGCGGAACTCCTCAGCCGCCTCGCGATCCGTCATTTTCAACAAAAAGGGGGTGGTCGGCTGGTTCATATCGCCTCACGGGCTGCATTCCGAGGCGACACGCCAGACTACATGGCATATGCGGCTTCCAAAGCGGGCTTGGTAGCACTCAGTCGGTCGATTGCACGGGGCTTTGGCAAAGACTGTATCACTTCCTATGTGGTTGCTCCAGGGTTTACCCGAACCGACATGGCGCAAGCATTTATAGACACGTATGGTGAAGCCTATGCCGTGCAAGACACGGCCTTGGGCCAGATTCCATTCCCTTCTGATATCGCTCCCACGGTGGCATTTCTTCTCAGCGGCCTTGCGGATCACGCCACAGGTGCTACCATCGACATCAATAGTGGCAGCTACGTGCATTAAGCGGTGTGGACGGCCTAGCCTTCGCGTCGATACGAAATTGCAAAGGGTTGGTCGTTGTTATTTTTTGTGTCGAACGCATTCGGTTTTAACACTATTTGGTCCTCCACGATGGGAATTGAGGCCGGTGTGAAGGTATTGTTGTATGCGTGGACACCAACGTGTAGCACGTCGCTTACATGCAAAACCCAGTCCCGGGTTCGGGAAGAAGGATGCTTTTCAGAAGGGATCAGGAAAGTGCGAGGTACGTGGGGGCATGTAGAAAGCTGTCCTCATCGCCAATGAGAAAGGATTCCACCAACTGATCGAGCAGAGATCCTTGAGTCATGAAAAGCCGAGAGGAGGACGAGGAGGAGGGCACCTCAAAAACCAACGCAACCTCGTAGGAAGCACCTGCTTGGAGATGCCGATTCTGCAATCGCTCGGAGCCACGTGCTAAAGAAGCATGGTGTTCGGCTTCAAGGTGCCGCTGGTAGGTGTTGCCCAACGTGTCAACTAGCAGCGCCGAAGGGTTTCGAAAGGGCAAGAGGGCATGCTGGGCATCGCTGTCCACCAACACGGTCACGATCAGGAACTCGTTGTCGGTTTGGAGTGGTCCAAGCGTTTTTTTTCGTTCCACGTCGGTAACCCGAACTCCAAGATGGCAGTCCAAGTAGGCCCCGCAAAAAGTTTTGCGTTCACCAAGCGGAAGCACGTGCTCGGTGCTTCCAAGCGAAACCACGACGAGGAAGGCGGCATAGAGCATGGCCCAAATTCCACCAAAGCCAAGCAAGCGACGGCGAAGCATCAGGCGTTGGGAACGCTGGGCGTAGAGTAAACCGAAAAGCACGATGCCTCCCGCCAATAGGGTGAGCATCAACAAAGGCAAGCCGAGGAGATTCATGAGTCTGAGGGGTTGTGAGGTGCAACAGAGGGCTGCACCGACGTTGAAGGTACAGGTGGCGAAGAAAAAGCGAGCACACGCAGTCGTTGTTCGTGGAATTGTACTAGGTAGTAGGCGTGCTTGCGTGAACGACTCCAGGCCCGCCAATCTGGCGTAGTTGCTACGCCCCAGGTATTAATCAGGCGTCGCGCAACCACCGTTTGGTCCTCGGTACGCAACAGCGGCATGGCGTCGAGGAGGGCGGGGACAGCGTCCGCACTGAGGTTGAGGTGGTACTTAACATCAAACGCTTGATCTGATTGGATGCGAGCCACGTTGGTTTTGACGATAAACGCATCGGGGTTGAGGAGGTGAAGCCCCACGATCATAACAAAACCGGCTGCTACCGCACCGGGCATGAAACGGGCCAGATGGTCCCGCACCACGGTAAAGAGAAACCAGACAAGCACCACCGACAGCCAAATCAGGCAAGCACTCACATAAAGGCGAAGCGCCGTAACACCATAGGCCTGCTGATAAAACCACATCCGCTGAGCCGCCGAAGCCAACATGACCAGTAACATCGTTACCTGGACGCCCGCAAGGAAATTAAATGCGCGGAGATGGCTCGTTTTTGTCGGGTAAAGCAACCGACGGAGCAGAAGAAGGAAGGGTAAGGCTAGCGCTGTGACGATCACCAGTTCAAAAAATCCTCGGCGCGCGTACTGGGCCAGCGTCAGCCCTTCTGACCCCCACACGGTTTCCATGCCTCCGAAGAAATACGGCAGTTGTACCAACACAAAGGCTGCAAAAAGCACATTGATCAGGGAAAGGATGGTCCCAATTTCAACTATGCCAAGGGAGAGGCGAGGCTTTGTGTCCGTCCCCAGCTCCTCCGCAACAGGTCGGTTAAATCCAAGCAAAAGCCCTCGGAAAAAGCTGCCTGTGATCCATGCAAAACCAAGCAGGAGTAGCAGGTGCCCGGGCAGTTTGGCAATATTGACGTCGGTGAGGTAGGTGAGGGCGTGGGCGAAGGTGGCATCGGCGGAGACTAGCAACGTGCCGAATATGGCCATGACGGGAACAGCGAGCAATACGCCCCGGGCGACGGCTTTGGTATGGTGTCCTCCTTGATCAATTGGGATGCTGCGCCAGTCAATGTCTTGCACCAGAAACCGAGGCCACGCTACTACAGCACGTAATCCCGAGACAAGCAGTGGAGGGGGATCGTTGGGGATGTTCGCCCGTGATTTTAAGTGTGCCCACTGCGCACGCTGAATTCCGAAAGCGAGTGCCGCCATCACCCCCACGGCGGTGGTGGTTTTTAGGAGGATGGCATCGCGCCCCAAAAAAAGCAGGGCCAGCGCCACTAGGGGGAGCAGAAGCCGGGCGTCCGTGGCTACGGATTGGGAGTGCCACCGAAGAGAAAGGAAACAGCCCGCCGCAATCAGGCAGGCGATCCAGATAAAGGCGTTTAATCCCCATGGGGTAGCCCGAAGGAGCAGATCGCCAAGCAAGCCAAGGGCCAGGGCCGTGCCCGCAAGTTCAAGTCCGAGTCGGGTCTGTGCATCCATGATGTCGTTGGGTTGATGAGCAAAACAGAACCGGTAGCAAGGGCATGAAAGAGCTTTGTGTTATAAAGTGGAAGGCCAAAAAAATTTATGCTTCCCGCGCAAGCTGGATAATTTGCTCCATCTGAGTCAGATAGGCCGTCAAGGCGTCTCGGCCCTGATCCGTTAGGCGGTATTCGGTTTTGGGAGTGCGTCCGTCAAACGATTTAAGGCACTCGACATATCCGGCGTCTTCCAATTTGCGGGCATGCACGCTGAGGTTGCCATCGGTGGTGTCGAGCAGGCGTTTCAGGTCGTTAAACGAGAGGGCCTCCCCGGTGGCGAGGGCGCTGACAATGCCGAGCCTGATACGGGCATGGATAAGCGGATCCAACTCCTGTGGAAAGGAAGGAGTAGGAGGGATACGGCTTGCCTTGAACGTTTTTTTTGATGATTTAGCCATGTGATTATCCTCCGTATCGTTGGGCAATCAGGATTCCGAACAAGATATGAAGCCCGCCAAACCCGATGCCAAGTAGGGCATTGCTCCAGCCAAGTGGAAGGAATAGTGCCGCGACGCCCAGTACCATAAAGCCCAGTCCCATCAGCGGTACGATGCGTACGGAAAAGGCCCCGCCTGTTACGGTGCCCACGCCGTATAACAACAGCCAGACACTAGGAAGGAGCTCATACATCAGGTGGCGGTGCAGGGCATAGGTGAGCAGGGCAGCGGTAATAAAGGCGGGCAGCAGGCTCAGGAAATATTTGCGACCCGGTCCCGATCCGAGCGCAATCTGACATCGCCGCGCTTTATGGAAAAGGGCCAGGGTACCTACGGCACCCGCAAGGACGGCCTCACCCATCCATATCCAAAACCACATTTCAGGACCTTCAGCCCCGGCAGCGAGGAATGCCGTTAATACCGCCGTAGCACCCATTGCCAATAAGCCCCAACCTGGGACACCCGTAAACGCTCCTGAGCGCGCCATCATGTCGCGGATATAGCGAAGGTGCTCCTGCGCACGATCTTCCAGCGGTGGAAGCGAAGGGCGATGTTGCTTCAAGGCCGGCCGGTCTTGGTTCATGTGTGTCTGATTAAAGAACTTTATATCATAAAGTAATACTCCCTACGGGAAGATACAAGGGGTGTTGCAAAAAAGGAGTTATCCGACCCGCGCGAAGCCCAGGCTTTCACGGGCATAGTAGCGATTAAAGTGGGCGCGGATATGCTGGTGTTCCTCGGCGCGCAACTGTGGGTCGCTGCGCAGTAACTGGAACGCCGCCTCGCGGGCACGGATGAGGATGTCCTGATCCTGGGTAATATCGGCAATGAGCAGATCGGGAAGGCCGCTTTGCCGGGTCCCAAAAAAGTCGCCCGCGCCGCGCAGCTTGAGGTCGAGTTCGCTGATTTTGAACCCGTCGTCGGTGGCTACCATGGCATTGAGGCGTTCTTCGGCTTCGGGGCTGCGTTTGTAGTCGGCCATCAGGAGGCAGTAACTCTGCGCGCCGCCACGTCCCACCCGCCCCCGCAACTGGTGAAGTTGGCTCAGCCCAAAGCGCTCGGCATGTTCGATCATCATTATTGTAGCGTTCGGGACATCCACGCCCACTTCGATGACGGTGGTTGCCACGAGGATATCCGTTTCTCCCCGCTTAAATCGATCCATGGCTTCTTCTTTCTCATAGGAGAACATGCGCCCGTGGATGAGGTCGACCGTGTAGGGCCGGAATTCGGCCTGAAGCTGTTCGTAGCCATTTTCGGCGTCTTTCAGATCCAGCTTTTCACTTTCTTCCACGAGGGGGTAGACGACGTACGCCTGCCGTCCTTCCCGCAGTTGCTCGCGGAGGAACTGGTACACTTCCCCGCGCCGCTTTTCGCTCCGTAGAAGGGTTTGAATGGGTTTTCGTCCAGCCGGGCGCTCGTTCATGATCGAAACATCGAGGTCGCCATAAACGGTCATAGCGAGGGAGCGGGGGATAGGCGTAGCAGTCATCAGCAACATGTGGGGGTTGTTGCCCATGTCGAAGAGTTTGGCGCGCTGCATGACCCCGAAGCGGTGCTGTTCGTCCACCACGGCCATCCCCAGGTTGTGAAACGTCACGGTTTCCTGGATAACCGCGTGGGTGCCCACCACCACATGCGCCCGCCCCTCGGCGATGTCGGCGAGTATTTCTTCGCGCAGGGCTTTGCGTTGTCCACCGATGAGCAGCCGTGTTTCCAGTCCCAATGGTTCCAGATAGGCTTGCAAGTTGGCAAAGTGTTGCTCCGCGAGGATTTCGGTGGGGGCCATAAAGGCACCCTGGAACCCATTGTCAATGGCATGCAGCATGGCCGCAACCGCTACGACGGTTTTTCCACTGCCCACATCGCCTTGCACCAACCGGTTCATTTGGAGTCCGCGCTGGGTATCCTGGATGATGTCTTGAAGGGTTCGCTGTTGGGCACCGGTTAGTTCAAAAGGCAACACGTCGTTCAGGAACCGATGGTAATAGGACCCGGGGTCGTCGAAGCGGGGGCCTGCAACTTCCTGCCGGGTTTGTTTCGTGAGCCCCAGCATCAATTGGATGAAGAAGAACTCTTCGAACTTGAGCCGTTCCTTAGCCCGACTCAGTTCCACCTGGGATTTGGGAAAGTGAATGGCCCGCAGCGCCACACGCCCATCAATCAACTGAAATTGTTCGCTCAGCCATTCAGGAAAGAGGTCTACCATTTCGAGCCCATGTTCCTTAAAAAGGCCGTAGATCAGGCGGCGAAACGTTCGGCTATTAAAGCCGACCTTTTCCAGCTTGGCACTGCCCGGATAGAGTGCAATAATGCGCCCCGTGTCGAGAGCGGGGCCATCACTATCCAGCTTGTCAAAGTCAGGGTGGCTCATCGAAAACTGGCTACCATACTTTTGCACCTTGCCATGCAAGGCCAGGCGTTCGCCCGTCTTAAACAGGCTGCTGATCCAGCGGTAGCTTCTAAACCAGACGCACTTGAGGGTGCCTCCCGATTCGTCTTGCACCCGCATCTCGAAGCGGGGACTGCGTTTCCCCGAGACGATGCCTTTGGCCCGTACGGTGGCCAGTACGGATACGGTTTCGCCATCTTTGAGCGCGCGCAGGGGTGTCACTGTCGAGCGGTCTAGGTAGCGCCGTGGATAGTATCGCAGTAGGTCAAAAAACGAATGGATGCCAGTTTCGTGAAGGACCTGGGCGCGGCGTTCTCCTACCCCTTTCAGGAATTGCACATCGGTGTCGAGAAGCTGGGGCATACAATAGCAAGGGTGAGCGTCCGTCGAGAAGATAATATACGTATCGAGGCAAGGAGAAGGCAGGCACAGGGATCATTGCATGGATCGGATCGTCTTTCCGAAGTCACATTTACTTCGGAACTCCGGCATGCGTACCTGCTCCCTGATGTGTTTGTTGTTGGTTGGGTTCATGGGGCAAGCTGCCGAAGCGCAGCAGCGGCCCCTGAGTCACGCAGGCGGAGTTACCCTACAGGCCTATCCCGCAGGGACCATTGTAGCATTGCACGGGGCCATTCCTTTGGGCCAGAGGGACGCCCTGCGCGGGTATGCGGCCTATAACATCACCCATCGCCGCGATTTTGGAGAGCACGAGGATGAACGTGGGGGCGGGCCCGGCGCTGGGGTTGCATGGCGGCACTACTTTGGGTCGGGACATCACGGGTTACATGTGGGGCCGCGTATTGATATGTGGCTGCTGGCCGTCGACTGGATTGATCACAACGGCCTCGAAAAAGGAAGTACCTCGCTGGTGGTGTTCCAGCCGACCGCTCAGTTGGGCTATACGTGGCAATTTGGGAACGGGCGTTTTGCACTGGCAGCAACGGCAGCCCTCGGTGCGGAGATTAATGTGATTACAGAGGGAGAAGATGTAGGCGAAGGAGCCATATTACTATTGGGCGTTTCTATCAGTAAGCGAAGCATGCGCACGCAATAATGTCCGTGACGCTGCGTTAGGAAGGGACAGCGATTCGCACCATCTTATCGAAACACCCTCCAAGGCTTTTGGTTGGACCCTCGCTGTGAAAAAGCGCTTGTATGAACTCTTTGGAATGCGCCACCATGCGTTTAAGATTTTTTCCTGTCTTCCTTTTGTTGCTAGGTAGTGCCCTTACTGTGAAGGCGCAAGGGCTGGTGCCCACGGGGTCGGGTGCGTTGGGACCCTACGACCGCGCCCCGCAGCCTTATCAGATTCTTGGGCTGACGGTGAATGGCATAGAGGACGAAGGAACCCAAAGTTTTGTGTTACAGAGTAGTGGGCTGATCATTGGGCAAGAAGTAACCCTGCCCGGCGACCAATCCCTGGCCGAAGCCATCCGTGACATTTATGCGCTGCGTTTATTTTCAGATGTTAAAATTGTGGAAGAACGGCAGGTGGGCGACGGGGTGTATCTGGTCATTGAGGTAAAAGAGGAGCCCCGGCTGCGCGATTATAGCTTTAGTGGGGTCAAGAAACGCCACCGCGAAGATCTGGAAGAAAAAATTCCCTTGCTCAAAGGGAGCCGCGTTCGCCCCGCCGACCTGGGGCGTTCGGAGCAGGTGATCGAGGAGTTTTTTCGGGAAAAAGGGTTTTTACTCGCGGAAGTCACTTCTGAGCGCACGGTCGCCGAAGACAACTCGCTCATCATCGACTTTGCCGTCGAGAAAGGCCAGAAGATTGAAATCTCGGAGGTAGTGGTAACGGGCAACGAGCAGATTTCAGACCGGAAGGTGACCAAGCGGTTGAAAAAGACAAAGCCGGATGCTTGGTGGCGATTCTGGAAAAAGTCGACCTTTAAGGAAGACGACTATGAAGAGGACCTCAATCGGTTACTCACCTATTACAACGAAAACGGCTATTACGACGCCCGTATCGTTCAAGACACGGTGTTTGTAGACCGTGAAGGAGGCGAACCGGGTGTTGTGGTGCAACTTCAGATGCACGAAGGGCCCCAGTATCACGTCCGCGACGTCGTGTGGGAGGGCAACACTATTTATCCCGAGGCCACCCTGAATGAAGCCTTGGGCCTCGAAAAAGGAGATGTCTTTAACAACTCCAAGATGCAGGCAAACCTGTTTGCCAACAGCCGGTCCTCGGACGTCGCGAGCCTTTACATGAACCAGGGCTACATGCGGTTTAATGTACAGCCCGAAATCCTCATTGCCGAAGGGGATTCGCTCGATTTATACTTCGATGTGTTCGAGGGCGAAGTGTATGAGTTTGGGGAAATCAGCATTTCCGGCAACAGCAAAACCAAAGAGCATGTCATCCGCCGGGAATTGTACACCATCCCGGGCCAAACCTTCAGCCGCGATGCCATCCAGGAAACCATCCGGCGGCTTTCGCAGCTCAACTATTTTGACCAGGCGTCGTTGGGCGGCGGCCCCGGCATCAACATCAACGAAGCCGAGAAGGCGGTGGATCTGACCTACAACCTGGATGAAGTAGGCAGCGACCAGCTTGAGCTTTCGGGCACGTATGGCCGGTTTGGGGTGGTGCTCCAGTTGCGGTTTACGTTCAACAATTTCTCGGCGCAGGACGTCTTTAAAAAAGGAGCCTGGAAGCCACTTCCGTCTGGAGATGGTCAGCAGTTCTCCGTTGCGATTCAAACGAGCGGGACCGCGTACCAACGCTACTCCATTGGCTACACCGAGCCCTGGTTCCGGGGCAAGCCCCAGCCCGTTGGGTTCACCGTAGCCCACTCGCGCTTTAGTGGCGACATATTCTCTCGCGCCGATACAACGGGGCGCGGCTTTCGGCAGACCTCGGCCAACGTGTTTTACCAGCGCCGCCTCAAGTGGCCCGATGACAAGTTTTCGGGGACGTTGGGCGTAGGCTATCAGCACTACAACAACGTCGATTTTTACAGCAACAACATTTTGCCGGTTGGCGTGAGCCAGGAGATCACGGCGCGGACGGGACTTTCGCGTAATTCGGTTAACAACCCGCTCTTCCCAACCAGCGGCTCCGAGATGAGCCTGTCGCTGAATGTGGCCTTGCCCTTCCCGGGTACGATCCAGTATCACAAGTGGCGCTTCGATAATAAATGGCACGTGCCGCTGGCCAACAAGCTGACCCTGTCGCTGGGGGCAGATTATGGCTACATCGGGTCACTGAATGGGGAGCGGGTGCAGTTTGAGCGTTTCCTCGTTGGGGGATCGCCGTTCGACTCGCAGGGTTATCGCGATGGCTTCATTGGCCGTGACATCGTATATATGCGCGGGTATCCAGCGCGTGTGCTAGGGCCACGCTTGAACAATGATCCCGTGGGCGGACGGATTCTGAACAAGTACACGTCGGAGCTACGCTGGTTGGCCATCCAGTCGCAGCAGTTGCAGGCGGCTCCGTATCTCTTTTTAGATGCGGCCAATACCTGGGACGGCTTTGATACCTATGATCCCACCCAACTCTTCCGCTCAGCGGGGCTCGGAGCGCGGCTCTTCCTACCCATCCTCGGTGTACTTGAACTGACGTACGGCTATAACTTCGACGGCTTTGATCCGATTAACAGCAGCCACGATGGGTCGCGCCGCTGGCTCTTCCAGTTCTCGCTTGGGCAAGGATTTTGATTAATACAGGTACGATTGGTGTATCGAAAAAAAGGCCCTTGTATGGCACCGCTGGCATGTTTACACGCGTCCTGTACGCTGTCCGTATGCACGGGTGTGTAGTAATTAGGGCACTACGCCGGTACACGCCGTCCCGCCCCAGATGAATTAACCCAAAATCTTCATG
>JAUIDY010000015.1 GCA_030428385.1 Rhodothermia bacterium | reverse complement strand
GATCACCACAGGATCTGCGATCCTTCGTGATGACAGGAAAGAAGGGCAGGTGTGAATTCGGCTAGATAATGCGCTCGCGGATGGCTTTGGAGACGGCGGCGATGCCGTTGCGCACGTGCAGCTTCGTGTAGATGTTGCGCAGATGGGCTTCGATGGTGTGGCGGCTGAGAAACAGGCGTTCGGCGAGTTCTTTCTGGGTGAGGCCCTCCGAGATGAAATGCAGGATCTCTTTCTCACGGTCGGTGAGACCGTAGTCGGTGCGTGGCGTCGTGGCTTGTTGCTGGAACAGGTGCAGCACCTTCCGGGCCACGGGCGCGGTAAACGACAGCCCGCCGCGCCGCACCTCGCGGATAGCTGCTACAATACGGTCCGACGAAGCATTTTTGAGCAGATACCCCGACGCGCCTGCGCACAACGCGTCGAAGATGCGGTCTTCGTCTTCATGCACGGTCAGCATGATGATGTGGCTGGCAGGCGAAAGCGCCTTGAGATGGCGGGCGCCCTCAGTGCCCGTCATGCCGGGCAGGCCGATGTCGCTCAGGATGACGTCGGGCAACTCGCCCTGCTCCAGGGCAGCGATGGCGGGTTCACACGCGCCAAACGCGTGCGCCACGGTAAGGTCCGGGGCGTCGTCCAGCAGGTCGTACAACACATGCCGGAAAAGCGGGTCGTCTTCGATGAGCCAGACGATAGTGGGGTCAGCAGCTTCCATAACAAAAGTAGGCAGCGGGTGTAAGCGTACAATCTAGCTTTTAAGTTCGGAAACGCGCGTCCGGGGTGCCATCCCGCAAATCCGGTATTTTCACGTTGAACTGCACGGTGGTGCCGGTGCCCGGCGTGCTTTCAATGGCGAGGGTACCGCCCGCGGCCCGAGCGCGGTCGTGCAGGTTGGCCAGCCCGTTGCCTGCGGTGACGGTGGTTGTATCGAACCCCACCCCGTCGTCTTTGATTTCGAGGGCAAGTCGCCCATTGGTGCGGGTGATGTCGATGCGGACGTGGGTGGCGTGGGCGTGGCGCACGATGTTGTGCAGCGTTTCTTTGTAGAGCAGGTACAGGTGGCGGCGCGGTGCCATGCCGAGGGTGTCGGTGAGGCGCGAGGCTTCGGGGGCGTGGAAGCTGTGCGAGACGCCGTCGAGCATTGTCCCGGCGAGGTGCTGCATCTTGCCGATCAGGTTTTCCAGCCGGTCGTAGCGCGGGTTCACCATCCACACAATCTCGCGGAGGTCGTCCACCATCGTGCGGGCGGTGCGGGTGACTTCATTGAGTTGGGTGTGCTCCCGTTCGCCGAGGGTGGCGCGGCGGGTCACCATCTCACTCATCAGGGCGATGCTGCTCAGCTTGCTGCCGATGTCGTCGTGCAGGTCGCTGGCGATGCGCATACGCAGGCGCTCCACGCGCAGCAGTTGCGCCACGCGGTAGCGATAGGTGGCATAGAGCAGGCCTGCGACCACGGTTACCACCAACACCCGAAACCACCACGTCTGCCAGAACGGCGGGGCAATGGTCAGGGGCAGGGCGAGCCCTTCTTCATTCCACACCCCGTCGGCGTTGGCGCCCTTCACGCGAAAGGTGTACCGGCCCGGTGGAATGTTGGTGTAGCGGGCCTCGCGTTGGGTCCCGGCCTCCACCCAGTTGGGGTCGAAGCTGTCGAGGCGATAGGCATAGCGGTTGGCCGTGGGATTGGTGTAGCTGAGGGCGGCAAAGGTGAAGGCGAAGGTATAATCGCGATACGACAGGGTGAGCCCTTCCAGACTGTGGGGAGGCACCGAGCGGGTGGCATCGCGGTTGGAAATGCGGATGTCGGTCAGGGCCAAGGGCGGCGGGGTACGGTTGCTGGTTAAGGCGTCGGGCACAAAGGCCGTGACGCCGTTGATGCCGCCAAAATAAAACGTCCCGCTCGCGCCCCGGTGGGCGGCCCGGCGGTTGTATTCGGTGTTGCCCGTTCCATCTTCGCGGGTGTAGAGCAGAAACTGCTCGGTGCGCGGGTCAAAGCGGGCAAGGTTCTGGTTGGTGCTCACCCACAGATAGCCGGCGTCATCGGGCACGATGCCAAAAACAACAGAGCCCGGCAACCCGTCGGCTTGCAGGTAGTGCCGGAAGGTATCCGTGCGGAGATCGAAACGCACCAGACCGAGGTCGGTACCGAGCCACAAAACCTGCTCATTCGTCGGGTCTTGCACAATGGTGCGGACGGATCGGCCAAAGAGCCCGGTGGTGTCCTTGGCCACATGGGGGTACAGCGTCTCGGTGCCGGTGGCGGGGTCGAAGTGAAGGAGTCCACAAAACTCGGTGCCTACCCACAGGGAACCATCGGGGTTGGGGTGCAGGGCCTGTACGTTGTGGCACGACGTGAGTGTATAGGTTTGATGTGTCTTCGATGCGGGGTCTACCCGGTGAATATCTTCACCGCCCACCCAGAGCTGCCCGTCGTTGACGGTGAGGACGTACACATAGGGCGATCCTGCTGCTGTCAGCGGCATCGGTTGAAACGAGCGGGAGGTGGGGTGCCACCAGCACAGCCCGGCGTCGGTGCCTACCCACAGGGTGCCGTCGGATGTTTCCTGAAGCGCCCACACCCGGTCATCGCACAAGCTTTGCGGGTCGGTGAGGGCATGGCGAAAGGGTATGGCTAGGCCGGTCTCCAGGTCCACCCGGTTCAGCCCGCCGCCGAGCGTGCCTACCCACAGGGCACGCTCCGTCGTTTCGTGCAGGGCCATCACAATGTTGCTGCTCAGTGAGTGCGGATTGCGGGGGTCATGGGTCAGGTGACGAAACGCCTTGCCGAGCGGATCATAGCGAAAAAGCCCGCTGCGGGTACCCACCCACAAGGCCCCCGCCTGGTCTTCAAACATGGACAAGATGCCCTGGGTTAAGGCGTTGGTGCCGGTTGCATCCAGGGTATACCGTTGGGGCGTACGGGAGGACAGGTCTACCCGCAGCAAGCCGAGGTCGTCTTCGAGCCACAGCCCACCGCGTCGGTCTTCGAGGAGAACGGTGCCTGCAGGAAGGTCAGGGCGCGGGCGCACCGTGTGGCTGTCCCGGTCCACCATGCCTACGGCGGTGCCAATGCTGACCCAGACCGCGCCGGAAGGGCCAGGCACCACATCAATCCGGTCTGGCGTCGGCCATGCGGTGGGCAGGGCATAGGTTTTGGCTCGTTCCTCGGAGGGGACATAGGCCATAACTTCGGGCCGAAACGTTTCGCTGTCGGTGGGGTCAAGCCAGAGGACACCCTCCGTATCAGGGCGAATAAAGTGAATAGCGAAGTCCGGCCAGGTGTCGAGGACCGTGGTGGTGGTAGCGGGAGGGTCATACCGAAACAGGGCTTCCCCATGCGTAAACCACAGCGTGGCACCATCCGCTGAGGTGAGACTGTTGATCGTGAGCGGGGCGGGGGCCACGTAATCGATGGCTTGAAAGTGTTGCCGGGATGCGTCCAGCAGGTCCAGGCCGCTCTCCGAGGCAACCCAGAAATTCCCCGAGGGGTCTTCATAGAGGGCACGGACGGTGTTGTGCGACAGCGACAGTGGGTCGCCGGGGTTGTGGCGGTATACCTCAAAGCGGTAGCCATCGTAGCGGTTCAGCCCATCGGCGGTGCCAAACCACATAAACCCCTGTTGGTCCTGCGTGATAGCATAGACGGTGTTGTGCGACAGCCCTTCGACGGGATCGAAGCGCAAGGGGGCCTGTGCGTTGGCATGGTCCGCCAGCAACAGCAGCAAAAGAATGAAGCAACAGTGCACACGCATGGGGACATAGGATCTGGGCGACCCTATGCTACGAGGCGATGAGGTGTAGGTCAAGGGCAGGGTTGGGTACTCAACGAACCAAGACAAACCGCCCCGTGGCTTGATGGATTTGCGAACGTCCTTCTGCCACCACACGGTAGACGTACATGCCTGAAGCCAGCGAGCGGGCGTCTATGGCCAGCGTGTGGTTGGCCTGCGCCGGGAGGAGGCCTGCATGGTGCATAAACACGCGGCGGCCCAGTACATCGAAAACTTCCACACGTACCTCCGCGCCTTCGGGCAGGTCGAAGCGGAGTGTTGTCGTTGGGTTGAACGGATTGGGATAGTTGCCATGCAGCACAAAGTGGCCCGGCACGTCGTCAGCGTTGTCGATGGGGGAAGGCACGTCACTGCCCTGCCCGTCGAAGGCGTCGAGGGTGAAACTTCCGTCGGCAAGGCGGCCCGTAAGGACAAGTGCCACTGCCTGCCCAGCGCTGCTCGTGAGGTCGAGGCGCTGGGTGCCGAGGGAAGCGCCTGTATCGGCGTTCCGCACATCGACGAAATAAATGGCGGGTGGCACAGTCACGTAGCCACTCGTCTCGCCAAAGTCCACCATAGCGGTTTCGGTCGCAGTGTTGAGGACGTGCAGGCGCAGCCGGGGCGCGTCGGGGCTGGCGTGGACGAAGAAGACATCGGCCTGCGTGGGATCGGCGGCGGTGTTTTGGGCGTGGTGCTTCAGGATCAGGCCCAGCGTGTCGCCGGGCGTGTCGGTGAGCAGCAGCAGCGTTTGCTCGGAGAAGGCCAGGGTGTCTGCCTGCGCGCCCACGAGGTCGGCGGTAAATGAGGCCAGCGGGGCGCTGTTGTCCGGAGCGTCTCCGTCCACCATGTCGATACGGGGCGCGCTAGACGTGATCGTCAGGGGCAGAAACGCCGTCGCGTTACCCGGTTCGAGGTCGTCGGCGATGCGGGTGCCGTCGAGGTAAATGTCCACGGCGGCGGCTTGTTTGTTGCGCCCCGTACTCACGTTCGCCATCTCGATGGACGCTTGCCGGGGAACGACATCAAGGACGGCTCCCTCGTCGGCTTCGCGTTGATCGCCACTGTCGGCTTCGGCATCCAAAAAGCTGGTGCCCACTTGGCGGGTGCGAGCGTTCAGGGTGACCTCGGTGGTTTCCCCTGGTGCCAACGTGCCCAGGTTGCAGGCAGCGGTTACATCCTGTGCCACGCAGTTGGACGCCTGTGTACGAACAAACACAATAGGAATGATTCCGCGTCCTGTATAGGAATCCAGCGTGAGGGTTGCTTGTACGTCCGGTGCTGGCTCGCTGCCAACGTTGGTGACCTTTGCAAGAAAGGTGAGGGGGGTGCCCACCGCCGCTACTCCTTCTTCGTTCGCACCCATGACATCAAGCTCCACATGCAGGGCTTGCACATCTATCGTTTCAAAGTCGCTCGTGCCACACGCCTCGGCTACATTGGTGGCCAAGCCTGCTTCTTGGGCCAATACCTTGAAGTCGAACATGCGTGACTGTCCTGCCGGTAGGGGGAACCTACATTCCATAGCATTTGGAAAGGCACCAAGCGCAGGATGAACCTCTACGTTTTCAGTAGCGATATATTCACAGTCGGTCGGAGGCGGATACGCATACGGGTTAGGGCCAAGGTCAACAACGGGGATAAATAGGTTGGGCGGGATCTCGTCGAAAAGAATGACCTCGGGGATCGTCACGTTGCTGCTGACGGTGAGTCGGTAGGTGACGATATGTTCCTGGCTTAGATTTACAGGCGGCGTTGCGTCGTCGCTTAGGAGTTCTTTGGTGACGGTGCAGAGTGGTTCGTCCGAAAGTAGCACAGAGAGGGTTTGGGTGAGGACTTCCGTGTCCTGATCGGCTAGCCGGAGATCAACAGTCTGTGTGCCGGCGGTATTAAATGATACGACCACCCCTACTTGCACCGTACTGTTTTCGGGGACATTAAACGTCTGGGTGGCTGTCGACCCGTTCAACTGGGTATCAGCAACATCGGTAAGGCTCTCGATGAAGGTGGCAGCCTCGCTGCCGGTTAGGTCGAGTTGGAGGGAAGCGGCTTGATTGGTGACGTTGGTAATGAATAAAGGAACGGCGACGGGGGTGTTCGTGACGGCACTAGCGGGAGCACGGTCTTCGAGCAGATAGTCGCTGTTGGTAAATTCGGCCTCCACTAGCTTGTGGTGGTCGGTCATGTCGCGGTCTAGCACCGGATCGAGGGGGGTGATGGTGGCCTCATGCAGAAGCCCGATACGTTCTTCGATGGAGGGTTCGATTAAGTCCGGCGGGGTGAGAAACGAAAACGCGTAGGTCCGTGTCTCGCCGATGGCAAGGGGGCCAACGGGACAGAAGACACCTACGAAGTCGATGCCTTCGTCCTCATCATTGATGAGGTTCCTCGCAGAGCAGCCTTCAGGTAGAAGGTCGAACAGCGGGGGAATATCGAGATGGGAGGTAAGCAGCAATTCCGAGTCTTTCGAATCGGCTTCGGCATCGTCCTTGTTGCCTACGGTAACGAGCACCTCATAGATGACATCGACTCCAAACAGGCGGACATCAGGGTTAAGTTCAAGCGGGGAGACGAAGAGATCGGGTAATGCCTGCGGCGGACCGATGTTGTATTCGGTGCATACCTCTTGCGTGGTCTCTTCCACCCGCGCACACACCGAAGCCGTGCCTTCGCCGAGCGTGGCGTACGTAACCTCCACCTCCTGACTTTCTTCCGGTTCAAGCTGTGCCGTGCAGGTGTATTCCTCGACGTCTTCCTCGAAGGTGCATACGCCGTCCTCGGTGGTCACGCGGTTGATTTTCACCAGGTTGCTGACCGTGGAAAAGACCGTGGTGGTGACGTCTTGCTGCTCGTCGGTGTTGTTGGTGAGGGTGCCCCGCTGCACCCGGACCACGCCGCTGGGGACTGTTGGGACGGGGTCCAAGAACACAAACGCGGTGGGCGGGACGATGCGAAATTCTTTGCTTGTCTGATGGTTGGTGGTATCCTCGTCCGCTTCCGGGGAGACTGGCCGGACCTCGGCTTCAATTGGTATGAGTTGTTGTTCTGGAGTAAGATCAAAATAATCACCTACCAACTCCATTCTCATGTCGAGGCCAATCTGAATGTTGTCTCCTGGAGCCAGAGCACCAATTTGACAACGTAGGATCGGCGTGTCCTGGTCTATGCCGCTGCACCCCGGTGGAAACTCAACAAAGTAAAAAGAGAAGATTACCGTAATATCCAATATAGATGCTTCTGAGGTGGCCTTCGCCGTACTCAGGTTTTCAACCTTAACCGTGAAAGGATATTGCGCATTCAAGCGATCGCCGCTTTCGTTTAATTGCCCAATCCCCTCATCCGGTCCAATAATCTCCACGCTTAGGTCCGGGGCCACCACGTCGAGTTCTTCCAAAAAGGTGTTGTCGCTGGGGTTCGGGTCGGAGGCGTCGGACGAAAGCGAGAAGCCAAGCGAGATGGCCCCCGGCTGGTTGAACGTAACGGTGATGGTGATCGGGCCGGACAGGCCGGGCGATAACACCGGCGTGGTTACCGAGGTGGCACCTGCTGTCCACCCGTCGGGCGGTTCGATCCCAATATCCTCGGGGGGAAGGGCGTCTGAAGGCGTTGCCGCTACGGCAAGTATGGCATTCTCCACGGCCTCCTCCTCGGGGTTGTTGGCCTGGCACACATAGGTGCGGCTGGAGCCCGCATTCACTTCGTCTCCTTGCTTGTCTCCTTCCGCTTGTTCACACGCCAGCGACAGGTCGGCCTCAGCGGTAGGCTCGACGATATCGAAGTTATAAAACACGATGTCGTTGCCAGGGTTGGTGTCGTCCAGCGCATCGTTGATCCAACGGGCCGACACCAACGTGTTGCCCAGATCTTCTCCGGCTTGCGCGGTCACGGTCACGGTGACGCTTTCGCCCGGTGCCAGCGGGCCCAGGTCGGGGCATTGCAGGTTCACCGTCGATTCGGCGGCGCACGAGGGAAGCGATCCGCTGAGGACCGTCTCTGATGCATTGGTCGACATCGTAAACGTGCCCGACGGGTTCGGCCCGTTGTTCTGGATGATCACGTCGTAGGTGTATTCCGCATTGGCTTCCACCTCATCCGGCCCGTTGATGAACGTTTCGAGGTCGGTGGCCGGGGCTTCGCCCGCCTCCACCGTCAGATCGGTGGTCTGCATGCGGTGTACGCCAATGTTGCCAAGGGTGGCATCGTACGGATCGACGGTGCCCATAATCGGGAGGATGATCTCCGTGGTGACCAACGGGGCCTGCACCCGAATGCCAAACACAATGGAAAAGCCCGTCGAGGAAAATCCGTCCCACGTACAGGTGAGCGGTGCGCCGTCGGTGCCGCCCGTGCACACAAAGTTGGGAAGCGAGACCTCGGGTTGCCCAAGCAGAGCGACGAAGGTGCCGCTGCCGAAGGTAAACGTGAGCGACCCATTGGGATGGGGCTCCGGCGTGATGCTACTTCCGGCAACATGCAGCCCGAAAATGAGATCAAACGTGTCACCAGCGGGAATGGACGTGATTTCGGTGGTGCCATCGGCTTCGAAGGCGGTTAATTCGCCCAGCCCATAACAGCCGTTACCGTCCGGGCACGGCGTTCCCTGGGCGTAGGTGTATCGGGGCAAGCACAAGACAAGTCCGATCACGGCGAGCCGTGCGACGGGGAGCAGGGCGGATAGGCATTTCATCGCAGGCAGATCTGTAGGATGAGAAAAGCTGCACGACGGGCTTTTCTACGAAACGCAAATCCGGTGCACTAATGCAAGCAAAGGCCGCCTATTGCTTCGGTTTCCAGCGCCCTTCTTCAAACACCGCCCGGATGTCGGCCAGCACCTCGCGGTCGAACATCAGCGTCTCGCCGGCGGCAAGGTCCACTTCTTGTACGGGGGCGATGCGCAGGTCGTAGTTCTCCCAGCCCATGTAGTCGACGAGTAGGCTTTGGAAGTCGGCATCTACCACACCGTCGAGCGGGCCATCGTAGAAGCCCCGTGTCTGCCAGATCTGTTGGAATTCCTTGGCGATGTCCTCCGTGACCGGGATCATGTTTTCCGGCTTCGACTGCGTGAAATACAGGTTGTTGAGCTGGTACAGCCGGTTCAGTTCGGCGATGGGCGTTTCGTGGTCGTAAACCGAGATGTCGATGAAGTTGTCGAGGCCGTCGTAGCCTGCGTCTTGGCGCACTACCAGCAGCGCCGCGCTCTGCTCCCCGCGCTGGTCGCCCCCGGCCTCGCCACCCGCGATGAGGGCTGCCATCAGCCGGTCGGCCAGTTCGCCGTCGGTGGATTCAAACGCCTCCGCCATCGCTTGCACGGTTTCCTCGGAGACGAGGATGTTGCCTTGGGCTGTGTAGCCGTGCCCGGTCACCACCGCGCCCACCGCGCCATCATCGGGCCCAACTTCTGTGGCTGCACCCTCTTGCTGACCTACGCGTCCACCCGCCCATGCAAAGCACGCCTCGCCCGTCCACATGGCTGCGTTGCCGTGGGCATCTATCATGCCCACCTGCCGCTGTTCAGAATTGGGATCGTTGCGTACCAAGATCGCCAATGCTTCGGGCGCAGTGGCTCCGTTTTCCATCAGTTCGAGTCCCTTGACACCGTAGTCGATCTCGGCGAAGCTCTGCGTGGCGACCGCGCCGACGCCTGCCTTGGCCCACGGCACGATGGGGCGGACGTTGGGAAATTTGCTCTGCACCGCAATGCCAAGGTCACCCGTCGCCACGTCATAGCCGACGATGGAGAACGTGGAGACGAGCGGGGCGTCATCAGCGCGTTGTTGATTCGTGTTGAAATAATAAGCCAGTCCGCCGAGAAGGAGTAGCAGAAGCGCGAAGGCAACAAAACGTTTCATAGTTTTTGTCAAGCCGGTGGGGAGGAATTGCCTTTTTAATGTCCTGTTTGGTGGGTAGAGTTACAAGCCATGTGCGCTGATATTTTCCTCTGCTCGCCGCATGAAGCGGTTGGTGCAGGACGTGGTGCTGCCCGCGGGTTTGCATGAACAGACATGGCAAACAGAGCGGCTGGGCAGTGGCATGTATTGGGTTCAGCTTCGCACGGGAGACGGGGTAGCAACGCAACAGGTGGTGCGTTACTGAAAACCAAAGCAGCTTCAAGCTACCCCGCCCCCACAGCGAACGACGCCTCAGGTGCCATACAGCACCGCCGTGCCGATGTTTGCGGCTTTGGTGCCGGAAATGAGGATGCACACGCGGTTGCCCGTATTTTCATTGCGGCCCAGGATGAAAAGGTCTTCGCCGCCATCGACGGGCGGAACGGGGTCGGCCCCGCACAAACCGCCGGAGCCTGAACCGAGTTCGTAACAGCCGTTGAGGTTGCCGTATTCACTGGCCGCACAGCCGCCGGTGCCGATCTGGTAGCCCACGTCGTTGAGGTAGGCCGTGCTGTTCAGCGCGGACAGGTCGCCCCCGCCGCCGCCCACCAGTTCGGGCTTGATGGCCCACGCCTGGATGTCGCTTGCCATGCGCAGGGCGTCGTTGAGCATCGCGTCGGCGTTGCTCTTGACGGTGTTCTCACCGAAGGCGTTGATGCCGATGACCACGGCGAGCCCGACGAGGACGATGGTGAGTACGAGGAGGAGAAGTTGTTGCTGTCCCATGATCGTGTCCTGGTTTGGTTAGGGGAGAGAAAAAGGCGTACTTGGGTTGAATGGTTACTTCACCAGCGTCACGCGCCGCGTTTCCACAAAGCGGTCGCCGACCACGCGGATGAGGTAGAGGCCGCTCGGGTGTTGGGCGGCATCCCAGACGAACGCCCGGCTGTGATGGGCGGCCATCTCGCCCGCGAAAAGCACCGCCACGCGCCGCCCGCGTACATCGTAGACGGCGATCTCGACCTGCTGCGTGCGGTTCACCGCCAACGAGAACTGGGTTTGCGGGTTGAAGGGGTTGGGGTACGCTTCGGACAGGTGATAGGGACCGGCCACTTCCACCGCGACTTCCACCTGGGGCGAGTAGGCAAAGGTGCCATCGAAGTCCACCTGCCGCAGCCGGAAAACATGTCGCCCAGCTTCCAGCCCCGCCACCTCAAAGGTGTAGTCCTGCGGCGTGGTCGTCGTGCCCGCGCCATCCACAAAGCCGAGCATCTGCCACACAGCCTCGCTTCCCACTTCCCGCACCTCCACTTCAAACCCGGCGTTGTTGGTCTCGGCAGCGGTGTGCCAGCGAAGCATCACGCGGTCGGCATCGCGGAGGGCTTCGAAGGAGACGAGTTCGACGGGAAGGAGGGCGGCAGATTGTCCTTCGACAGCCCCGATGTCGCAGGCCGCGATGGTATCGTTGTTGCCATCGGCGGGGCGGGGCTCGCCGCGTTGGTCGGTCGTCCACGAAGTGCCACAGCCGAGGGCGCTGGTTTTGCCGCCGCCATCCGCAGGAATGGCATCCACAACGGGCGAGTCGGGGCTGGTGGGTTTGCGTGTGAGCGTGGGGCCGCCGTTGTCTTGCAGGGGGCCGAGCTGGGGATCGTCGGTGAAGTTGTTACCGCCGTCGACGGTGCCTGCGGAGAGGCCACCTTGGACGATGGAGTAGCTGACCGTGGGTGTGGCGGTGTTGTTGTCCATCTGTGCGGAGGCGTCGGTGCCGCCGCTGTCGCTGTTGTCGTAGAGGATCGTCGCCGTTATGGTGGGGCTGCTATTGAAATTGCGGATACCACCACCCGAGTCGGATGCCACATTGCCGGTGATGGTGTTGCTGGTGATCGTGGAGGTGCCGGTATTGTAGATGCCCGCGCCGAACTCTGCGTTATTGCCTACAATCGTATTGCCGGTAATCGCAGGACTGGTGAAAGGCGTGTTGTAGATGCCACCGCCCAAGGTCGCACTATTGCCCGTTATGGTATTGGCCCTGACGGCAGCCGTACTGCCTGCTCGGATGTGGATACCGCCGCCGTCGACTGCTGTATTGCCTACAATCGTGTTGCTCATTATGATGGGCGTGGTGCTAGTCGTCGCTAAGATGCCCCCTCCATTATTGACGGCATGGTTGCCAGAAATGGTGTTTCCTGTGATGGTCGGCGTGCTACTTTGGGTGTAGATGCCGCCACCGCTCCTAGCTTCATTGTCAGAAATGGCGTTTCCCGTGATGGTGGGCGTGCTGTCGGTGGTGTAGATGCCACCACCGGTGCTTGCCATGTTGTCGACAATCGTGTTCTGCGTGATGGTGGGCGTACTGCCTGTGGTGATGTAGATGCCACCGCCCCGAGAGGCATTGTTTCCCGTGATGGTGTTCCGGGTAATGGTCGCATTGCCCGCTTCGTTGTAGATGCCGCCGCCCGGGCTAATTGGGGAAGTGCAGCCGTACGCATTTCCGGCCGTGATGGTAAAACCGTCGAGCAGAGCGGTGTTGTCGGTGCCGCTGGTGTTGACGACGTGGCAGGCATTATCGCCGTTGTTTGTGAAGTCGGGGCCGTCATTCTGCTGCAGATCGCCCGATAGGATGGCCGGGTTGGCGACGATGTCGCGCTGTTCGATGGCCGTCTCACCACCAGCGAAGCCGCCATAGAGCGCTATGCCCGAGATAAGTTGGAAGGTGGCGTTGCGGTCATCCGTGTCGACCGCAACGCCGTTGCTTTCGTCGGGGTAATAGGTGCCCTCGGCAACCCAGATCTCATCGCCGCTGACGGCTGCAGCCAGTGCATCTTGCAGCGAGGTGAAGGCATTGGCCCACGAGATGCCAATGCCTGCACCCGAGGCCGAGGCATCGACATAGCAGGTGCCCGCGCAGGTGGCTGAAGTGTCATCGTCGGACTGAATCTCTACCGCGCCGATGTCGCAGCCGTCGTCGGCGTTGGAGATGCCGGGGTCATCGTACGGGCGAGGTTCTTCACGCTGGTCCCCGGTCTGCCCGGCGCAGGTACCCGTATCTATGGCTGGAGAGTTGCTGAACGGGAGCCTGGTGGGGGTGGGGCCGCCGTTGTTTTGCAGGAGGCCAAGCAGTGGGTCGTCAGTGAGGTTGCTACCGCCGTCGATGGTGCCTGTGGAGCGGCCGCCCTGGACGATGGAGTAGCTGACCGTGGGCGCGGAGTTGTTGTTGTCCATCTGGCCCGAGGCGTCGGTGCCGCCGCTGTCGCTGTTGCCATAGAGGATCGTCGCCGTGATCGTCGGGTTGCTGTCGAGGTTGCGGATACCCCCGCCTGTGGTTCCAGCAACGTTGCCCGTGATGGTGTTGCCGGTGATGGTGGCGTTGCTGTTGCTGTTGTAGAGGCCACCGCCGAAGCCGGCCGTGTTGTCCACAATCGTATTGCCGGTGATGATCGGCGTGCTGTTGATCGTGTAGATGCCACCGCCATCGGAAGCTTGGTTGCCGTGGATCGTGTTGTGTGTGATGGCAGGCGTGCTGCCTGCGGTGTTGTAGACGCCACCGCCCCGGAAAGCCTTGTTTCCTGTGATGGTACTCCGGGTAATGGTAGGACTACCCGCTTCGTTGAAAATCCCACCGCCCCCGTCGGTTGGGAAGCCGCCGCCGTTGGCATTGCCAGCGGTGATGGTAAAACCATCGAGGATGGTCGTGGCGTCGGTGCCGCTACCCGAGACGACGTGGAAGGCGTTGTCGCCGTTGCCCGTGAAGTTACCGCTGTCGTTCTGCTGAAGATCGCCGGAGAGGATGGCAGGGTTGGTGGCAGGGTCGCGCTGATTGAGCGCCGTCTCACCACCTGCGAAGCCACCGTAGAGCGCCACACCGGAGAGAAGCTGGAAAGTGGCGTTGCGGCTGTCGGAATCAACACCCAGGATGGTACTTTCATCGGGGTAGTAGGTGCCATCGGCGACCCAGATCTGGCTCCCGGAAAGACTCAGGAAGAGGGCGTCCTGAAGCATGGGAAAGGCGTTGGTCCAGGAGGTGCCATCGCCGGTGCCGGTGGCCGTGGCGTCCACGTAGCAGATGCCACTGCACACTAGTTGATACGGATCGTCAGACTGGGCCTCTACCGCGCCGATGTCGCAGGCGTCGTCGGCGTTGGCAATGCTCGGATTATCATACGGGCGAGGTTCGCCGCGTTGGTCGGTGGTCTGCCCATCACAGGTGCCCGCATCGATGGCTGGTGAGGATCCAAGCGGCAGCATGGTGGGGGTGCGTCCGCCGTTGTCAGCCAGGGGAAGGAGCCGAGGATCGGCGGTGAGGTTGTTGCCGCCATCGATGATACCAGCAGATAGGCCACCCTGCACGATGGAATAGCTTACCGTTGGTGCAGCACCGGAATCAATATGGATCTGCGCCGAGGCATCGGTGCCGCCGCCGTCGCTGTTGCCATAGAGGATCGTCGCCGTGATCGTCGGATGAGGGGCACGGGGTGTGCGAACGTTAATCCCGCCTCCCTCATAGCTCGCATAATTATCGACAATGGTGTTCCCTTTAAGGGAGGCATCATCGAGAAGAACCAGACCTGCACCGCTACTAGCGGCATTTCCTACGATGGTATTGCCTGTGATAAACTGGAAGCCAATACTGTAGATGCCACCTCCCGCATGGGCGTCGTTATTCATGATGGTGTTGTGGCTGATCGTTGCGCCAGGACTAGAAGCCAAGATCCCACCACCACTCCCAGCACCACTTCTAGCTGCCCTGTTTTCTGAGATGACGTTGCGCGATATCGTTGGGTTATCCGCAAAACCGAACAGGTAGAGGCCAGCGCCGCCCCGTACTGCGCTGTTTCTGGTAATAATGTTGCCGTTAATCGTTGGGCTGGCATCCCCGACGTATATGCCGGCTCCTCGGTTGTCGTGGTCGGTGGCGTCGCCGGGGCTATTCGCATTGCCTGCTGTAATGATAAAGCCATCAAGAATCCCGGAGAAGCTGGCCGTCACGACGTGGTAGGCGTTGTCACCGTTGTTTGCAAAGTTGGCCCCATCGTTCTGCATCAGATCGCCCGAGAGCACCGTCACATTGATTTTGGGGTTGCGCTGACTACGCATGGTCTCGCTGCCCGCGAAGCCGCCATAGAGACCCACGTCGGTTTTAAGCCCGAAGGAGGCCGTACGGTCGTCCGTGTTGATGGCCCCGCCGTCGTTCTCGTCGGGGTAGTAGGTGCCGTCAGCCACCCAGATCTCGTCGCCGTTGGTGGCCAGCGCGAGCGCTTCTTGCAACGTCGTGAAGGCGTCGGTCCACGAGATGCCATTGCCGGTGCCCGAGGCCGAGGCATCAACGTAGCACGTACCGATCCCGGTACCACATATCGTGATCTCCGGGGCTTGAAGCTCCACTGCTCCCACATCACAGCCGTCGTCGGTGTTGGGGAAGGTGGCATCCGGGGCATCATGGGGCCGGGATTCTCCGCGCTGGTCCGTAGTGAGTCCTGCGCAGGTACCTGTATCTATCGCTGGTGAGGAGATAGCCGGTAGCCGTGTGAAAGTGAGGCCGCCGTTGTCTTGGAGCGGACCAAGCAGCGGGTCGTTGGTGCCGTTGTTGCCGCCATCGGTGGTGCCTGCCGACAAACCACCCTCCACCAGGGAGTAGCTCACCGTCGGCGTGCTGGCCACGTTGAAGATCTGGCTCAACGCAGGCGTGCCCGTCACATCCGTGTTGCCGTAGAGAATCGTGCTCGTGACCACCGGATTGCTCTGATCGTTGAAGAGACCGCCGCCTGTGGACGTTGCGATATTGTCCGTAATCGTGTTGCCCGTGAGCATCGGGCTGCTTTGAAGGTTGTAGATGCCGCCTCCTTCACCGGTCGCTGTGTTGCCATCAATCGTGTTGTTTGTGATCAAGCCGGTGTTGCTGAAGTTGAAAACCCCGCCGCCATCGTCTGCTGTATTGCCTGCGATGGTATTGCCCGTCACAGTGGCCGTACCGCCGTTGTTCAGGATCCCACCGCCGCCGCCGATGGCGCGGTTGTCCGAAAAGGTGTTGCTGGTAATCGCAGGGCTGCTGCCGTTGAGGTGATAAAGCCCGCCTCCAGCAAAGGCACTGTTCTCCGTGATGGTGTTGCCTGCTATCGTGGGGCTTCCGTTGTCGATGTAGATGCCAGCGCCCCGGTTGTGGGGGGCACTTCCGTCGTTGGCGTTGCCTGCGGTGATGACGAAACCGTCGAGGATAGCGGTGTTGTTGGTGCCGCTGCCGGTGACGACATGGTAGGCGTTGTCGCCGTTGCCCGTGAAGTTGCCCCCGTCATTTTGCAGCAGGTCGCCGGAGAGGATAGCCGGGTTGCTGTCAAAGTTGCGCTGGCTGAGCAGGGTTTCACCGCCCGCGAAGCCGCCATAGAGGGCCACGCCGGAGAGAAGCTGGAAGGTGGCCGTGCGGTCGTCGGTGTTGATGGCTCCGCCGTTGTCCACGTCGGGGTAGTAGGTGCCATTGGCGACCCAGATCTGGTCGCCGCTGGTAGCGGCCCCGAGCCCTTCTTGCAGGGTGCGGAAGGCATTGGGCCACGAGGTGCCCGTGCCAGCGCCTGCAGCATCGGCGTCCACGTAGATCACCTGGGCGAAGGTGCTGGGCACAGCAATGAAGCACAGCACCGCCAGCAGTACAGCATACCGAAGGCAGAAAGCAGGCGTGCTGAGGAGAGGAGACCGCAAGCACGAAAGAGGGAGAAGGGCGTACGTGTTCATCGATTTAGGGGAGTCAGTTTAGAGAAGCAATCAATGTTTGTCGCGTGCGGGAGACGAGACCTCAGACGGTACGGTCGTGCGCTTGGTGTGCAGGATGGCTACCTCCAGGTGTAGCCGCTCGGAAGCGGTGTAGGGAGGTGTTGGGTTGCCCCTGTCAGGAGGGGCGGAGGGGGGCGGCACGCCGTCCGCATGCGTGGGGTCAGGCGGAGGAGAAGTTGGCATAACAGGTAGCGGGTTTCGTGAGTACGTGGTCGAAACCTAGCCACCAGAGGAGGGCCGCCGCGCTCCCAGATGTTGCAGGCACCCAGCGAGCAAGAGAACGCAACGAACGAGCACGCCGCTGCAACAAATGAGCAAGCCAAGGCCTTTTTTCGGCGAAAAACACGTCTAATTTTGAAAACGCACGTGTTTTGCAAGCGGAGGTGTCATGCCGAACTTATTGGAAGTGCTTATTTCATCAGCCTCTTTTGCCCGCGCGTCGGAGTCTTGCATGTGTCTGGTCGGCGGAAGGGCCAAACTGCGGAATGCCGGGTAATTCCAACTCCGGTTGTGTATGGGCGGTTTGTCATCCCGGACCTCGATCCGGGATCTCCCCGGTTGGCACGGTTGCCAGACGGAGAGATGCCGGATCAGGTCCGGCATGACACCTTGTGAACGCATCGCTATTTTTCGCAACAGGTAGTAGCGTGCCGTGTTCTGCGATGAGAAAGCCAGTCAGGTGAGGCGAGGTACACGCTTTCGCAGGCCCCGACCCCACCTCAAATCCCATCAGCCGCTATACTGCGAGGGCGAGGTACCGAAGCGTTCTTTGAAGCGTCGGCTGAAATAGGAAATGCTCTGAAAACCAACGGCATACGCCACCTCGCTGACGGTGCCCGCGCCTTCACGCAGCAGCCGGGCAGCTTCGTCGAGGCGGAGTTCGCGGAGCAGCACGGTGGGGGATTGGTCGGTGTGCTCGCGCAGGCGGCGGTACAACGTGGTGCGCTCCATCGCCAGCGCATCGGCCAGGGCTTCCACGCCAAAGCCTTCTTCGGCCAGATGCTGCCGCGCCACCGCCCGCACCTCATCAAGGAAGGCGGAGCCGTTGGGGTTGGGCGCGCCCGGCACCTTGGGCGCAGCGCCGTTCGTGGGGTGTGCCAACTCCTGCTGCAACCGATGCCGCAGCCGCTGCTGCCGCGCAATGGCGTTGTGGACGCGCAGGCGGAGTTCTTCGGTGGAGAACGGCTTGGTCAGATACGCATCGGCTCCGAGGCCAAGTCCAGCCAGTTTGTCTTCCGGCTCGGCGCGGGCGGTGAGGAGCAGGACGGGGACAAAGTTGAGGTCGGGATCGGCGCGCATGGCTTCCACCAGCCCGAAGCCGTCTAGGCGCGGCATCATCACGTCGGAGATCACGAGGTCGGGCAGGGTGGTGCGGGCGACCTGCAGGGCGGCTTCGCCGTCTTCCGCTTCCAGCAGGTGATAGATTTTCCCGAGGTGCCGACGGATGAAGGCGCGAATATCGGCGTTGTCGTCCACAATCAGCACGGTTGTCTGGTCTTCGGAAGCCGCCTCTTGGGCCGGGGCAGGCGCGGTGGGGGAGGCGAATGGTTCCGGTGAAGAAGGCGGGGCTTCGGGCGGCGCTGGCATGTCCGCCAGAGGCGCTTCGACAAGCGATACATGAGCGAGGGTTTCATAGTGGGCACGGGTAGTGGGCAGGGTCACGGTAAAACATGTCCCAAACCCGACGGTGCTTTCAACCGCGACCGTGCCCCCATGCAAGGCCACCACTTCTTTCACAAACGCCAGCCCAATGCCCGTCCCGATCTGCTGGTGGCTGTCGTCGGTCTGGTAAAAACGGTCGAAGACATGCGCCAACTGGTGGGCGGGGATGCCCGCGCCGGTATCGCGCACGCGGAGTTCGGCGGTTTCCTCGTCCGTTTCCAACTCCACCCGGATGCGTCCGCCCGTGGGGGTGAACTTAAAGGCGTTCGAGAGCAGGTTGGTCACGATCAACTCTACCTGTTCCGGGTCGACCCAGCCGATGCAGGTAGCAGGCAACTCCTGGTCGAAGGTGATCTGGTCGCGCTCGGCGACCGAGGCGAAGGCGGCGCTGATGAGGCGCAGCACCTGCGCCAGATCGATGCGGCGGATCTGCAGTGTGAGTTCGTGGGCTTCGATGCGGGCCACATCAAGCAACTGGTTCACGAGGCGCAGCAAGATGCGGTTGCTGCGGGTGATTTGCTGGAGGTCAGTGCGGACCGGCTCCGTCAGCGTTTCTTGTCGCTCGCCCAGCAGGTCGTCGAGCAGCCCCAGCGAAAGGGTGAGCGGCGTGCGAAATTCATGCGAGATGTTGGCAAAAAAGCGCGACTTGGCGGCGTCGAGGGTTTTGAGTTCCTCGGCCTGCTGCTCTACCTCGGCGGTGCGTTCGCGCACGAGCGCTTCGAGCTGGCGGTTTCGCGCCCGTAGACCCGCCGCCGACAGCCAACTGATGCTCGTCAAAACAGCAATCCCCGCGAGTCCCCACACGACGTAAAACCAGAACGTCTCGCGGAACGGAGGATGTAACGGGCGAGAAGCGGCGATGCGGTAGACGTGATAGCCCTGCCCGTGGTACCCGTTGCCTGATACGTCGCGTACTACGGCGGGGTCGTCGTCGTCAAACGACCAGTACGCGGCAAGGTCAGGGGTGCCGGGTTCCGGGCGGTCGTACATCACCCGCCGGATCTCCTGGCGGGACAGCGCCCGGTGCCAGATCATCAGTTCGTCCATCTGCCCCCTGAAATGCACAATGTCGCGGCTGTTCCACCCCAGCCAGAGGGGTTTGTCCGTCACGAGGTCGTCTATCGGAACGGTGTAGCTGAAATCGAGCGTGCCATCCACATAGGCGGTAATCTGGCGGTCATCTTGGACAAAGGCCACATGGTGCCATGTTTTGTCGATGACGGGCCGCAGCCCGGCGGTACCAATGAAGGCATCGGCCCTGGGCACCGGCCGTACCGGGGTGAGGTAGACGCCCAGGGTGCCCGTGAACTGCTGGACAAAGAGCGAATAGCCGAAGACGCCGGTGGCACCGGGGCCGCCCTTGGTGCGCTTATCGAGCAGCTTGGCGTGGTACAACGTGGTGTCGTGGCGTATCCAGAACGCAAAGGTGCGTCCGCTGCCCGGGGCCAGGTCAAACGCATCGCCAGGGTCGCCGAGGTCCACGTAGCCCGAGTCGGTAAACGCCAGCGCCCGGTCGATGGACTGGGCCTGCGCCCCCGTTGCCATCAACAACACGGCCAGCAACCACCAGCCGGTTCGTATGGCGTTGAGGGATATGTGGGGGAGAGCAAGCACCAGCGAGATCCAGGAGGCAAGGGGCGTGGAGCGAAGAAAATACATAATCGGTACGCATCGAATAAAATATCCCCGTGGATTGGTACTAAACTTATCGCCCGAGGCGGGGTAGAAACACCACAGGTCGTGCTGTTGAACTAACCTTCAGAACCGGATATGGGCCGGTGGATTATCGCTTTGGTGGTGCTTGTTGGCGGGGTGGGCCTGGTGCCGCCCGCGCAGGCGCAGCAGGAATACACGTTTCAGATTGCCCGTGTCAAGTATGGCGGTGGTGGCGACTGGTACAGCGATGAGCAATCGCTTGTAGAACTGCTCCGGTTCGTCCGCCAAAACACCCTGCTGGATGTGGCCCCGAAGGAGGATGTCGTTGAGCTTTCGTCTGCCAAGCTCTTCACCTATCCCTACCTCTATCTCACCGGGCATGGCAACGTCCGCTACACCGACGACGAAGCGCGGCGGCTGCGGCGGTATTTGGAAAACGGCGGTTTTTTGCACATTGATGACAACTACGGCCTCGATCAACACATTCGCCGCGAGATGAAAAAGGTATTCCCCGAGCAGGAATTCGTGGAGTTGCCCTTTAGCCACCCGGTCTTTCACACCCACTTCGAGTTTCCGAATGGCCTGCCCAAGATCCACGAGCACGACGGCAAGCCGCCGCAGGGGTTCGGCCTGTTCACCAGCGACGGGCGGCTCTGCGTGTTTTACTCCTACGAAACCGACCTTGGCGATGGGTGGGAGCCGCCCTCGGTCCACGACAACCCCCCTGAAAAGCGCGAAGCCGCCCTGCGCATGGGGACCAATATCCTTGTTTTTGCCATGACGGCGCCCGAACCTGCGACGCCTGCCCAATAGCCGTCGCCTTGCCTAGAAAATCCACAACGAGCTAGTACCATGTCGTCGAACATGCCCTCAAAATGGACCGTCCTGCCTGTGTTGGTGATCATTGCGTTGCTCTGGCTGAATCCGGGCATGGACAAGTTTCGGACGTTTGTGGGCGAGCGTTCGGAAGAGCTGCTGCTGAATGAAACGGGTGACAGCGCCATCGGGCGGGCCCTCTCCACGCTGGGTGGTAGTCTGGCCGGATCGTATGTGGACCGCGTCACGGAACATAAGAATTATTTTCTGTTCAGCACTTACCGCATCGACCTCGATGGTGAAGGCACCGAAGAGGAAGAATGGGCCTTCCTTGGAATTATGGGCCTTTTTATCGAGATGGATGCCCCGGCCACGGTGGAGGCACGCCGCGCAGAAGAATTGTGAGTTGGGGGCGGGAGTATGTGTGGGGGTAGGGGAGTGTGGGTGTTGTAGGGTCTGGATGTTTAGAGAAGCGGGGTAACCAGTTCGCGTCCCTGTAAATTATGGAAAACGTTCCTGTTCATATCCGTCGTGCCCGCGCTGCCGATCTGGAGACGTTGACGCAGATTGCCCATGCGGCCAAGGCCCACTGGGGCTATCCGGTGGCGTGGATGGAGCTTTGGAAAGCCGACCTCACGTTTACCGAGGCCACGCTGGATCAGCACTACGTCTTTTGTGCCGAACGAGCCGGTACCCTTGCGGGTGTGTATGCGCTCTCGAAAGATGGCGCTTCCGGCGAGATAGAGCACCTCTGGGTGGACCCGGATTATATCGGGCAGGGGCTGGGGCGTATCTTGTTCGACCATGCCCTGCATCAGGCGCGGGCCCTTGGGATTCAGCAACTCGACATCGTCGCGGACCCGTATGCTGAAGGGTTTTATGCCAAGATGGGCGCCCGGCGTATCGGCGACTGGCCGTCGGTGCCGGAAGGGCGGGTGCTGCCGTTGATGTCGGTGGTGGTGTAGCTAGGTGGGCAAGTCACAGGTCTATCAGGGCGATAGTCGCGGTGTTGGTGGTGTTTCCCATCGTCGAGACGCGCCGCGGCACGTCTCTTCGGCGACCTGCGTGAACATCACCCCACCCCCCACCCCCCATTCCCCATTCCCCATTCCCCATCCCCCATTCCCCACATTCTCGTCTTTTTAACGGAAGGTTTTGGGCGTAGCGTCGTAGTTGATAGCCGCTTGAAGCCACCCGCGTATTTTGCCCCACCCACCCCGCTGTACCATGAAACGGTTCGAGGAACTGTTTGCTGAACTCAAACGCAAGGCCGAGGCCCAGGACCCGGACTCGGGGACGGTGCAGGCCCTGGCAAAGGGACCACATTTTATCGGCAAAAAAATTCTGGAAGAAGCCGGTGAGGTGTGGATGGCGGCCGAGTACGAAGGGCGCGAAAAAACCGCCGAGGAAATCTCGCAACTGCTCTACCATATCCAGGTGATGATGCTGGCGTGCGACCTTGATCTCGAAGACGTGTATCGCTACCTGTGAGTAAAACTACCTGAACCGTAAAACGTGAACGTCCTTTCAGCGATGGTGCGTAGCACGGCTACGTTTTACCACGTTCGCTTTTCCATTTCTGCCCCACCCCACAACCCCCATGTTACAAATCGCGCTGCCCAACAAGGGTGTTCTTTCTGACGATGCGGTGCAACTGGTGCAAGAAGCGGGTTACCGCGTGCGCCGGGACCGCAAGGAACTGATGGTTCGCGACGCCGCCAACCACGTTGAGTTTTATTTTCTGCGCCCGCGTGACATTGCCGTGTATGTGAGCAACGGCGTGCTCGATATGGGCATCACCGGGCGCGACCTCACCGCCGACAGCGGGGCCGAACTGGTGGAACTGATGCCGCTTCGATTTGGCAAGGCGTCGTTTCGCTATGCGGTGCCGCGCGAAAGTGGGCGCACGCCCGATCAGTTCGGCGGCTTGCGGATTGCCACCTCGTACGTCAACCTCGTCAAGCAAGACCTGGCGCGGCGGGGGGTGGAGGCGACGGTCGTACACCTCGATGGTGCCGTCGAAATTTCGATTCAACTGGGCGTGGCTGATGCCGTGGCCGACGTGGTGCAGACCGGGCGCACGCTCGAACAGGCGGGGCTGGTGGTGGTCGGCGAGCCGATCTTGGAATCGGAAGCGGTGCTGGTCGGGCGCGATGCTTCGCTGGCGGCGCAGAACAACGGCGTCAAGCTCTTTCTCGACCGGCTGCGCGGCATCCTTGTAGCCCGCGAATACGTGATGGTGGAATACGACGTGCCGGTGGCGCAGTTGGAAACCGCCGTTGCGATCACGCCCGGCATCGAGGCGCCCACTATCGCGCCGCTCAGCAAATCCGATTGGCGGGCCGTGAAGGCCATGGCGCACAAGAAAAGCGTCAATCAGATCATGGACGAACTGTCGGCGCTGGGCGCAAAGGGCATCATCATCACCGACATCCGCACCTGCCGGATTTGATCGTGGGCATCAGGCCGAACGCTGGCGAGCCAATCGCGCGGCTTTTTCTTCGGGACTGGGTTCGGCGGGTTCTGGGAGGTCCATCAGGGCCTGTCGCTGTTGTTCAGGTAAGGCGTCCCACGCCTCGGTGGTAACGATGGCTTCGAGGTTTTGGATACGTTGCGTGAGGCGCTCGTGCTCGGCCTGTAGGGCCTGAAGATGTTCGTTGAGCGCGGTGATGGTATTGTCGGCGTCTTCGAGCTTAACACCCTGCGCAGCGAAGCGCATAAAAAAGGCCACAAGCAACACCGCCGTGATGAGAAGACCCGCAACGAGGAGTAAATACGGCAACATCGGCACAGCCTCAGGTTTTCAGGCGGCGGGCTAACCGGGCCACCTGGTCGGCGTCGGACGGTTCTTCCGGAGCGTCGAGGTAAACGCGGGCTTCGGAGAGAGCGCGTTCACGTTGTGGGGAGGCCTGTGGCTCTTCGTGCATCACGTCCCACATCTGGCTGGTCACAATGGCTTCCAGGTTCTGGATGCGCTTCACCAGCGCCGCGCGTTCTGCTTCTGATGCTTCCAGCGCTTTTGCCTGCTGTTCCACCGTCTTTTCCAGTTCCTCGGCCGACGAGCCTAGCTTGCGGGCCTTTTCCTTAAACTTGAGCCATTCGGTGAATCCACCTACAAGAATGGCAAGCAACGGGATCAGGACCCAGCTAAACGGCCAGAAGTTTTCCATTGTTGGTTCGGGCTATGATTGGGAGGAGAGTCAAACAAGTTACGATGCACCGGACAGGCTGTTGCGCATCCGATGGCACAAAGACGGTCAACGGACAGTGAAAATCCAGTCATGTCTATCGGCGCAGCAGGTTTGATGGTACACGACACGGTTTCCTATCGTATATTGCTCCCCGTTTCTTACGCTTTGCATACGATTGACCAACCACAATGCCGGGTACGCCTGTAAATACAAGCACAAAAAACGAACGCAAGCTCAACTTCTGGGAGAAAATATTCCTGCCAGAGGTGTTTAAGGGGCTGGGCTACAGCTTCCGCCGGATGAAGGAGCCCCTGGTGACGTTTCAGTATCCCGATGAGCAGTGGTATCCGCCAGACAACTTCCGGGGCCGCCCGGTGCTGGTGGAAGAAGAAGGCCGCGCCCGGTGTGTGTCGTGCAACCTGTGTGCCCGTGCCTGTCCGCCCATGGCCATCTCGATGCAGTCGAAGGAAGTAGATGACCCGACGAGCCCCAAGGAGCGCGAGCCCGCCTGGTTCGAGATCAACATGCTGCGGTGTATCTATTGCGGCTTCTGTGAGGAAGTGTGCCCCGAGGAAGCCATCGTGATGTCGAAGGAATACGACCTTACGTTTCAGCACCGCGAAGAGGCCATTTTTGGACTGGAGCGCCTGTTGATGCCTGCCGAGCGGCTTGTGGACCGGCTGGAGTGGCTGGACGAATACAAAGATCCGCAGTTTGGCAAGCAGTGGGGGTTTAAGCCCGACAACAACCTGCACAGCCTCAAGGACCGCCATTTCCTGAACTGGCTGGTGGAAGAGGGCATGGAAGAACTGGAAACCACCCACGCCCGCGAAGAAGTGCCCGTGGCTGCGAGCAACACCTGGGGCGGTGCCCGCAGCGGTCCCGATGTGCCTTACGAAAACACCACCAACTAGCCGCTGTGCGATATTCTTCGCCGGAGCAACGGCGCGCGGCGCTGCTGGATCAACTGGCCTACCTGATCGACGAAGTAGAGGCGCTGAAGCCGGTTATTGATCAGGTCCCCGAGGCGTTGCAGCAACTCAAGACCGACGCGGCGGGGCTGTCGCTGCGCGAGACGTATGGTTGGATCGCGGCCTACGATGAGTTGGTAATGCTGCCGCAGCTTCAGCAACTGCTGGCTGAAGAAACTCCCACGCTGGTCGTTACGGATGAACAGACGCTGATTGCAGAAGCATCCTTTAACGAGCAAGCGCCGGAGGTGCTACTGGCCGAGGTGCAGCGGGCGCGCCGCGACGTGCTGGCGGTGTTGCAGGCTATTTCAGCCGACGCGTGGAACCGCAAGGGCCTCCTGGACGGAGCGCCGGTTGATGTATATGCTCTTGCCCACTCCCTGACGCAACACGATGCCAATCTGCTCCGTGCTATTGGCTATCACCTGGAAGCCCTGATGCCCAAGCGCCACCGGGCGGGGCATTGATGGTCCTTTGCTCTTGGGGCGTCATGGGCTTCGCGTCCTTTATATCCTTCGGATAGGTCATAATGCCCCTGTGGGGCTGTCTGTTGTATTAATGACGCAGGCGCAGCCTGCAAATGACCACCTATGACGCGAGCAAAGCGAGCATATGACCACCAACTGACCCTACGTTGCGGCAAAACCAACAGGACTTCGCTGCGTTTTTCTCTTGCCCAAGCGTCCAACGTTATCGCCTCATGAGCAAATCTGGCCTCACTTACGAACGCCTCAACACGGCTTTCCGGCACGGCAACTTCGAGCCGTTGTATTTCTTCTATGGCGAAGAGCCATTTCTTATCGAAGAGTTGCAAGAGACCTTGCTGGCCCACGCCCTGACGCCACACGAACGGGATTTTAACTACGACCTCGTATACGGGCAAGACGCCGAAGCCCAGGCAGTGCTGTTGTTATGCGCCTCGTACCCCATGATGGCGACGCGGCGTGTAGTTATTGTGCGCAACTTCGAGAAGTTAAAAGACAACCGCCTTTTTCAGCACTACGCCGCCCAGCCGAATCCGAGTGCGGTGGTGGTGTTGGTGTGCAGCAACAAACCCAACCTGTCGAGCCATCCATACCGGGCCCTGAAGAAGCACGCCGCCTGGGGTGAGTTTAAGCCGTTTTATCCACGAGAGATGCCCAAGTGGATACAAGGGCGGGTGCAACAGCGGGGCTATCGCATCGAGGCGCGGGCGGTGCAGATGTTGGCCGATTTTGTGGGTACCAATCTGCAAGCGGCAGCAGGCGAAATCGAGAAGCTCATCACCTACGCGGGAGAGGCCAGCACGCTGACGGAGGATCATGTGCTTCGGGCCGGGGGACAAACACGTGAGTTTAATGTGTTCGAGTTGCAAAAGGCGTTAGGTGAAGGGCGGTTTGCCGATGCGGTTCGTATTGCCGAGCGGCTGGTGCAGCAGGCCTCCAACACACGTGGCGAGGCGTTGATGATTGTAGCCGTCCTGACGACCTATTTCTCCCGGTTGCAGAAGCTACATGCCTACCAGGCGAAGGGCATGCCCGAGAAAGACATCGCGCGACAGGTAGGGATCAACCCGTTTTTTATCAAAGAATACCTGTTTAGCCTCCGTCGTTTTACCCGGTCTCATATTGAGCGGGCGTTTGCAGCCCTGCTCGCGGCCGATTACGAATTGAAGGGTGGTTCTAACCGCGACGACCGGCTGATTCTGCTGCTTTTGCTACGGCGGCTTCTGCCCGCACCCCTGCGCGTGCCGAGCGACCGTGCGGCTTGAAGCTGGGCCTGTGAGCCAATGAGGTGGTACTTGGCGAATTCAACAGGGGAGGAGCTATGGAACCTTTCCTGGAGTGGGTCGTGATTCGCGCCGTGACGATGGCGAAAAAACGGCTGGAACTGCACACCCGGTTAGCCGTTGCCGTTGCATTCCCAACCCACGTTGTTTCCACAGAACCAAGCAGAACGACGCACCGCCTATGGACGAGGGATACTATCGCGCCGACGAAGGAGACTGTTCGTATTCAGGGCTTGATGAACTGTTTTGTGAATACGTGGACGGGACGATGGACCCGGATGTGCGGGTGGTCTTTGAGGAATACCTCGATGCGAACCCCGACATGCGCCGCCACGCCGAAGCCTTGATGCAGGCCAAGTCGCTCTTGTGCGGTTGCCGGGGACCCCGGAATTGCCGAAACGTGAATACCCGTGTGCGTCGCCGCCTGGCGGGCGAACTTCTCCAGGAGGATGCCGTGTTGCCCCCCAATGCCGCCGAGCGATTAGGTACCGCTGCAGGCATTGCGTCTGCCACCGCCATGTTGGTGTTGCTGGGCATGTTGGTGGGCGTTTTGCTGCCCGTCGAAGAGGCCGCCATCACGCCGCAGACCGTGGTGCGTATGAGCCAGGAGGCGCGGGTGCCCATGACCCCCTTGTTGCCGGATCGGTTTATCCTGAAGGAGCGGGGTCCGCTGTTGTTGAGCACCTCGCTGGCGGCCACGCCTTCTTATGTACCCAAGGTGATTCATCTGGCTGATACCGTGCGGCAGGCGCGTTTGCAAAGAACGCATGGAGCCCCTTGACATTCGCACAAGGCGGCTTTACTATAGGCACCCTTTTCAAAACACGAAGGGCCCGTAGCTCAGTGGTTTAGAGCGCTCGCCTCACACGCGAGAGGTCGCAGGTTCGAATCCCGCCGGGCCCACAGATCGTTGCCGTAAGTTCTTCTAATGCAAAGACTTTGGTACTGATAGGTACAACAAAGCCCCCGTTTTCTATTGAAGGCAGGGGCTTTGTCTTGTTTTGCGCTTTCAGCGTGCAATGGGTATGCATCAGGCGGCTTTCAGAAACATCTTGGTCGACATCAAAAATACAAGCCTGAGCCACGCCACTGTTGTTCAGGAACGCACGAACCTTCTGCCCAACCAAGAACCCTTCGGTCGGTCCATCGCTTCGCTTTGGACATGCCTTGGACCAATCGACGGCTTTGCTCACGGATCAGCGAAGCCTATTTTCGCTCCCCGAAGGGTTTTTTGCCCACACGGACTTTGATTTCTGTCTGTATATGCTGCTCCACGCCGGGCTTGGCGGAACCACCATCCGGCTCTCCCAAAATCAACATGGTCAACGCTTTCTATCTTTTATTCTTCGTCGTCACGGTGTGGATAAAACGACCACTTGTCCTCCACGTAATACTTTCAGCGTCACGGGCGTGGCGGCGTCTTTTTCGGCAAGGACGGCCTGAATCCGTTGCCAGTTGTTTCCTTCGCCAGAAATAGGAATATCCATCACCTCAAGGAGAATATCTCCGCCTAGCAGCAACGACTCTCCCTCTATGGTTGCCTGTACATAGCCCGGTTCGAGACCAAGGTCAGCGGCAGGTGAATATGCAACAACACGTTGCACTAGGATGCCTGCGGGTTGAGGCACGTTAAACAGGCCTGACCAGGTACCCTCCAGAAGACGATGAAATGCTTCGAAAACTGAACCGCAGGAGCCACCTTTTGGGATTGGTCCGTAGTAGCAAGCCGACCAATCCCTTTTTTGTTGTCTTTAGGTTGTTGTTCATCCTCTATTGAAGCGGGAGATCTCCGTGCGTGAGCGTGGAGGGAGCAGTTTCTGGGCGCTGGACAAGCTCCGCTTGAAATCAAATGCAGCGATTTGTTTGGCGGTCTGCTTGTTGTTCCGCACGAAACGCCCTAATTGGCTCAACAATGAGCTTTTGGCCTGCGCAAATACACTCAAAGTAAGTTGGTGAATGGGCCCTGCAGTACTAGGCTAATAAGCCTTAACTTAAGGGTAGTCAGGATCGATGCCAGCATAAAGCAACTAGCAGGACGCCATGAGTAGCAGTAAGCGCCTACAGGTACCGCTTTTTTTAAAGGCAGCGGGACTTCTGCTTGTGCTGTGCTGGCTGGCAAGAATCCCGCTCGTGCACGCACAGTCGCATACGGATAGCTTAAAAGCACGGTTAGGAGAAGCCACAGGTCCCGCAAGGTTGGTCCTTTTGGTCGAACTCGTCGAGGCAACCTACCGCAATGAACCCGAACGCGCCCTCGCCGCTGGGAACGAAGCGCTGGCAGGGCTCGAACGTGCTCCTAATTCCGATTGGCGGCGGCAGGTGCTTTTCCGCAGCGCACAGGCGCACGCCTATTTGGATCAGCCCGACTCGGTGCAGGTTTATGCGGCGCGGCTCGAAGCGATGGCTGATCCGTTATCTACCGCCCACAGTGCCTATCTGACCGCGCGCTTGCACCGGGATGCCGGAGACTTTGCAGCCGCCCACCGCGACTTCGAGGAGGCGTTGTTGTTGTACGAAGAAGTGGGCGACGTGACAGGGCAGGCCGCCACATTAAATAGTCGGTGCATTCTCTATCGCCGTGAGGAAGCCTATGACGAAGCCCGCACCACCTGCGAGCAATCGCTAGCGCTTAAAGAAGAACAGGGCGATATCCGGGGGCAGGCCAGCACCCTTACCAACCTCGCCACCATCGAGCGGGGGCAAGGAAACGACGAGGCAGCGCTGGCATGGTACCAACAAGCAGTGCCTTTGTATGAAGCCAGCGGCGACATTCGTGGGCAGGCGATTGCCTGGTATTGGATGGGACGCATTCAGTTAAGGAGGCAAGCCTACGATCAAGCGGTGCTGTGGCTGCACCGGGCGTTGGTGCTTCGGGAGCAACTTGGGGATAAGGAAGATATTGCCTTCGTGTTGCACCATCTCGGCATAGGGTACGAACAGCAAGGCGATTATGACAGCGCCTTCGTGTATCACAGCCGCGCATTAGCATTGCGGGAGGAAATAGGCGACCTGCGGGGCGTTGCTGAATCCCTCAATCAGGTTGGCGACCTGTACGAAGATCAAGGGGATGTTTTGCAGGCTCGCACATTCTTTCAGGATGCCTACGACGTGTTTGCTTCCCTGCAAAACAAGCCCGGGATGGCAGCAACGCTGAATAACACCGGCAACACTTACCTGGAGCTTGGCGAACTGAGTGAGGCGCTGGCCGCGTACACCGAGTCGCTACGCCTGAGCGAGGAAATGGGTGACCAGGAACGCATCGCACGGGCGCACTACAATATGGGTTCTGTGTACAGCAAGCAGAGCGACTATGAGACCGCCCTGGCGCTTTATCGCCGCGCCCAGCCCTTGTTAGTTGCAGAAGGAACGTGGGAAGATCTGGCACGGGTGCAGGCGAACATCGGCGCAACATATGCCGAACTCGGCAAGCTTGATTCAGCCCTGGCGATGACGAACGTCTCGCTGGCGCTAGCCGACTCGATAGGGGCCTTGCCCCGCGCCTTGGATGCCCACCTGCAACGAAGCGAAATCCTTGAACAGATGGGGCGGTTCGAGGAAGCCCTGAACGCCTACCGTGCTTACAAAGCCGTGGAGGACTCGCTCTATAGCGCCGAAAGTCAGGGGGTGATCGCTGAGCTTCAGCAGCAGTACCGCACGCGGGAACAAGCGCGGCAGATTGAGGCGCTGGAGCAGCAGCGGCGGCAGCAGCGCTGGTGGGTGGCGGGGTTGCTGCTAGGGCTGGGCTTGCTGCTGGCCGTGGTGGTGCTTTTGGTGGGGCGCAACCGCCTACGCCGCCGTGCGCTGGCGGCCGAAGCGGAACGCGCAATGGACTTGCGCCGGACTAACGAGTTTCAGTCGCGTTTTTTGGCGAACATCTCACACGAGTTTCGCACACCGCTTACCCTCACCTTCGGCCCAATCAACGACTTGCTCGACGGACAGTATCAGGTGGAAGAAGCTGCCCTCCCGCACCTCGAACGCGCCCGGCGCAACGGGCAGCGGCTGCTGCGGTTGATCAATCAACTTCTCGAACTCTCGGGCCTGAATGCCGGAGCGCTACACCTTGAGGCCCGTCGTGGCGATCTGGCCCGCCACCTGCGCGAGATAGCGGTGCTTTTCCAGGACGTCGCCCGGCAGCGCGGCCTGCATTTTCGCATCCATCTGCCCAAGGAGCCGCTGTGGCATGTCTTCGATGAGGACAAGATCGAGAAGGTGGTGGTCAACCTGCTCTCCAACGCCGTCAAGTTCACGCCGCCGGGTGGTACGGTCACCCTCTCGTTGAGGCACGATGCCGAGGGCACGGCGCGTATTGCTGTAGCTGACACCGGGCTGGGCATCGACGAAGTGCACCTGCCGCACCTGTTCGACCGCTTTTATCAGGTCGAGCGCACCGAGACACGGGCCTACGAAGGATCGGGGATTGGGCTGGCGCTGGTGGAGGAACTCGTGAAGCTGCACGGCGGGCACATCACCGTCGAGAGCGAGCCAGGAACGGGCTCCACGTTTACCACCTATTTGCCACTGCTGGGGGGAACGGAAGACCAACGGGCGGCCCTGCCGGAGCCATCGGTGTCGCATGGGGGCGATGGTCATACAACGTCCCGTGCTAACAGGGAATACACCCATCATCTGGATCTGGTGGCCCAGGCCACCGAGGCGACGGCTTCGGAGCCGACATCTCCGGTGCCTGCGGAGGAGGCCACCGTGGTGCTGGTGGTGGAAGACAATGCCGACATGCGGGCCTATATCCGCAGCCACCTGGAGCACGACTACACCATCGTGGAGGCAACCAACGGACGGGTGGGGCTGGAGCAAGCCCAGCAGTGGATCCCCGACCTGGTGCTTTCGGATGTGATGATGCCGGAGGTCGATGGGCTGGCGCTCACCGATGCGCTCAAGGCCGACCTGCGCACGAGCCATATTCCCGTGGTGCTTCTGACCGCAAAGGCCGAGGTAGAACACCGCATCGCCGGGTTTAAGTCGGGCGCAGATGCGTACTTGCCCAAGCCGTTCGATGCCGCAGAACTGCGCGTGCGGGTGCGGGTGCTTCTGGAGGAACGGCAGCGCCTGCGGATGCTCTTCAGCCAACAGGAAGCCGCGCAACAGGAGCAGGCCGCGTCTGCCTTGCCTGCCATGCCTGCCAACGAGCAAGCCTTTCTGAACGAGGTGAAGGAACAGATTACGCACCACCTGAGCAATGCCGCGTTTGGGGTGGACGACCTCGCCGATGCCTTGCATCTAAGCCGCCGCCAACTGCTGCGGAAGCTGAAGGCGCTCACGGACGAGTCTCCGGGGGCGTTGCTGCGACGGATGCGGCTGGAACAGGCCCTCGTGTTGCTGCGGGAAGGCGTTTCGGCCAAGGAGGTGGCCCATGCCGTGGGTTTCCGCAGCTACAGCGCGTTCTGGGGTGCCTTTAACAAAGTCTATGGCACTTCTCCGACGAGCTACCTGGAAGGTTGGTAGGCTTCTTCCAGGGGGCGACGCAAGGTAGCATTTCTTATCGGACGGTTTGGCACCACGCGTCCTGTTGCCCATGCGACGTGTTGCCCAAAAAGAGGCAAACGGAGGCGTCAGAAACTGTCTGGTAGCATGGCTGGACGGCGAGCCGTGGTGATTTTTGAGGTCAGCGATGCTCGATTTGGAGGTTCGTAGCAGCGCTACGGGCCGACAAACCGAAGCCGAAGGCGTAGGGTATCGCGCGCCGCTGGGCCAAAAAGCGCCCGGCGCAGCCCCAGATTAGGTTACCAGACAGTTTCTCAGGGGCGCTTATGTCCAAAAATCGAAGGTCTTCGTCGTGATTTAGAAGGCGGCAGGCGGCTATCTACGAGCCATGACCACGGGCACACGGCCCTTGGCGTTCGCTCCTTCCGGGCTGTCTCATGAAACCACACACTTCTGCTCCGCAGCAGCACCCGAAAAAGCCGACGCCCGAAAAGCCCCCGTGTCCCTCGTTGCAGGACCCTGCCGGATCGCACGCCAGCGCCCACCTTGAACTGGCGGCGCTCTGGTCCATGCTTGATCAGGAACGAGAAGCCCCGACGCCAGGCACCCAGAAAAATCCACCAGGCAATCCCCCGAATGATTGACGTTCAATTTCCCTCGATAAGTACCCCGCGCGCGATGGCGCATCAATCTCTCGCCCATCGCACCCGATTGCGCGTCCCTGCTGTATGCGATATGCGCGCCCAAGCCGTCCGCTATCATGGGACTAGGAAGCTGCACGGGCGTTATGTAGGGCTGACGCTCGCGTTGTTGGTGGCCCTCCTCCTTGGGGCACGCCCCGCGCAGGCGCAAACAACAATCTCGTCCAATGTCACGTCGGGGACCGCGCTCGTTTATTCGGACGCCGTCACCATTGCTGCCGACGTGACGATCACGGCCCCGTCGGTTACGTTCGAGTCGACGGTTGACGGCGATGGCAACGGGCCGTGGGACCTCACGCTGAATGTTTCCGGCGAGACGCGCTTCGAGGGAAAAGTCGGCGACACGACGCCCCTAGCAAACCTCACGACCGACGCGGCTGGAACGACCACCATTGCTATTAGCGATGGGGGTGGTCCGAATTCACCTAGGGTTGAGACCACGGGCACGCAGCAGTACGGCGACCCCGTAACGCTGTCGTTCCACCAGACCCTCAGGGCAGGGGAGTCTCTGATCTTTGGCTCAACGCTGGACGGGGGAGGATACTGTTACTTCGAAGCCGTGGATCGCATCGAGTTCAACGGGGCGGTTGGTGCCACCACCCGTCCGGCTTCCATCGCGACGCGAGGAAGCGCGACAGTCTATGTCCAGACTACGGAGATCCGTTCGGGCAACCTCCAGAACCATCGGAATACCGTCGTGGTCGATCCGGCCGGGGCGTCGGGGACCGTAACGTTCGAGTCGACGTCGAACGCAGTCATTTTCGAAGGTGCGCTCCGCTCGGCGACGGACGGAGAGGACAACGTAGTGGCCTCTGCGAGAAACGTGACGTTTGCGGACATCGGCGATAACAGCCAGCGGCTCGCAGGACTTAGCACCACGACGACGGTGAACCCGGCTACCGTTAACGGCTCGCTCGTCGTCGATGGCGTATCAACGTTCGTGAACGGGCTTACGCTGGCTTCGGGCGCAGACCTCGGAATCGAGATCGGTGGAACAACCGCAGGCACGGAGTACGACCAGGTTCAAGTGACGGGCAGCGTTGACATCACCGATGCCGATCTCGTCCTCACGCTCGACAACGACATCCCGCTCAGCGGCCCCTACACGATCCTCGACAACGATGGCACCGATGCCGTAACAGGCACCTTTGCTGGACTTGCCGAGGGCGCTACCATTACCGTAGATGGCTTCGACTTCACGCTCAGCTACGTGGGCGGTGATGGCAACGACATCGTGCTGACGGCTAACATGTTCGACCTGCTGGTGGATACAATCAGCGACAGCCAGACGTACGATGCTATCACAAGCCTGGCTGATTGCACCGACGGCGTGCTCGACGGCGACTGCACGCTCCGCGAGGCCATTGAGGTCGCCAACGCCAATGTGGGCCTTGACGCCATCGGCTTCCGTATCACCGAGGCACACGGTGCGACCCCTTCGGGGCAGGCGACCATCGCGCTCCCCACCGTCTTGCCGCCGCTCACCGACGCGGGCATTTCTATTCTCGGCTATACCCAGCCAGGTGCCAGCGAAAACACGCTCGCTACCGGCTCCAACGCCGCCCTCAAGATTGTGCTAGAGGGGACCGTGATCTCAGGCTTCCCGAACGGCATCGAGGTTGCATCGAGCGCAACGGGCGTGACCATTTCGGGCCTCTCCATTGTCCAGTTCGAGGGTGCGGGTCTCCACATCGAGGGTGCGGGTGCCGTGGTCGAAGGCAACTACATCGGCGTGCGGCCCAATGGCACGACGGCGACACTGAACGGCTATGGCGTCTATGCGGCGGCTACAGGCATTCGCATCGGCACCGATGGGGATAGCGACGGCGATGCAGGCGAGCGCAATGTGATCTCGGGCAACGACTTTTACGGCGTGTTCCTCAATGCCGAAGGCGTGACGGTGGCGGGCAACTACATCGGCCTGACAGCGGACGGGACGGCCGCGCTGGCGAACGCTCCGCAGGGTCTTTCGGTAGGCAGCAGTGCACCAAATGCTGTCGTTACGGACAACGTGATCTCGGGCAATGTTTCCTTTGGACTGACCGTAATGGGCGATGGAGCCAATGTGCACCGCAACATCATTGGGCTGGACGCGACGGGGCAGACGGCCATCCCGAACGGCGGCGGCGGCGTGGAGATTGGCAATACAATTGTGGGTCTCAGCGCGACGGAGGTGGTGGTTCAAGACAACACCATCTCGGGCAACACAGGCCATGGCATTGCCGTCGACGCAGCTTCCACGGCCTCCATTATCATGAACCGCATCGGGCTCGATACCGACGGCGTAGACCATGTGGGCAACACCGACGCCGGGATTGAGGTGACGGGCACCGCCGAGGTCTCGATCCGCCAGAACCGAATCGCAGGCAACGGCGGCTTGGGCATCGACCTTGTAGGCGGCACGGAGGACGGCTTCGGCGTGACCGCCAACGACGACCAGGACCCCGACAGTGGCCCGAACGCGCTTCAGAACTACCCCGTTATCACGGGCATCACCCCCAATGGCAGCGGCGGCTACGACATCGCGTTTACCCTCAGTGCGCCAAGCAATACAAGTTATCTTTTCGAAGTGTTTGCCTCGTCCACGGCAGACCCGTCGGGACACGGAGAAGGCGCGCGGTTCATCGGCGACCAGGGACTCGTTCCGACACTGGGCACGCCGGACTATACGGGGACGATTACCGTCACGGACTACATGCCGGGTGAGTTTGTGACGATGACTGCAGCGGAGAACTACATCCGAATCAACGAACCGCAGTATTATGGCCCGACGAGCGAGTTCAGCGCTGCCTTCATCCTGGCCGATCTGGCCGTGAACAGCACGGACGACGACGATGATGCGACGGCAGGCGATGAGATCTGCGACACCGGACAGACAAACGCCGAGGGGAACCCCGAGTGTACCCTCCGCGCGGCGATCCAGGAGGCCAACGCCTTAGCCGGAGCCGACTCGATCCGCTTCGCCATTCCGGCCAGCGACGCGGGCTGCTCCGGCGGTACCTGCGTCATCGCGCCCACGCGTGCGCTGCCGGACATCACCAGTGTCGTCAAGATCGACGGCTCGACACAACCGGGCAAGGAGGCGGTCTGTACGACAGCGATCCCCGACCGTCCGGCCTACGGGATTGTCCTTGATGGCACGAATGCCGGGGCTGGGGTGAGCGGATTGCATCTGGTGGCGGGCTCGGGCGGTTCGGTGATCCGTGGGCTGAACATCGTGCGGTTCACGCGCCGAGGGGTGTTAGTGCAGGGCAGTTCGGACAACCAGATCGCGTGCAGCTTCATCGGGATCGATGCCACAGGCAGCACGGCGGCGGGTAACACGCTGGCCGGTGTCGGGATCTTTCCGGGTAGTAGGAACGTGATTGGCACGGATGGCGACGGAGTGAACGATGCGGCAGAGGGCAACCTCATCAGCGGCAACCTTGCGCAAGGCATCAACCTTCAGCGCAATTTCCAGAATCCCAACGACAACGTGGTGGCGGGTAACTACATCGGCACGGACAAGTCAGGGACGAGCGCTGTGGCTAACCAGAGCGAAGGCGTGCAAATAGCGTTTACCCATCGTGAGCGGGTGGGGACGAACAGCGATGGGGTGAGCGATGCCGCAGAGCGCAACGTGATCAGCGGAAATGGAAGAAACGGGATTCACATATTCAGGGGTCAGGGGCATGTGGTGGCGGGCAACTACATCGGCACCGATGCCACCGGCGCGGCCCCGCTTGGCAACAGCCAACGAGGGATTAGGGTGTGGAATGGTGCCACCGGCGTTCGGGTAGGTGCAGATGGCGACGGGATGAACGACGCAGCGGAGGCCAACGTCATTGCCCACAACAGCCTCGACGGAGTGGTCCTAGGCGAGGCTGAGACGCAAGCCACGATTCTGGGCAACGCTATTTACTCGAACGGTGGCCTGGGCATTGATCTTAATGTGGTGAATGGTAACGACGCCGACGACGTCGATGAAGGACCCAACCGGCGCCAGAACTACCCCGACATCGACAACGCCACCCTGGAGGAAAGTGGCGACGTGATGGTCACTTACATGGTTGATACCCACCCCGACAACGCCACCTACCCGCTCCGCATCGACTTCTACCGCGCCGACGCCACCGGGCAAGGCCAGCACTGGCTCGGCTCTGACACCTACTCCGAGGGCGACTACAACGGCACGGCTGTGGCTTCCAAAACCCAGGCCGGAGCCTTCAAAACCATCACCTTCACGCCCGCTTCTGTAAGTCCCGCGCTCACCATCACCGACACCATCGTGGCGACGGCGACCGACGCGGACGGCAACACAAGCGAGTTTAGCGGAACGCCCACGTTGCTTCCAGTCGAGTTGGTCTCCTTTGAGGCGGTCGGCAACGGATCGAACGTGGAGCTACGCTGGCAAACCGCCTCGGAGACGAACAACGCGGGGTATGACGTGCAGGTGCGGGATGAGGCAAGCGGTTTGAGGGATGAGGGAAGTGAGGCTTCATGGTCGGTGCTGGGCTTTGTGGAAGGGGTGGGCACGACAGCGGAGCCGCAGAACTACACCTTCGCGGTGGCAGGGCTGGAGGTCGGCACGCACGTCTTCCGTTTGCGTCAGGTAGATTTCGACGGCAGATTCGAATACAGCCCGCAGGTGGAAGTACACATCGGCGTCATGGGCACGCATCAGTTGTCGGCAGCGTACCCGAACCCCTTCAACCCTGCGACGACGTTTTCGCTGGCAGTGGGTCAGGCGCAGGCGGTGCGGGTGGCAGTGTACGATGTGCTAGGTCGGCAGGTAGCGTTGGTATGGCAGGGCACGCTGGAAGCGGATGTGAGTCGGGCGTTTGTATGGGAGGCGGGTGACTATCCGTCGGGGTTGTACTTCATCCGGGTGACCGGCGAACGCTTTGCCGAGACGCGGCAGGTGACACTGGTTAAGTGATCCGTTCATGCCTATGTGTAGTGTTGAGCATCTGGACCGGAAGCACTGGTTCTAGCTCGAAAAGCTTGCGTAAATCCTCCATAAAATGGTTCGATAACGGGAGCGTAAGGGCCATAGGGCATTTCCGTAAGTTATTGTAATACAAAGACTTTTGTAATAGTAGGCACAGCATAGGTACAACAAAGCCCCCGTTTTCTATTGAAGGCAGGGGCTTTGTCTTGTTTTGCGCGTTCAGCGTGCAATGGTATGCATCAGGCGGCTTTGGGTAAGACCTTCATCACAGGAAAGGAAATATGCTTGCTCTGCTTAGCCGTGCCGTTGACCAACAACAACATCGTCAACGCTTTCTATCTTTACATACTGGCGATTTATTCTTCGTCGTCACGGTGTGGATAAGATAATCACCTGGCCCCCACGCAATACTTTTAGCGTCACGGGCGTAGCGGCGTCTTTTTCGGCAAGGACCGCCTGAATCCGTTGCCAATTGTTTCCTTCGCTAGAAATAGGAATTTCCATCACCTCAAGAAGAATATCTCCGCCTAGCAGCAACGACTCTCCCTCTATGGTTGCCTGTACAAAGCCCGGTTCGAGACCTAGGTCAGCGGCAGGTGAATATGCAGCAACACGTTGCACCAGGACGCCTGCGGGTTGAGGCAGGTTAAACAGGCCCGCCCAGGCACCCTCCAGAAGATAGCCTTCCATTCCTGACCAGAACGACGGTTCTTCGAGAAGTAATTCCTTGGCAGCATTTATGGTCACGACAAACCCCAAGCCTTCAAAACCACCGGATTGCGTGAGGATATGGCTGACGATGCCGATGACTTCGCCGCGCTCGTTAAACATCGGGCCGCCGGAGTTTCCGGAGTTGATCGCGGCATCCGTCTGAAAGAGTTCCGTGGTGGTGAGGTGTACCGCGTTCGGGTGTGGTTGATGTCGGGCACTCAGGTGACCCACAGTAAGGGTGTGGCTTAGCCCATACGGTGCGCCCACCACAAACACCCCATCGCCGACTTCCATCAGGTCTGAATCGCCGAGCAATAGGGGCGCAACATCTTGGGGCGGGTCTTCCAGTTGCAGCAAAGCCACGTCGGCAGGGGGTACGGATGCTACAACGTGGGCCAAAGAGAAATGACCATTAGGAAACTCAACGCCTACCTGATCGGCTGTTTGAACAACATGGGAGGCTGTCATGAGGTAACCGTCTTCTGAGATGAGGAAGCCCGATCCCTGACTTTGCATGCTCACGAAGCCACCTTGCAGGGGATCAAGGTCTCTTTCCAGCGTGCGTATGACCACCACACCAGGTTTTACCTCTTGAAAAACATCGCGGAGTGGCTGTGCCTGGGTAGGCAGGTGCAGACCTGACATGGCCATAAGGAGCACAATGAAGGGGAAGTATTTCATAACAGGGATGGTTTTTAGCGTATCAAGAAGCGTCGAGGCACTTCACCGAGTAGAGTTGGAGACCCAGGTCACGAATGCGGTTCAGGATGCCATGTAAGGCCGCCTGATCGGTGACGGTGCCAGTCAAGATGGTGAATGTACCATGCGGCGGGGCAGGCTCCGTGGCAAGCGAGAAGCCGTCGAAGTAATCATTCCATCGCTGGTCCAGGCGTCCTTCCACTTTGATTTGATAGCGGTTCGGCTCGTCCGGCGTGGGGGCTGAGGGCGTCCGTTTCATGGCGGCAAAAAGGCTGATGAGGTCTTCGGCTGCCCTTTTGTCAACCAGTACGTGGTGTCATCCGGGCGAAAGTAAAGTACCGCCAGATACTGAGGGGGGCGTCACCCGCAGGGGTGATTCAGGGGGTGATTCTACCAGAGATGCAAAGAATCGAGAGACTTAAAAGGAATAGGAAAGCCGGGCGAGCATCAACCGTCCCACTTTGGGTGCCCCAACGTACTCGCGGTGCCGTTGGTTGAAGAGGTTTTGTACCGTCACATCTAGTTGCAGTCCTCGCACGTAGCTGGAAAATTCATAGCCCAAGTGCAGGTCGAGTACAAAGTAGGCATCGAGGCGTCCTTGATGAACGCCGGAACGGACTTCAAAGGCATCGACATACCGCCCCGCCGCGCCTGCTTGCCATCCTCGGTCTTTCCGGTAGGTGATGCCGCCTGTTGCTTTGTGCGGAGGCGCGTTTAATGCCGCTTCGAGTCCTGTACCGGGTTCTCCAAGGTCTTCCTCATCGAATAACGTATGGCTGACCCAGCTATACTGAAGAAACATCTGTAGGTTTTCGGAAAGATGTGCTTCCAAGCCCGCATCGAAGCCAAAGAAATCCAGATCACCAAAGTTGATAAACGTAACCAGCGCTTCCGGCGAAGTATCGGGGTCGTAGTTTTCTATCGTTTCAATCAATCCAATCGGCGTGTCGGCTAGACCAACGGCGGCTTGTTCAAACAGGTCAGCCAGCGCGGAACGGTCCAAGCCAAATGAGGCCAACTCCTCATCCGTGAACGCTCCGGCCACGGCGTCGTGCAGGTCTTGCCCCACGCCGGGGGTTGTAACCAAGGGGGTAAGGCGTAATCCCCGCGAGACGAAGTCTTTCTTGCGGGTATAGTAGGCATCGAGGTTCAGCAAGACCTGATTCCCTAGCACGCCTTTATAGCCCAATTCGATGGTGTGGGTGATGCTCTCTTTGACGGGGTCGAGGGTGGGCACCCGATCTATGACTTGTCCATTAAGCACCAGTTCGCCTTCCGAGAAGCCCGAAATCTCAGGGATTCTTGCCTCCAGGTGTGCTATGAGTGCTTCCGCATTTGGAACGGCATGCAAGATTCCACCCGTCACCAACGCCTCTACGGTCGATTGATAGGCGGCCTGAAGGGGTAACCCCACCCCGGCATAGCGTCCCAACCCGGGCAAAAAACTTGTGGTATGAAGTGGGTCGGGGTAGCTCCACCCTTCCCGGTTGCCACGCAGGCGGAGGACAAAGTCACCCGTGTTGCCCACCACATTGTCGAGGAAAAACGCTCCATGGTTCGGCATGGAAAACGCCCGGTTATACGTCAGGCGAATGCTGTGTGCAGGTACGGGCTTAAAAACAACAGCAGCGCGTGGAGAAAGCACCGTTCGATCAAGAACGGTGTTGTAATCCAGTCGGCTTGCAAGCGTCACATCTAGGCGATGCGTAGGGTGCAATGCCGTGTGGAGATACACGCCGCCTTCCACAAAATCGTTGTCCGCTTCATTGCGGCCGTGCAAGGTGCCGCCGGTATCGAGTAACAGCGCGCGCACGTCGGCTCCGGCAATTAGTGTCGCGCGTTGCTGGAGAAATTCCACCATGTGCTGGACCTGCACATTCACCTCGGACGAGTGGTTGATGTTCGCGCGATTGGTGCGGTAGGAAAGCAAGTGTGCCTCTTTTGGTGTCTGGCTGAGGCTTGCCAGCGCGAAGGTCTGGCCTGCCTGAAAGCGTATTTGACCAAACACACTCGCAAAGCCGTCCACCTGATTTTCGCCCACATTGCTGTAGAGAATCTGCTTAATGGTCGTGTATCCTCCTTGCGCAGTAAGCGTGGTGGCCGGGGAGAAGCGATAGGCTACTTCACCCAACAAATACCCTTTCCATATGCCATAATCATAATCGCGGAACGCCTCGTTCAGGGAAGCAAACCGGGGCTCATCGTCAGGGTCGGTGGCGTCAAAGGCCCAGTCAGTTCCCTGGCTATAGGAGCCGACGAGCTTGTAGCCCAACCGATCGTGCCAGACGCCTGCATGGCGAAACGCACCTTGCCAAAAGTCGTGGCCCCCGGCAGTAAGTTGGGCACTGGTTCCAGAGAAGGAAAAGGGGTCTTTGGTCAGAAAATGGATGACGCCTTGCTCTACGCCGCCGCCGTACAGCGCCGAGCCCGGCCCCCGCACAACTTCCACCTGTGCGATATCGAGTGAGGCAATGGGCATGCTGGAGAACGCGTTCAGCACCAACCCTGGAAAGGCGGCACGCCGGTAGTCGACAAGCGTGAGGGTGCGGGAGGCAAACGTGTCGTTAAAGCCACGCAGGCTGACATGGTAGCGATCAAGTCCTACCTGCGCGATATCTACCCCCGTCACAGTGCGAAGGGCAGCCACCGTTGAGGGGAGCACCTCTTTTTCGAGCGTCTCGGCTTCCAGTACCGTAATAGCAGCAGGAGAATCCAACATTTTCTCCTGATTGCGCGACGCGCTGACGAGGATGGGATTGAGGTAGACAGGCACGCGGATGAGGTCTACATCGCGTGTTTGCGGAGTTCCTTCCCGGATCGTGATGGGTAAGCGCCTTTCCTCATAGCCGACATAACGGACCCGCAGGATGTAGGCACCTGCTTCTATGCCCTCCAGAAGATATCGTCCGGCGGTGTCTGTTGTGGTCGTCGAGGTGGCAGCATCCCGACGGGTCGCTTCCAAAACCACATGTGCGCCCTCCAGCGGACGATTTTCCCCAGACGCACGAACGATCCCTTGCAAGGACGACTTCTGGGCCTGTCCAAGTTGCGGGAAGAGGGCCAAGAGCACGACCAGTCCCATCGCCACGCGAGGTGCTTTCGTGATCTGAGTGATAAGGAAATGCAAACCGTGCATGGTGGCTGCCTAGCTTTGGGAACGGGCACCACATACCCTCTACAACAGGCCCAGAACCTCGGCTTGCCGGGCTGCTTCCCGGCGGCTACCGACGCCGAGTTTGCCATAGATATGCTTCGTGTGCGTCTTGACGGTGTTCAGCGAGACGAAAAGTTTGTCTGCAATGGCTTGGTTCGTGAGGTCCTCGGCCAACAGCCGCAGCACGTCCATCTCGCGGTCGCTCAGCGGTTCGATTAAAGCAGGTGGGGCGGCAGTCGCGTGTCCGTTCGCAGGGGCATCGCCCGTTGCGCCGAAAGCAGCAAGGACACGGTCCGCCACCTCTTTTTCCACCTCGTTCACGGAAGCCAGATACAACAGTTGCGCCATGCGCTCTCCTTCGTCCAGGAACGTCCGAAGATACGGTTCTCCGCGCGTCTCCGCGAGGGCCTGTCCCAGTGCTTCGAGCGCGAGGTCCTGCTGGTCATGCTCGAACAAAAGCACGGCTTTGAGCGCCCCAAGCTGGACCAAATCGTAGCGGCGACCATCGTGGGAAGCACGTTTCAACAGGTCATCAACAAGCCCGAGGGCGTCTTCGACGTTTCCTTCGGCGTACCGCAGCCGGATCAGTAGCCGAAACAGCGGCTCATCGGCATAGATGAAGTCAGCCTGTTCATGAATGCCCAAGTCGGCGAGGAGTTGGGCGGTAGCCTCAACCTGCCCTTCCTCCAGCCAGAACCATCCCTGTAACGCCCGCGTGAGCGAAATGGAATCGCGCAGTTGGAGCCGGTTGGCGATCTGGGTGCCCCTCTCTAGGTAGGCCTGGGCTTGTTTTCGGTCGCCCTGGTGCCACCGAACCCGTGCCAGTTCTGCATAAAGCCGGGGGCCCATTATCGCAACTCGGCCTGATTGCAACGCCCCTTCGATGCCTCCTTCAAGGATGGTGGCTGCTTGGGCGAGGTTGTTTTGCTCATAGGCGACCGTGGCTTCGAGCAACCAGAACACGGCCGACCGCTCCCGCACCGAAGTCGCCACGGTTTGGTGGATTTGTTGTACCCGTTCTTGCGCCCGGCGTATGGAGCCCTGCATAAACGAAGCGATGCCCAGAAAGGTAGTGGCGACCGTTGCCGAAAAACCATTGTTACATGCCAGCGCTAAATCACGTGCCTTGGGCAAATAAGCAGCGGCAGCGGCAGGTTTGCCAAGGCGCACCAGGGCAACCGACTGGTGCAAGTGCGTCAGGCTCTGGTTGAGCAAATCATCTTCAGGGAGCAGGGTAATGGCGCGTTCAGCGTGGGGCACAACCGCGGCATATTCCTGAAGAAAGACGAACGCCTGCGCACGGATGCTGGCTGCCAACCCCAGCAAAGTCTGGTCGGTGTCAGGATTTAAAAGCGCCTCCGCTCGATCCAGATAGGGGCCTACCTGATCTGGAGAACCCGTTAAGACAAGCACGCGGGCAAAGGCAAGACACAGCCGGGCATGCTGCATGAGTTGTTCTTGTGGGAACTGCTCCAGCAGGCGGCGGACGGTCTTAAACTCGGCCCGCTTGATGCTCGGTGCGATGAGGCGCTGGGCAAGGGCGAGGGCACGTTCCCAATCTTCGCCCGCCAGGGCGCTCTGTGCAGCTTCTAAATCCAGTCCTTCCTTCTCATACCAGATGCTCGCCCTGCGGTAGAGGTCTTTTTCAACGTTTGTGCCGCGTTCGTGCAAGCGTTGCCTCAGCATGTCGGCAAAAAGCTGATGATAGCGATACCATTGCCTCCGGTTGTCGAGGGGCACCAGGAAAAGGTTGCTGTGCTCTAGTAAATCGAGCATCCCCTGTCCGTCGGGCGGGCCCTCGTCATTCGCCAGCAGGGCATCGCACAGGGGGCCACAGAGCCGGTGGAGGATGGAGGTTTTAATGAGAAACTCCTGCACGGCCGTTGGCTGCTGCGAGAAGACTTCATCGACGAGATAATCGACGACATAGCGGTCGTCGCCAGCGAAGGATTGGATAAAGGCAGCGGGGTTCGGGTGGTGCTGCAACGAAAGCGCCGCCAGTTGCAAACTCACCACCCAGCCTTCAGTACGGGTTACAAGGGCTTGTACATCGTGGGGCGCAAGATTGAGGTGCATCACCTCGTTCATAAAGTGCGTGGCTTCCTCCGTGGTAAACTTGAGGTCGGTGGCCCGGAGTTGCACCATCTCCCGGCGTCCGAGGCGGCGTGAAAGCCGCAACGGCGGATCGACGCGGGTCGTAATGATGAGGTGCACCTGGGGCGGCAGGTGGTCGAGCAGAAAGTTGAGGCTGTGATGGATGGAGGGCTCGTTGATCACATGGTAGTCATCAAGGACCAAGCCGAGTGGTTCAGTCGGCTGCGGGTTTTGATCGACGAGGGCATTCAGTAAAGAGGTTACCAGCAAATCGAGGGAAATGCGTGACTCGGAAAGAAGTGTATCTTGCAGCTTCTTAAAGGCAGGGCGTACCGTTTCAAGGGCCGCCAGCACATACATCCAGAACCGGGCCGGGTCATTGTCGCCTTCATCCAGCGTGAGCCACGCCCAGGGCATTTCTTGCTCATGGAGCCAGGCCGTTACTAGCGTTGTTTTGCCAAAGCCCGCCGGTGCGGAAAGCAACGTTAGTTTATGCTGAAGCCCCCTTTCCAGCACGTCGGCCAGTTGGTGTCTTGGGACCAGGGTGGGCTGGACCGGAGGGGAGAAAAGTTTGGTTTGCAGCAGCATGATTCGAAGGACGGGGGTGCCTGGAGCTTAGGGCTTCCAGGTGAGGGCATAGGTCCTGCTATGGCGATAGGCAGGCAAACAACGCAGCGTAAAAAACAGACTTCCTATGGTCGTAATCAAGCCAATCAACAAGAGCGCATACCGCAGCGCCTGCGCATCTCCAAAGACGTAATCGGTTGTCAGCGCAATGCAGGCCGGGCCGAGTCCCATACCGGCGAGGTTAACAAGCAACACATACAAGGCCGACGCAAACCCGCGCATCCGGTTGGGAAAGATGTTCTGGATGGCAGCAGCCAAGGTACCCAACGGCATACTAGCCAGAAAAAGCGTCGGGGCAAGCACCGCCAGCGCCAGTCCTCCGGTAGGCATCAGCGGAAACAAGGCGCGACATGGCACGAGCCCTACCAGCGCAAACAGCAACACGCGCACATTGGCATCCGCGTGCCCGCGCTTGGCAAGGAGCAGCGTCAGGCGTCCACCGGCCAGGGTGCCCAGCGTAGAACCCAGCAGCAGCACCCACCCGAAGCCCTGTCCTGCCTGGGCGGCGGTCCATTCGTAGGTGCGAATCAGGAAGGAGGGCACCCACACCCCGGTCCCGATGGTGCCCAGAAAAAAGAGCCCTACAGCAAGAGATAGAAACACCATCGTGGCCCGATTATACTGCAAGTATGATCGGATGATGGGCCAGTCATAGGCCGACTGCGGGGCTTCAACAACTCCCGTTGCTGTATCATCCATACGAGCAGGCTCGCGGATCGTGGTAGCCAGCAAGAGGGCAAGTAGCAACCCCGGCAAACCCGCGACGACCAGCGTAGCCTGCCACGGTCTCAGCGTTGAGAAAATGGGCCACCCATTGGTCTGCTCGGCAAAGTACCCTAACAACAAGCTACCGAGGAGCAAGGCCAGCCCGCCGCCCAGTCGGTTGCCCACCTTTACAATGCTAATAGCGAGCCCCCGCTGATGGGGCAGGAAGTAATCGGAAAGCAGCGAATAGGTGGCGGGCAACAACCCGCCTCGTCCCACTCCCACGCCGATGCGGCTCAGGAACAGAAGGGCAAAGGTAGACGCGACGCCGCTGAAAACTCCGAAGCAGCTAAAAAGCAGGGTGCTGCCAATCAAGATGGCCCTTCGCGGCGTGCGATCTGCGAGGCGGCCCAGCATCAGGCCCGAAAGCGCAGCAAAAAGCGCAAAGCCTGCCCCCATGAGAAGCCCGATGGCGGTATCACCGACGCCAAAATGCGCCCGCACCGACTCGATAACAAGCGTAAAGATGCGCACATTGATGGCCAGCCCCAAGGTGGCCAGATGAAGCACCCCAACCACATACCAACGATAGGCGGAGGTCGTGGGTGCGGGGGGCGACGGTAAGAGGTCGACTGAAGGGGGAAGAGCCATCGAAGAGGGCGGGCATGAAGCTGCCGAAGGTCGGGCAGAAAGATAACAAACCCCGAGACTGCATTTGAGGGAGCCCCCGATTTTTAAGTGATGTGTAGAGAGAGCCTGGAGGACGTACTGCCCAATCACCCGCTTTTTCACCCGGTCTTTCACACCACGGGGTGACGCATCACCCTCGCCTTTCAGGGTAGGTTTCTGCCAGTTCGTTATTCGTCTTACCCAACGACCCCGCGAAACCGATGCGTTCTCCCCTTTTATTCCTCTTCCTCCTCGGTCTCTTGCTTCCCCTTGCGCAACCATCACAAGCGCAGGAGACAACCGCTGCAAATGAGCAGCCCAACTTCCTTGTCATCGTAGCCGACGACCTGGGCTATTCCGACCTGGAAGCCTTTGGCGGCGATATTCCAAGCCCCAGTCTCAACGCCCTCGCCGAAAATGGGGTGCGGTACACCCAGTTTTATGTGTCGCCGACCTGCTCGCCCACACGGGCCATGCTGCTCTCCGGTATGGACAACCACCGTGCCGGGCTCGGCAACATGATCGAACGCACCGCGCCAAATCAGGAAGGACAGCCCGGCTATGAAGGTGTACTGAACCACCGTGTGGCACCCCTGCCCGCCATTCTGCAAGACGCGGGGTACCACACCTACATGGCAGGCAAGTGGCACCTGGGCAAAGAGCCAGAGCAGATCCCCGCCGCCCGTGGCTTCGAGCGTGACTTCACGATGTTGGCCGCCGCCGGAAGCTACTTCGACAAGACAGGCTACGACTGGAACGTGCCGGATAACCAGTTCACGGAAGACGGCGTCTACCTCGACAAGCTGCCCAAAGACTTCTACGCCACCCGCACCTACACCGACAAAATCATCGAGTACATCGAGTCGAATCGGGGCGATGGCAAGCCATTCTTCGCTTATCTCGCCCATCAAGCTCCGCACGACCCGTTGCAGGTACCCAATGGCTGGCTCCGGCGGCACCGGGGGCGGTACGACTGCGGCTGGGATTCCGTGCGCGTGCATCGTCTGGAGCGGATGCAGGAAATGGGACTCATGGATGAAGACGTAGAACTGGCGTCTCGGCTGTGGTACGTGCCCGAGTTCAACGCCCTGACGGGCCTGACACGCTACTCGATTGCACGAAAGATGGAAATCTATGCCTCCGTGGTGGAATACATGGACCAGGAAATCGGGCGTCTCTTGGCGTATCTCGATGAGACGGGACAGCTCGACAACACCTACGTGATCTTCTTCTCCGACAACGGCCCTGAATCGAACGACAAGTCTGCCAATGCCAAGAATGCGTCTGCCTCCCAGGCGTCTGGCTGGATGTCGAATGACTACGACACCGACTTCGCCTCGTGGGGCCGCAAGGGTTCTTTTGTGGCATACGGAACGCCGTGGGCACAGGTCTCCGCGACGCCATTTTCGATGGTGAAAGGGTCGCTGGCAGAAGGTGGGGTGCGCTCGCCCCTCATCGTGGTGCCACCCCAACAAGCCAGCGGAGGGGCCATCAATCGGGAAGCCATCCTCCATGTGCAGGACATCGCGCCGACGCTGCTTGACATCGCAGGCGTTGATCAGCCGAATACGTTTGAAGGGCACGACGTGCTTCCGATGCAGGGGATGTCGTGGCAGGCCATGCTCGACGGGCAGGAAGTCTCGCCGCGTGGCGAAGAAGACTGGCTGGGCTTCGAGTTCTGGGGCATGCGGTCCATCCGAAAAGGCCCGTGGAAGCTGCTGTGGATGCACAAGCCGTTCGGCACGGAAGATTGGCAGCTTTACAACGTGGAGGACGATCCCGGCGAACGGGTAGACCTCGCTGCTTCGGAGCCGGAAATCCTGGCCGAGTTGGTCGGGCACTGGGACGAATATGTTGCGGAAAACAACGTCATCCTTCCGAATCGTCACCAATACGAAGGGCTGGAAGATCGGTTACCGCCGCGTCCAGCAGTAGATGGGACCTGGCCGCCCGGGCCAGAGGAAAACTACGCCGAAGAGGAGGACGATGAGTTCTTCGAGTGCGTGGTCAAGACCAAATAATCCTCTCTCACCTGTCTTTCCGGAGCCGTACCTATGAAACGCCTTTTCCTCGCCCTCCTGCTCAGTCCCCTGTTGTTCGCCGCCCCTGCGATGGCGCAACTTGATGGTGCCCGTGTCTACTGGACGCTACCCAAAAACATGAATATCCTGGCAGTCCATGCCATTTCAGGAACAGTCAACGCCACCGTCACCAACCTGAATCGCATCGAGCCTTCGATTGACATTGACAACCAGCTCTATCTGCTAACCTTTACCCACAGTCAGCCCCTTCTGGGGCGCTCGTTTATGGTGACGGCGTCGCTACCCGCCGGGGTCATCAAAACCGATTCTCCGCTCCCGCTGGCAAGCAACGATCCGTTTGTACACGGCTTGGGAGATCCGTCGCTGGGAGCCACCATCAACCTGTTCGGTGCGCCGGGCCTGATGCTGCGGGAGTATGTGCGGTACGACCTGCGGACGGTGGCGTGGCTCAATGTTAATGCGACGTTCCCGCTGGGCCAGTACAACGCCGAGGAGCCGCTCAACATTGGCAGCAACCAGACCAAGGTGCGCGTCGGTCTTCCGTTGGTGCAGGCCATTGGTCCCTGGGTAGCCGGAGACCGCACCACGCTCGAAGTAACCCCTTCGTGGACGTGGATTTCGGACAACAACGACAATCAGGGCCAAACGCTCGCGCAAGACCCGCTGCTGGCTGTCGAAAGCCACCTCACGCGTGACATCACCCGCAATGCGGCGCTTTCGCTGGATTATTCCTACCTGCGCCTGGGCGAATCTACGCGAACGGATAATGCTTCCGGAGCAATGGTGGGCATGACCGACGCCACCACCTCGCACCTGCTGGGACTGACGCTCAACGTCAAGGTAAACGACAACATGTCGCTGTTTGCCACGCACATGCAAACCGTGGGCGACAACGAGGAGACGCCCATTGCGCTGGAAGGGGCGCTTTTCCGCGCCACGCTCACCTGGAGCTTTCATCCTGTCATCGAGCGCCGCCGGGCTTTCCTCGACTAAAAAGAGCCTGCTTCCACGAGGGTAGCACCCTCACGCTCACCCGAATCACCCGCCGTCTCACCCACCGAATCACACCTGTGGGTGACGCGCTGCCCCTAGGTGCCGGGGTATGTTGCTACCAGTCAAACGACAAGGATGCACACAGCACTACGTCGTTCCCCTTTCCCTCATACAACACCGTATTGCAGAAATGAAACCGATATACACCCTCCTGAGCCTTCTTCTTGTTGTCGCTTTCACGGGTTGTGCCTCCATGCAGGTGCACACGGACTATCAGGAATTGGCCAACCTCGCGTCTTACACCACCTTCGCCTGGTTGGAGCAGCCTGATCAAGTGCGCGACCACCTGACCACGCTCGGTCAAATCAACCAGCACATCGAAGGAACTATCGAGCAAGAACTTCAGGCTGATGGCTTCCAGAAAGTAGCGGCCGACCCTGACTTTTACGTCGTCTATCACACCTCCGTAGAACGTGTCATCACCGGGGCCACCCTCGACACCTGGGGCTACGAGTATCGCCGGGGCAGGCTGCGCTATGGAAGCGTGGCGGTTACCGATGTCGATGTCGAATCCTACCAGCAAGGCACGCTGATCATCGACATCGTGGATGCCAAGGCCAATGAACTGGTCTGGCGAGGCACTGCCACCGACGCCATCCACGGTCCCCGACAAGCCACAGACAAGATCGACGAAGCGGTGCACAAGATGCTGGCTGCTTTTCCGCCTGTTTCCTGATCTCGCCCCATCCTCACGTCACCGCTCATCCCTTTTTCTGGAGACTAGCCATGAATTTACGCCCTCTCTTTTTCCTCTTCTTGCTGCTGTTGCTAACCATCCCCCGTGCCCAGGCCCAGGATTACATGTTGCTGTCTGGCGAATACCTCGGCGGAGCCGGACTCGCTGATACGCCTTCGGGCACCATCCCCGGCGATATGCAGGTTTCGCTTTCCAAATTTGGCGCGGGCTATGGCGTGCCGATTGACTTCGGCGCAACCCAACTCACCATCGGTGCGTGCTACGAAAACCTGCGGATAGACCTGCTCGACAGCGATGGATTTATCGTCGTGACGCCCGATCATATGCACTATGCGCGTCTTGAGGTGCGGGTACGGCAGCGCCTCTCCGACCAGTGGGCGCTAGTGGTGGGTGCTGCGCCGGGTATTGCTTCCGACTTCGAGGAGATCGGGACCGACGACTGGCGGATGCAAGCCAACCTGATGCTCCACCGCCACGCCAGCAACGACCTGCTGTATGGCTTCGGCGTGGCTTACACCAGCGATTTTGGCACTCCCACCGTTCTTCCCATCGCCAAGCTGCGGTGGCATAGTCAGGGACAGCTGTGGTTCGATGGCTTGCTGCCGCTGCATGCGTATCTGGCCTATGACCTGTCTTCCCGCAGCGAACTCGGCATCACGGCGGCGGTGTCGGGCACGCAGTACAACCTCAACCTCAGCGGCGACGACATTCGTTTTCGCAATGAAGCCGGAGAGGTCGATCTGCCCGCCAAGTATTCCGTGATCACCGTTGGTCCCACCTTTAAACAACGTGTGCGTGGTCCGCTGTTCATCGCCTTGGAAGCGGGGATAACGGTGAGTCGCAAGTTGGCTTTTGATGGTGAGGCCATTAATGCAACGCTGGATCAAGATCCAAGTGGCTACATGCGTCTCGGGTTGGCGATGCGTCCCAGCGCCCGCTAGCAACGCCACCTCCACGCTTTTGATGCTGACGATTCCATGATGACCCGACTGACATATTCCCTCCTCGGTCTTTTCCTGTTGCTTGTTGCTCACCGGGCCGAAGCACAAAACACACCGGACACCATTCGCGTGGGTGTGGTGATGGATAGCCCGGCGACGCTCCACACCGAGCTACTGGATCGCATCCAAACAGAAGTCGACGAACTCACCCGCCGCGACTTCAGCGTGGAATGGCCTGCCTCTGTTCAACGTTTCGGTGACGGATCTCTAACCCGCGCTCAAAGCGACATAAATGCCTTGCTGGCAAACGATTCGGTGGACGTGGTGTTGGCCTTGGGAGTTTTGGCTTCGCACGTAGCAGCCACCCAGCCTGATCTCTCCAAACCCGTGCTGGCTCCGTCCATCATTCATCCTGAAATACAAGGCGTTCCTTTTGCACAAGGTACCAGCGGCAAGACTAACCTGAACTACCTCACCCTGCCCAACACGCTGGCTCGTGATATGGCCGCCTTTAATGAGATGGTGGGTTTCGAGGCTGTTTCCTTGCTGGTTCCTGCGCCGTTCGCTGCCTTGGTTCCCAACGTAACCACCCATCTAGACTCGCTGGGAGCAGCGATGGATGTCACCATCCATCCCGTCCTGGTAGGGTCTTCTGTAGACGAGACGCTGGCGGCCTTGCAAAATGCCGAAGCCGTCTATGCACTTCCCCTTCCTCAACTTTCGCCGGACGCATACCGACAGTTGATTGACGGGCTGACGGCACAACAAATCCCCAGCTTTTCCTACCGGGGCGCGCCGGACGTGGAACAAGGCGTTCTTGCCGCCCTCAACCCCGACATCACGCCCCGGCTAGCACGGAGGGTGGCGCTTAACCTGCACCGTATCCTACTCGGCGATGCCCCCGAATCGTTGCCGGTGACGTTTGCGGCGGGAGAACGGCTGGTGCTGAACATGGAAACGGCCCAGGCCATCGGGTTTGCGCCTTCGGTTGGGACACTGCTGGAGGCCGAGTTGATTGGCGCTACGCCAGAGACACAAGGACGTGCGCTCACGCTTTCAGAAGCTGTACTGGAAGGCGTTGCTTCCAATTTGCTGTTGGACGCCCGTGCGCGTGACATTCAGGCCGGGGCAGCGAATGAACGGATTGCCCGCTCAACGCTGCGGCCCCAGATTGAAATCAGTAGCACCGGCCTTTTGATCGACGCCGACCGGGCCGAGGCCAGCCTGGGAACGCAGGCGCAATACAGCCTCAACAGCGCCGTGACCTTGCGTCAGGTGCTGTATGCCGAGCCTGCCCGCGCCAACGTAGAAATCCAACAGCACCTGCAAACAGCGCGGGAACAGGAATACGCCTCGGACCGCCTCGACCTCGCGTTGCAAGCAGCGGATGTCTACCTCAACGTCTTGCGCGCCCAAACCTTCGAACAGATTCAGGCGAACAACCTGCACCTGACCCGGACGAATCTAGAATTGGCCCGCGTGCGTCGTGAACTCGGGCAGGCACGCGCCGGGGAACTGCTGCGGTGGGGGAGCGAACTGGCCCGGAACCGCAAAAGCCGTATCGATGCCTTTGCCCAGCGCCGCGTGGCAGCGGTGGCGCTGAACCAGACGCTCAATCGTCCGCTGGATGAGCCTTTTCAAACCGTAGAAACAACCTTGGCAGACGCCACCCAGCTTTCCTTGGGGCACCTCTTTGAGGGTTATGTCACCACCATTCCCTCTGCTGAGCGGCTGGGTTCGTTTCTGGTGACAGAAGGCATAAACCAGGCTCCCGAACTGGCCGCCATAGATGCAGCCTTAGCCGCCCGTGAACGTCTCGTCACCTCGCGGGAGCGGGCGATTTGGTCACCGACCGTGGCGCTGCAAGGGCAGGCAAGCAGCATCCTGGCGGAAGGCGGCGAAGGGACGAGCGGTCCAACACTGCCCTCCACGTTGCCCGCCAACCTGTTTCCGCAAACCAATGAGCTAGACTGGAACGTTGGGGTCAATGTGTCGCTACCCCTTTCCACAGGGGGCAAACGCGATGCCGAGCGCATACAGGCACAGGAGGAGTTAGCCGGGCTACAGTTTGAACGCGAACTGGCACGGCAACGCATCGAGCAAAACATCCGCACCTCCATGCACTTCGCCAGCGCTGCCTTTGCAGGCATCAACGAAGCCGAGACCGCCGCTGAAGCCGCCCGGCAAACGCTAGACCTCGTGGTGGATGCGTATGCGCAGGGCGTGGCAGACGCCGTGGAGGTACTAGAGGCACAATCCCACGCGACCTTGGCCGAAGAAGCCGCTGCGAATGCGGTCTTCGACTTTCTGCGTGCGCTGATGCGGGTAGAGCGCGCCACCGGGCAGTTCGGCTTTTTCCGCACAGACGCCGAGCAGGCTGCTTTCAGCGCCCGCGCCGAAGCCTATATGGCACAAAACTAATCGCCGCCTTTCTAGCCTTTTACCACCGGTTACCATGACTACGATATCTAAATCCTTCTTGCTTGTTGTTTTGCTGCTCAGTGGTGGGGTGTTGCTTTCCGGTTGCGGCAGCGCCGATGAGGAAGTGGTACCTATGATTCGCCCCGTTCGTTATGAGCAGGTATTCCTGACAGGCGGAAGCCAGGCCCGCACCTTCGCTGGAACCGCCCGTGCCGGTGCCGAGACGGCGCTTAGTTTTAAAGTCGCGGGCTCGGTTCAGCAGGTCGCTGTGAAAGTGGGCGACCGGGTGGAAGCCGGACAGCTTCTCGCCACGATAGATGCCAGCGACTATCAGTTGCGCGTCGATCAGGCGCAGGCTTCGCTGGCCCAGGCCGAATCGCAGGAACGCCGCGCCGCCGCCGATTACGAACGGGTGTTGGGGCTCTACGAAAACGGCACGGCCTCGCGTAGCGATTTGGATGCGCTCCGTGCTGCCAGCGAATCTGCCGCTGCCGCCGTACGTGCCGCCACCAGCCAGTTGGCACTGGCACAACAGCAGGTGCGCTATACCCGCCTCACCGCACCAACAGAAGGAAGCGTGGCACAGGTATCAGTAGAAGTCAACGAAAACGTACGTGCGGGGCAACCCGTCGTGGTGGTGGCCTCCGGTGATCAGCCGGAAATGGAAGTCGCCGTCCCAGATCGTTTCATCGCACAAATTCAGGAAGGAACGACAACCACCGTAACGTTCGATGCCCTGCCGGGACGCTCCTTTAATGCTACAGTGCGAGAAGTAAGTGTCACGGCGACACGGGCGACTACCTACCCCGTCACCGTGCGCCTCGAAGCCGCCAATGAAACCATCCGACCCGGAATGGCGGGTGAAGTCACCTTCGAACTCGGTGCATCGTCGCAGGCCGAGCGCCTGCTTGTGCCTGTTGTTGCCGTCGGCGAGGACAGGCAGGGACGGTTTGTGTTCGTCGTCGAGCCGAGCGCCGATGAAATCGGTATTGCCCGCCGTCGGCCAGTCGACGTGGGAGCGCTCTCGGCTGATGGGCTGGAAGTGATCGCAGGTCTCACCGATGGCGAAATCGTCGTCACCGCTGGACTGAACACGCTGACGGATGGCCAGCAGGTTCGGCTGCTGGCTCGCTAAGGATTCTCTTGAAAAAAAGTGGTCCTCAGGACTACGCTATTTGCAGGATAGATATCATGGACATTACCCGCTTTGCCCTCGAAAAAAAGGTCGTCACCTTCACGGCACTGGCGCTCATCTTTCTGGCGGGCCTCTCGGCCTATACCAGCCTGCCCCGCGCTGAAGACCCCGGTTTCATTGTCCGCACGGCGCTGGTCACCACCATCTTCCCCGGTGCCAGCCCGGATCGTGTGGAACTGCTGGTCACCGACAAGCTCGAACAGGCCATTCAAGAGATTCCCGAAGTAGACAACGTCAAGAGCGAGTCGCGCACCGGGATGTCAGTCATCACGGTCAACTTTCTCGAAAGCGAGACCGACATGCGCCCGCTGTTCGATGCGCTGCGGCGCAAGGTGGACAAGGCAGCGTCCAGCCTACCCGGCGGCATCATTGGCCCCAACGTGAATGATGAGTTTGGCGATGTGTTTGGCACCGTGATCACCCTCACCGGCGACGGCTTTACGTATGCTGAACTCAAAGAGGTGGCCGATCAGGTGCGCGAGGCATTGCTCCAGATCCGCGATGCCGCCAAGGTAGACATCATGGGCGTGCAGGACGAGCGGGTATTTATCGAATACAGCAATGCGCGGCTGGCCGAACTGGGGCTTTCCACGGTACAATTGATGAACATCCTGGAGGCCAAAAACATCATTATCCCCGGCGGCAGCATCTCGACCGGATCCGAAGAATTACAACTGGAGCCGTCGGGTAATTTTGAGTCAGTGGATGAACTGCGGCGGACGGTGGTGTCGCTGCCCGGTGGCGAGGCGGTGTATCTGGAAGACATCGTGAGTGTGGAGCGCGGTTACGTCGATCCCCCAACGCGTAAGGTCACTGCCAACGGTATTCCCGCGCTGGCGCTGGCGGTGTCGATGCGCGAAGGAGGCAACATCATCGACCTTGGCGACGAGATCCGCACCACCATCGACCGTTTGCAGGCGCAGTATCCCATCGGCATCGAGTTTGATTTTGTGGCCTTTCAGGCCGCGTCGGTGGCAAAAGCCGTGGATGGCTTTGTGATCAGCTTGTTGCAGGCCATCGTGCTGGTCATCGCGGTGATGCTGATTTTTCTGGGCTTTCGGACAGGGTTGGTGGTTGCTGCGCTCATCCCGATGGCGATTATTATGGCGTTGCTGCTTATGTCCACCTTCAGTATCGGGCTGGATCAGGTATCGTTGGCCGCGCTCATCATTGCGCTGGGCATGCTGGTAGACAACGCCATCGTAATGTCCGAGAACATCATGGTGCAGATGGAAGCGGGCAAAGCTGCCGTGGAGGCCGCCATCGACTCAGCCAAAGAACTACGGATTCCGCTGCTCACCTCGTCGCTGACCACCGCCGCTGCGTTTTTGCCAATCTACCTTGCGGAGTCGGCGACGGGCGAATACACGGCCCCGCTCTTTCTCGTTGTCACCATCACCTTGCTATCGTCGTGGGTGCTGGCCCTAACGATGACGCCGCTGCTCTGTGTGCTTTTTCTCCGACTCAAGCCCCAGAAAAAGAAAGAGGATGGGTTTCAGCGTCCGTTTTATCGGCGGTACCGGGGTATTTTGCTCACCTTGTTGCGTCGTCCGTTGCTAACCGTGGCGGGTGCCGTCCTGTGCTTGGTGGTGGCGCTGTGGGCGTTTCGTTTTATCCCCAACGTCTTTTTTCCTCCCAAGACCGAGGTGATGTTTACCGCCGAGTTTAACCTGCCTTCGGGCGTTCCTTTTGCGCGGACCGAGGCTTTTGTGGAAGACCTGGAGCGTTTTATGGACGAGACGCTGGCGGTGCGTTCGAACGACGAACCCGGTATTGCGAACTGGTCCACGTTTCTGGGCAGCGGAGCCCCCAAGTTTAACCTGACTTACAACCCCGAGCCCCCCCGCCGCAACTACGCGTTTATGCTCGTCAACACCACTTCGTTTGAGGTGCAGGCCGAGGTCATTGCGCGGATGCAGGAATTTATCGCAGCCTACTACCCTGATGTCACGCCGCGTATTCAGCAGCTACAGAACGGCGCACCCGTCAACTATCCCGTCGAGTTTCGGCTTTCGGGCGACGACCCCGATGTTATTTTTGAACTGGCAGATGGGGTGAAGGCGCAACTCGCCAACCACGCAGGCACCGCCACCATTACCGACGACTGGGGCGCGCGCACCAAAAAGCTGGCGGTGGAGGTAGACGAAACCCGCGCCCGGCGGGCAGGCGTGACCAGTCAGGACATCGCCGTGTCGCTGCAAACGGCGCTGTCTGGCTTCGAAACGACGCAGTACCGCGAGGACGATCAGGTGATTCCGGTCGTGCTTCGCTCCGTGGCAGCGGATCGGCAAGACCTGAGCAAGCTGGAGACGATGAACGTCTATGCCCAGCTTACGGGCCAGAACGTGCCCCTCACGCAGGTCGCCGATGTGGTGCTGGCCTTCCAGCCATCCAAGATCAAACGGTACAACCGCAAGCGCACCGTTACCGTGCAAGCCACCTTGGCTGATGGCGCAACGGCAGCGGATGTGGTTTCGGATGTCTTGCCGTGGCTAGAGGCAGAGGCCGCCGATTGGCCGTTGGGATATCGCTACGATGTAGGCGGAGAAATCGAGACTTCTGTCAAGTCGCAGCAGTCCATCAGCGCGCAGTTGCCCCTGGCGGGATTGCTGATTCTGCTGTTGCTGGTGGGGCAGTTCAACTCGCTGCGAAAACCCGCTATCATCCTGCTTACCATCCCGCTCGGACTCATCGGTGTGGCCATCGGGCTGCTGGTTACGGGTAATGCGTTCGGTTTTATGACGCTGCTAGGCGTCATTTCGTTGGCGGGCATTGTGATTAACAACGCCATCGTCCTCATCGACCGTATTCAGATCGAGATCGACGAAAACGGCTTTGCGCCCCAGCGGGCAGTGATGGAGGCCGCGCAACGTCGCCTTCGGCCCATTCTTCTGACGACGCTGACCACTTCGCTTGGCTTGATCCCGCTCTGGGTAAGTGGCGGGCCACTCTTCGAGTCGATGGCCGTTGCTATCCTGTTTGGGTTGCTCTTCGCCACGGCCCTGACGTTGGGGTTCGTGCCCACGCTCTATGCACTGTTCTTCCGGGTATCCTTCCGAGGCTATCGGTATGAAGGTGATCCCGTGGTGGTGGAAACAGCAACAGCAATCACACCGACAAGCGAATCCGCTCCCCTATAAATTCCGGCGCTTATGTTTGGACGTGTCCGACGGTCTGTACGACACTTTCGTGGGCGGCTTCAGCTTCTCTTGATGGCCCTGGTCGCCTTGATTTTGGTCTACCCCTTCTTTAAAGGCGTTCTTGCGCTGAATGTCTTGCTTACCACTGTCTTGCTTACGGCCCTTTATGCAGTTGGATATGGGCGTCAGCGCTGGTGGGTGGCTGTAGCGCTTGGCGTTCCCTATATCCTTTCCCTGTGGTTTGTGGTGCTGGGATACAGTGAGGAAGTGGTCGTATTGGCCGGACTAGGGTTTGGGATTTTATTTCTGGGATACACCGCGGGCACCATCTTGCAGCATGTCATGCACCGGCGTCAGGTAGATGCCGACCTGCTGTATGGGGCTGTAGCTTCGTATCTGCTTATTGGAATTGCCTGGGCCCTTTTGTACAGCTTGCTTGAATGGATTCAGCCCGGTTCCTTTCAACATACAGCCTCGGACGACCTGGCATGGGACGATTTTCTTTACTACAGCTTTGTCACGCTCACCACGCTTGGATATGGTGACCTGACTCCGCTGAGTGCGCATGTTCGCTCATTTGCCATGCTCGAAGCGATCACAGGCGTATTTTACGTCGCCATACTGGTGGCACGGCTGGTGGGGTTGCATTTGGTGCAATCAGTTGCCACCTCGCAAAGGGAGTAGCTTCTATCTTTTTCGAATCACTAAGTGGTTATCAGAGGTCAAGGCGACAGGGAGGACGGGCTCCAACTCGAAAAGCTTGCGCAGATCTTCTAGAAATAGGTTCGATAACCGAAGCGTAAGGGCCACCCTACGAGACACTGCCTTCTCCCCATAAGGAGAGGGCTTTCTTTTTGTGCGATTTTTTGCAAAAAAGGCCGATTATTGCACTTTGTGGACGGGATAGAGCTTTCTCAGCTGTCAAGTTTAAAATCGAAGGCGGCGAGGTAGCGGACTTGCTGCGGCTGGCCCGAAGCATCAAGCGACGGTACAAAGCGGGTGTGGCGAAGCACACGAAGCACTTCCTGTTCGCAGCCATAGCCCAGCTTCTTACGGATCGTAGAGCGGATTACCCGGCCTTTCTCGTTCACGATAAACTCGACAAGCACTTGGCCTTCGACTTGAAATTGCTCGGCCAAGACAGGATAGGAGATCGTCGGCATCCGCCTGCGTAGTTCCGGGATCCCGTAGTTGATCGGTAGCGTAGCCTCGGTGTCCAACGCAAGCGCGAACGTGTCGGCGAGGCTTTCCGAGACGGGCGTATAGCGAACGCCTTGTGCATAAGCAGGCGTGCTGGAAAGCAGGAACAAGGCCACGAGGGCGAGGGCAGAGAGGGTAGTGCGGATAGACGGGCGGTTCATGGTCTCCTCGACAGGTTGGTTTTGTGAAAGACAGCGCACAGCCGGTGCCCTGTCGTAGCTGGTTTCACAATACCCCACCCCGCTTATGCGAGGTATGCCGACGTGTATGCGAGCGGTGCCCGGATGCTTCTATTCGTGCCAGAAGTGCATCCATGCGTGCCAAACGCAAGAAAATGCCGATTCACGCTTGTGTTTCCAGCCTCAGTAGTCAGAGACGCTCAGGACGACGCGGCCTCACCATACCGAGACGGCGGAACGCCGTAGGTCTCTCTAAATAACCTGCCAAACGAGGCCTGGCTGCTGAAACCCACTGCAACGGCTACCTCTTTCACCGATAGCTCGCCATCGCGCAAAAGTACAGCCGCGTGTTCCAGCCGCAGCCGCCGGATCATCGCAGCAGGCGTTTCCTCGGTCAGCGCGCGCAGCTTGCGGAAGAGTTGCCGCCGGCTCATCAACAGCGCCTCGGCCAGCAGCTCTACGCTGAACGGTGCGTCTGAGAGATGAGTCTTGATGATGGCTTCTACCTCGGCTAGGAACGCGGCTTCATGCGGGGGTAAAGCCTGCGTCGCAGAGGCCGCCGTCGGTTCGCCATCGCCTGCCATTGCTACAAACCGCGCCCGCAGCCGTTGCCGCTCGGCGATCATCGTCCGCACGCGCACCTGCAACTCCTCGGCGTTGAACGGCTTCGGGAGGTAGGCATCCGCGCCATGCTCAAATCCTTCGATGCGGTGGTCCACCTCGGCTTTGGCGGTCAGGAGCACAACGGGAATATGGCTCGTTCGCACATCGGCCTTGAGCGCGGCGCACGCTTCCAAGCCGTCCATCTCTGGCATCATCACATCAGAAAGGATGAGATCGGGCACCACGTCTATTGCTCGCTCCATCCCCGCACGCCCATTCTCCGCCTCTACGATGGTGAAATGCTGCTCCAGGTGCGACCGGATGTAGGCCCGCATATCGGCGTTGTCGTCAACCACCAGCACCACCGTTGCTTCGTCGGGGGCCGTCTCCGGCGTTTCGGGCAATGGCGCGGTGGTGGGCACCGCGGCGACAATCGCGTAGGATGCTCCCGTTTGGGCGGTCGATGCGGCGGCGGGAACGGCGCTGGTTTCGGGGAGCGGCGGGGCAGCGAGCCTCGGCAACCGCACGGTGAAGCGCGTGCCGAAACCTACGGTGCTCTCTACCTCAATGGTGCCGTCGTGTAAATCCACCAGTTCCTTGACCAGTGCGAGGCCAATCCCCGTGCCTTCATGCGACCGCGTAGAGGCGCTCTCTACCTGATAAAAACGGTCGAAGAGATGCTTCAGGTGCGCCTCCGGGATGCCTGGCCCCGTGTCGGCTACAACCACACGCATCGCACCATCGGCTTCGGCGGTGAGCAAGAGCGAGACTTTGCCGCCTGCTGGCGTGAACTTAAAGGCATTGGACAGCAGGTTGACGATGACCTTCTCTATCTTGTCGGCATCGTAAACATGGAAGGCGTGGTCGGGGAGGTTCGTCGTAAAGTCGATGGTGTGGGTCTGTGCGAAAGACCCGAAGAGCGCCGCCATCTGCCGCAGATGTTGGGCGAGGTCGTGGCGGCGTGTTTGGAGCCGTAGGGCACCGGCATCAAGGCGCGAGAGGTCGAGCAGTTGGTTGATCAGGAGCAGGAGCCGCCCGCCGTTGCGCCGGGCGCGTTCGAGGTGCGGGCGGGCTGCCGCCTCGACTTTGAAGCGGCCGTTGAGCAAGTCGTCGAGCGGGCCAAAGGTGAGTGTGAGCGGGGTGCGGAACTCGTGCGAAAGGTTGGCGAGGAAGTGGGACTTGCGCGCGTTGGCCTGTTCTAGCTCGGCGGCTTTTTCGGCCAGTTGCTCAGTGCGTTCGGCCACGGCATGCTCCAACTCGGCCTCGCGGGCCTTCAACTGACGCACACGGGAGGCATAAAGTCCGGCACCGATGACGAGCACGAGCAGGCCCATCAGCAGCCGAAACCAAATCGCTTCCCAGAAGAACGGCGTACTCACGACGGTCATGCTTGCAATGTTGCCCCAGGTGCCGCCGACACCGGCACGCACCTGGAAGGTATAGTCGCCCGGCGACAGGTTGGTGTAGGCCGCGACGCGCTCGGTGCCGCCATCGCGCCACGTCGCGTCGTAGCCTTCGAGCCAGTATTGAAAGCGCACATCTTCGGGGCGATTGAATTCCAGCGCGGCATACCGAAACGCGACATCGCGCTCGGTTGCTTGCAGCGTCAACGACGGGGTAACATGTCGCATTTGGTCGCTGACCTGCACGGTTTCTAGGACAACGACGGGCGCGTTCGTGGGGGGGACCTCTGTGGGGTCGATAATCACCACGCCATCCTGCGTCGGGAACCACAGCCGTCCGTCGCGGGCCTTGATTCCAGCGGGTTGCATTCCGCCGTTGCCCTCGCGGTGACGCATCCCGTCGGCCTCGGTGTAGCTCACCGACGTTACAGAGGGGATTTCACCGGCGAAGTAGGCGTTGAGCATCGCCCGCTCGACCCAAAAGATGCCGCTGTTTGTGTTGAACCAGAAGCGCCCGTCATCGTCTTCGATAATCCGGTGCAGCCCCGACTGATACAGCCCGGCGTGGCTATCGATGCAGGCGAGCAGAGGCTCCGGCGCGGCGGCTTGGTCGCGTTGATCCAGGCGGCAGAGGCCCCGGTCTTCGAGCGCGATCCAGAGGTAGCCGTCGGTGTCTTCGTAAAGATCACGGATTCGGGTAGAGGGGAGCCCCTGCGCTGCCGCAACGGGCTGCACGTCGCCGGTTTCTTTGTCGTAGGAGAGTAGCCCGTCTCCGTTGGTGCCGAAGAAGAGCGTCCCGTCCCGTGCTTCAATAATGACGCGTACCCAGTGTTGCGAAATGCGAGACCAAGTGAAGGCCGCGTCCTCAGGCTGCCCGACAAACAGGCCGCCTTCGGTGCCGACCCAGAAGCGGTTCTGCTGGTCTTCAAACATCGCACGTATGTTCAGCGCATAATCGGCTGAAGGCAGGACGACATCTTCGCATCCGCGCTCCACCATGCGGCACATACCCGAAATATGCCCCACCCAGATGTTGCCCCTGTGATCCTCGTGCAACGACAGGATGTGTGCCGCATTTAGCTGTTCCCACGGCTCAAACACGGTGGCCTGCATCGCGGTGTCGAAGCGGGCAAGGCCTTGGCCAAAGGTGCCGATCCAGATGCTACCATTCCGATCCTCAAGGATGGGGTAGACTTCTTTGTCTGGCAGGCCCTCTTCTACGCTAAGCGTGCGTAGAAACGAGCGTCGTATCCGAAAAAGACCATGGAAGCGCGTGGCAATCCAGAGGTTGCCATGCTGGTCAAAGCGCATCTTTTCAAAGCGATCATTCTGGAGCGTGAATACGTTCTTTTTTCCCACAGACAAGAAGCGGTGGCCCTGATTCTGTTGCCAGGTATATTGGTACCTGTTTTCTACCTCCCAGCGCTGTCCCTCCGGGTCTACTAAGATGTTCTCCGCCCATTGATCATCGGTGCTTTTGGGATACAGGGTGGAGCGGCCCGATGCTTCATGATGCCACCACCCTTCCTCGCGCGAGGAGATCCAGATGCCGCCCGCTCCATCTGATTCCAGCGTAAACGCATTAAATTCGCCTGTGTGGACGGTCTCAACCTGGTCTCCGTCGATGCGGAAGATGACGCCGTCTAGCTGCACCCACATCCTGCCCGATGCATCGGGCACCACACGAATATATCTGGAATCTTCCGGACGGATGGGCAGGTGGATCTGCCGAACGCTGCCATCAGGCTCGAAGCGATGCAGCCCGGAGCCGAGCGTATAGATCCAGAGTCGCCCGTCTGCATCTCGCGCCATCGTCTGTACCGGCCCGGCGATCACATCGCGCCGGTAGGGTTCGAGGTGGTCTTCTACATAGCGAGCAAGGCCAGCCTCGGTTCCTAGCAGCACCGTATCTGCGGCGGCGTTGGCTGATACGGGCACGTGTGATTTCCACAGGTTGCGAGGTATCTTGTCTTTGAATCCGGTAAACTGACCGTCGTGGTAAAGCGCCAGGTCCCCCTGCTCGGATTCTATCCAGAGGTAGCCGGTGGGTTCTTCGACCAGGCTAACAAAGCGGTTGCTCGGTAGCTGAGGGGTGTTGGTGACGTTAAATACGGTGAAGTTCGACCCATCGAAACGGACGAGTCCGTCATTCGTGGTCAGCCACAGATACCCATCACTCGCCACGAGTAAATCGGTGACGGTGTTGTTAGGCAAGCCGTTGAGCACCGTCCACTGCACGACGGCATAATCCGAATGCACCCCGTAGTCTGAGGTGCGTTGCGCAAATGACAGCGCAGGCCCCCCCGCCAGCATGGCGCAGAGTAGGACGAATCGCCAAGGGGCGAGTCTGTATGGATCCCTGGTAGAACGCATTCAGACTGCGGTGTGGATATGCAGGGTAGGATGCTCGTTTGCGGGAAAAGGAGCGCCAATCATAATAGCTGACTGCCGATGCCCATCGGCAAGGTACGGATAAATAGGAATGGACTTAAATGATGAGCTTGAATAAGTTCTGAGCTACTGCGTCAGTCACTTCGTTCGTGTCAGCATCTCTGTCTCCGGCGTTGAGGTCCCGAAACAAGTTCGGGATGACATCTCGCTTAACTTTGCACCTCAGTTCTTCGGAATTGGTATAAGGGTCATTATTAATAGGCATAAGTCATTGTAATAAAAAGACTTTTGCGCTGTATAGAATGGCATGGGTACAACAAAGCCCCCGTTTTCTATTGAAGGCAGGGGCTTTGTCTTGTTTTGCGCTTTCAGCGTGCAATGGGTATGCATCAAGGCAAAACGGCATATTGATTAAAAGCCAATACGGACTCCCAGGTTTGGAGGTGGAATAAGTTGCATTCGTACTGCACGCAGTGGCTCAGGCAGAAAAAGACTGAACCGCTTTCGAAGACGCATGTCGAAGGAGTGAATACCAAATGCGATGCCCGACCCAAGTAGCGCTCCTACAAGCACATCACTTGGGTAGTGTACGCCGAGCCAAACACGACTTATCCCAACACTCGATGCCCACAATAGGCTTGGAGCGACAACGTACCAATCAGGATAACGCATACTCCACGATACAGCTAGAGCAAACGCCGTAGCGGAATGTCCTGAAGGGAAAGAGAAGCGCTGCGGTGCTCCCTCATGTTCGCCAGACCGAGAAGTGATCTCTGGTAAGGCCGCATACGGACGCTGCCTTCGAACCAATAGTTTTATTCCAATGACAGAGACAAGTGCTGCTGCTACAGATTCTGTCGTCCCATTCCAAACATGGCAGCAGATCCCTTTTGCTTCGCGCTTCCAGTCTATCCAAGAAGACAAGGCCCCTCCTACAAGCAAGGGGTAGTACGTAGCGTTAATCGCTCGCATATAGCTTCTGAAAGCAGGAGACCTCACCTCATATACATCGAACAAGAGCTGTTCATCGATACTTAAGTCGGAGCGAAGCCCAGCAGGCGTTTCCATCGGCGATTGAGCCAACGCACTAAGTTGAAAGGCGAATACGAGTACAAGACAAAGAAACTGCCAGGTATGAGGGTTTGTAGGCGAGCCGAGGCGATTTTCGAGACCAGCGTCGTCCGATTTCGAGGTTCGTAGCAGCGCTACGGGCCAAGAAACCAGAGGCGGAGCCGCAGGGCATCGGGCGGCGAAGGGCCGAAAAGGGACCGGCGCAGCCCCAAATCGACCTGCCAGACAGTTTCTAACAATGATTGTACGCTCGATCATCTCAGGCTCCGCTCGGGTGTTTGCATACTCGTTGCGTTACCCCGCTCACCACTTCCACGGGTAGCGGGTGCCCCAATAGCGGGGAAAGAAGGTCTGCGTTGTATCAAATAGGGCGTGTTGGCGGTCGCGAAGCTGCCCCCGCCGGAAAAGGTGGGAGTGCCCTTCCACATGGTATCGGCGTGGATGCTGGAGTCGGCTCAAGGGCTCGAACCGGATAACTTCGCCGTCCGTCGCAATCACAGTATCCCCCATCAGATCAAGGGATGTTAACAATTGGTCGCGCCGATACAGAAGGATATCCGAGTAATACTCGGCGACAACATCGGGATACCCCGCATATTGGAAGGTGCTCATAATCTGTTCACGCGTGAACTGACCAATCTGGCGGGCGAGCCACCGCGCATCGCTCCACGAAGCCGAGGCCAAGAGTGGCGCGGGGAAGATGCTGCGGTAGGTGAGGTGAACGGTCGCCTGCCGCCCTTGCCAGTCGCGCTCTACGCCGAGGACGAGATCTTTCGGGAACAGGTTAGGCAACCCCGTACCCAAGGCCCCCCCTAAGTCGCTGGCGGAGTAGACGAGTCGAAAACCCTCCGTGCCGTCAGCTTCGGTGATAGGTACGAGCTTGGCTTTTACGTTAGCATCTTTGATGTCAGGGTCGCCAATCCATGCTAAAAACACCCCAAATGCCCGAAACTCGCGCTTCAACGCCTTGCCATAGCCCCCGCGAATGAAGTAGCCCAAGTTGAGGTCGGTAAGCGAATCCGACTTCTTTTCCAGGGTGGTGCTCCGCACTTCCAGATAGCGCCGACCTTCCGCGTCCATGCGAATAGCTTGGAACGCCGAGGCAACATTGGCCGAGGGAAACGCAGTAGTAAGATCATCGATCATCGCTGCACGGGCTGCTAAAAACTGGGCTTCGTGCTCCTCGGGCGGGCCTTTGTACACATCCTTGTGGAAGTAAAGGTGGACCCGCTCCTGATAGTACGTCGGGTCGATGGTGTAACCGAGCGCGGCAGCCAGGTGGTTGACAACAGGCTCAACGTTGACTTCAGCGCCGAGCCAGCGCTTCTGGTAGATTTTACTTGGGTTGAGTTGTCGCCCGACCGCCCGTCGGTCGGTCACATACTTGAGCTTCCAGTTCTGCCCACCCAGTCGAACCGTCATTTTTGGGGTGCGTCCCTTGAGTTCGTCTTGTCGATATGTCACCCGAATAGGCATTGCCGGATCGAGCAAGGCCGCCACCTGGTCATCGACCGAAGCAAACTGGTCATCATCGTGGTGGCTTCGAAGCGAGGAGACACCGAGGCGATGGTAGTCAGTCATCGAGAACTGCCTGATGGCCCAAGCAGGCTTCCTCCAGAAACCCGAGTTCGGTGGATCCAGCGCAGCAATATCACCGGAATAGGTGACCAGTTGATCGGGCGCGAAGAAACGCTGGTTGGGATACGTAGTGCGGTCGTGCGCTGGAACGAGCAGGTTGACAGCTTCCGGGCGGCCCGTTTCGAGGTAGTGCTTTCGTTTATGGTTGCGTACCAAGCTAAGGATTGACCATAGCCCATCGCTTCGGTTGGTGTGCCCCGCGTGATCAAGCCGGAGGCTTTCGTGCACCTCCAGCGCGTCGAACAGCGCATGCAGAAACACTGCCACCTCAGGGATGGGTTCGTTGAAACGATCGATGCTGACGTGGGCTTGGGCTAACGACTGCGCCATCGCATGGGCATCGGACAGGCGGTCCTCCACGAACCGGTAGGCGACGTAGTCTTTTCGGTCAGCCCACTTGTCGAGCATTTTTTCCGAGAGCACCTCGCAGGCGAGATCAGCCTGTGCCTGCGCGGCATGGGCAGTCAACGCGGCCTCTTCATTCAGGTCCTCAAGCATCTCCGCAATACAGTACGCCCGACGGTGTGCTTCATGGGTCGCGGCGAACGCTTCCTGCGCGGCCTGCACCGCTGCAGGCTTGAGTAAACGGGAGTCCGGATCCATGTAGTCTTCGTACAGCAACTGCGCGGGGGTCCGTGTCTCGACCGCCACCCCTTCCACATGTGTAGGCAATGCCACCGTGCCTTCGTATGCAAGGGCGCCGGGGCTAAAGTCGAGATAGCCCGGCTCGCTGGTCACCGAAGCGAAGTCGCCTAGTACATCAATGGACAACATACCGAGGCATAGCATAGCAACGCCAAGTATACCAGCAAGGACAATCGGGACAGGACGAGGAGGCATAACGATAGAGCTTAGCGGTGCAGTTGGTGGCCTAACTTCCTGTCACTCCTTGCACTGCCTGCAATGGCTGGGCGAGGCTAACGGGCAGGGGCTGCGTGGTTAGTACAGCGAGGGTTGGCTGCGAGCACGAGCAAGAAAAGAACAAGGCACCGCATCGCTCATAAGGAGACATGAACAACGGGAAGGCAAGATACAACCCTTCGTAGATGATGTGAATACCCTTGAGGACATGGATGATCGATGAAATAAAAAGGGGCTGGAATTACGAACTGTTAGGAAAGAAGGTGGCTCTGGATCTCATCGGTAGTCATACTACAGGGATAGAGCGAGAGCGCCTTCTCATCACTGAGGTGGGCCTTGTCAACGTTGTGTAATTCGGTGGTTTTGCGTAGAGAGAGCAGTACTACCTTCCAAAAAAGTTGAGCGGAACGATTGCCGAGGTGCTAAGAACCTGTCTGGTACGGGAGCACGTGCTAACCACGTCGCTCGTCTCTACCCTGTGCCTCTGCCTTTCTCCCTAGGCCCAGCGGAGGTAGACTGTGTCGAGAGGTGTTTTAAGGTGATGTTCTTCCTGAGGAACAGCCACCGACCTTGGTAGCATCTGCAACCTTTCTTTAGTTGATCACCACCATTCGGCCTGTTCTGATCAGGGTTCGCGTTGGGGTTTGCACACGGACGCGATAGAAATAGACGCCCGCTGCCCAGGCCGAGGCATCGACTACCCTCGTTCGTGCGAAGCCCGCAGGGATGGTCTGCACGGGGAGCATTCGCACGCGGCGTCCCAACACATCAAGGATCTCGATTCGAACGTCGGCAGGTTCGGGCAGGTCGAAGGTAAGGGTGGTGAAGGGGTGAAAAGGGTTCGGGTAGTTATGGTGGAGCACGAACCGGGTGGGGAGGTCGGAGCTTCCTTCGGTGGCCACGCCATGGGGCGACTCGGTGACGATGGCGCGGAGGTTGTTGTTGGCGTCGTAAGTGTACGCAATGCGCATGTCGTCGTCGTACATGGCTTCCGTGAGGCGGCCCTGTGTGTCGTAAGTATACGTGACCGCATAGGATATGATATCCTGCGTGAAAGCAGTTTGCGTAATGCCCAGGAGCAGGAAACTAGGGACAAGGACTTTCGCGAAGGATACCATCACAACCTTTTAAGAGGGGATAGAATAGGGTTTAGGGGCATACGGGCGTGTACGCAATGCGGAACGAGGTGCCCGAACCGGGTTTGGCAAAAGGGCTAAAGTTGACCGTATTGGTCGCAAAGTCGTAGCTCCAGTTGACCGTGCCTGAAGGAGAAGTAGAGGGAATCTCTCCCTCGTCGAAGAACACCCGGATCGTGCTGATGATCGGCTGGTTGGTCAGAGCGATGCGGGGCGTATGGCCTAACCCTCCCAGGCCAACGCTGAGGCAGGCAGGCGTAAAATTCTCCGTGACAACACCCGTGAGGCCATTGCCCCGGTTGATCGGTTCCGGCTTGGAAGGTCTCCTCCGGGCTTCGCGCAAAGGGATGCCCCACACCGGATTGGTCCGTTGTCGATAAGTAAAACCTATGCCCTCAACGAAATCGCGCGAAAATTGAGCGGCATTGCCAAGGATTACCTCGCTTTTAGCGTTGGGTAACGCCTCATCCCCAAACTCATCAAGCTCTACATCGTCGACCGCAATTCGCTCGTACAACGAATAGTCTTCCTCAGCAAGGGGGTCGCTCCGGCTGGAGGGAAATGGGGCGGTGTCACCGAACAAGAGCACGCCAGCGCTTCCTCGCGCATCAGGCGATCAACATTGTCGATGGTGACGCCCAGGTCGATGGCCTCGACGCCGTGGCTGCGCAAGGCGCCGATATAGTCCCGCGCGGCCGCGCGAGGTTCGGCGGACGCTGCCGCAATCACACCCACCGGCCCCTCGCATCGCGACGCCAGCTCCGCAAGCAGCACGCTGCCGTGGTCGAGCGGCGCCGAGCCCAGCATCATCACCCGTGCCTGCGGT
>JAUIDY010000158.1 GCA_030428385.1 Rhodothermia bacterium | reverse complement strand
GGAGGCCGGAAGCCCTTCCTTGTGCTCATGCACGCAAGGAGGAGGCGGCCTTGAATATAGCCGTCCAAAGGGCGGGTTGTCAACTAGGGTTAAACGTTGAAGTTTTTGAAAGTACGCTCAAAAATACACACAACCGGCGAATCACCTTTAGGAATCATCGAGAAAATGCCCCGCTGGCTTGGTTTTGAAGCCTTGGCCGGGGGTGTGCGGTTTTATTTATTCGTAGTCGTGCTGAAAATATTCGGTGCCACGGGCTGGTACGGACGTACCTTTTTGGTGGATATGCTCAGTCAGGCGCTTCGAAAACACCTCGGCGGGATCGTAGCCGTAGTTGCGCAGCAGATGGGTCATGGCTATCACCTCGCAAATCACGGTGATGTTTTTCCCCGGCGTAATAGGCACTTTCACCACCGGCAATTTCACCCCAAGGATGGTCTTGTGGGAGTCAATCATCCCGAGGCGGGTGTACTCTTCTTCCTTATCCCAGAGTTGAATGTTCACAATCACCTCGACGCGCTTCTGAAAGCGGATGGCCCGGATCCCGAACATGGCCCGGATATCGACCAGCCCCAACCCTCGTATTTCCATAAAATGCTGTACCAGGTCGGTTCCGGCTCCCATCAGCACGTTTTCCTCTTTTTTTGTGACGATGACCACGTCATCGGCCACGAGTCGGTGTCCTCGTTCTACCAGGTCGAGGGCCACCTCGCTTTTGCCAATCCCCGCCTTGCCAATCAACAAAAGCCCGATGCCGTAGACATCTACCAGCGAGCCATGCATGGTTTGTTGCGGGGCAAACTGGTCGTACAAAAAATCGCGCAGCAGCGCCATAAACTGCGTCGAGGGCACCGGCGTCCGGTAAATGGGGATTCCGGCCTGCGTCGTCCGCTCCACGATGGTTTCGGACAAGGTGTTGTCTTCGGTGAGGAAGAAGCAGGGGATGGGAAACTGGAGCAGGCGCTCAAAGGCGTCCACCTGGGCCTCTTCGCCGAGGTGGCGCAGAAACTGGTTTTCGGTGTTGCCCAGAATCTGGACCCGCTGATAGGTAAACAACTCCACATAGCCAGCCAGGGCCAACCCGGGGCGGTGCAGGTTGCTCTCGGTCACTTTGCGCTCGGAGGCATCGATCTGATTTACGGCCTCCACCTCGATACTCACCGCCGTGCGCAACTGCTCAATCATGAACGCGACGGTGATCGACTCCTTACGAAACGTCTTGGGCTGATGCATGCGCGTTGGCGTTTGTGGTGATAACCTGGCTGAATATCCCCTTCTGATCAGGGCACTTCTACGGTTTCCAGCGTGCGACGCACAATGTGTTCGCTGGAAATTTCTTCGGCTTCGGCTTCGTACGTGATGGCGATGCGATGGCGCAACACATCGAGCGCGATGGAGCGGACATCTTCGGGCGTCACGTAGGCGCGGTGTTCGAGGAAGGCGTGGGCCCGGGCCGCCAGGTTCAGGTTGATGGTGGCACGCGGCGACGCCCCAAAAGCAATCAACGGATCGAGGTCGGCCAAGCGGTAGCGTGACGGGTCGCGGGTGGCCATGACCAGATCCACCATGTATTGCTCTACCCGCTCATCAATATACAACTCGTTCAGCACTGCCCGGGCCGACATAATCTGTTCAGGCGTGACCACCGGGCGGGCCACTTCTTTTTCTCCTGTGCGGGCCATGCGCCGCATAATTTCCAGTTCCTCATCGCGCGTGGGGTAGCCCACGACGATCTTCAGCATGAAGCGGTCCACCTGCGCTTCGGGCAACGGGTAGGTGCCTTCCTGTTCAATCGGGTTCTGGGTGGCGAGCACCAGAAACGGCTCTTCGAGCTGAAACGTGGTGTCGCCGATGGTTACTTGCCGCTCCTGCATGCTTTCCAGCAACGCGCTCTGCACCTTCGCCGGGGCACGGTTGATCTCGTCGGCAAGGATGATGTTCGAGAAAATCGGCCCCTTTTTAATGGAAAAGCTGTTTTCTTTCTGGTTGTAGATCAGGGTGCCCAGCAAGTCGGCGGGGAGCAGGTCCGGCGTAAACTGGATGCGCTGAAACGACGTGCCGATGCTGCCAGCCAGCGAACTCACCGTCAAGGTTTTGGCCAGGCCAGGCACCCCTTCCAGCAGGACGTGGCCCGCCCCGAGCAGCCCGATCATCAGCCGCTCGACCATATAATGCTGGCCAACCACCACCCGCCCTATTTCTTCCATTAACTGGTCAACAAACGCACTTTCTTGGGCGATGCGCTCGTTTACCTGCGCCAGATCAAAAGCAGCCATATAGTTTCTGTTGTCGTAATCGTGGGACGTATGCTGGAAGGCATAATACGAATTTTGGGGCTCATCTCGCCAGACGGGTTACAAGACGGCTGATTCGTGGTCTGAATCTGCCTTCGCTCCGTTCGTCCCTTCCTTCTGTGTTATAACAAAGCCACCTCGGGCGCATCGCCAAAGGTGGCCTCGAATGCTGTGCGGATGCGGTCGAGCGCCTGCGGCACCATAAAGGTTTTTCCAAAGGTTAACACACAGCCCCCTCGTCCGGTGGCAAATGCGCCGTACATGCCATCAAGGGTGAGGTTCTCTACCTGCTCCACGACGAAGGTAACGCGTTCGTTGTTGCTTCCCCAGTCGTGGGAAACCGATGCCTGAGACATCAGGAGCAAGGCCCCAAACATCTGCCAATCTTTGCGGCGCGTGGCGGCCACCAGTTTCTGGACACGCTGGTTTTCGGTGACCAGGTGCCGAATGACGGGACGATAAGACACCGGCAGGGCCGCCAGCGCCTGGGCCAAATGGCGATGTTCCAATGTCCGCAGCGACTGCAAGCCGGGAAAGGCCTTTTGCTGAAGTTGTTGTACGGCTTCCTCCACCACGGACCGGCGCTCCCGATACAGAGCAGCATCGCGTAACATGCCGCGTGCAGCCACCACCATGCCCCACCCTGCCTGTTCTGCCGAGGGTGCTTCCAGGGGCAGATGATCAAAGGTTTGGGTATCGACCAGGGTAAAGGTACCCGGACGCCCGGAATCGGCAGCAATGGGGTAGGCGAGGCTGAATGGAAATCCCGCGCAGTGTTCTACGATTTCGCGCACCGCCTGCATGAGTGCGGGCGTGCCAAGTGGTACCGCAAACAATGCCTGTACAGCCCGCGCCGTAGCCACCCCCAGCGCAGACAGATACGCATCAATGTATTCGGGCCGAACGGTGCTCACCATGGCGACTTCCACGGCAGCGCCCGGCGGCATCCACCGATGCACGGTTTCGCGCACCAGCCGTACCCAGAACGGTGCATCATCGGCGGCATCCGGAGCAGACAGGGGCCAGATGGTCTCCTCTCCTTCAAAAACGATCCGGGAGTCTGGGCCTTCGGTGAACCGAATGGCCACCGCCGTCCCCACCCGTAGCGGCATAATCACCGCAAAGCCATCAAAATAATGGGTGTGGGCACCGATCAGCCCCGTGCCGCCATGCGCAAAAGCAGCCTCTGAGGGCCGCAGCGACGTGCCCAACCGCTCCACCAACACTTCCTGCGCCCGCGCGGTTACCTGTTGCGGCTGCAACACTTCCCGCCGCTGCATGCGGTCGAGGGCATGCAAGAGCGGCTGCACAAACGGCGGCGTGCCGGTATGCTCCGAAAAAAAAGACTGCGAAGCCATCGTACGGTACCGCCGGGCCACCAGGGGCGGCTAGCGAAGCATGGGTGGGGTTCCTTGTTCAAACGAAGGTGCGTAGCGTACCGGCTTCTGCGATTTATTGCAAGACCCTGTGCCGACTCAACACATTTTTTTTGATATTTAATCAGATTTACGCATCCCGGCGTCCACTTACGGGTATTTTGCGCATCCTTTTTGCAGCTATCCTATGCTTTTACCGCCTGCTGCTTCGCTGTAGTCCTTTTTTCGCGCGTCGCGACACCATGGCTCCACGTGGTGTCTCCGTACGCTAAATCGCCGCTCGTTTCATGTCGTTGTGGGCCCGCCTCGCACATTGGATCTTAGACAACCGAACGGCGATTCTGCTGATGGTGGCCCTGGGAACGGTCGTCTTGGGATACTGGGCGTTGCAAGTAAAGACCGACCACACGCCGGGCCAGTTCATCTCGCAGGATTCGCAGGTCAAACAGGATTTTGAACGGGTAAATGCGCTCTTTGGCGAAAGCCAGACGGTCCTCTACATTGTCTTTGAGGGGGCCGACCCCTACGACCCGGCATTCCTCAGTCGGCTCAAAGCCCTGGATGACTCGGTTCGTACACACGCTGGCGTGGAGCATGTGTTGAGCCTGGCAAGCGTGCCGATCCTGGTCCGCGCCGATAGCGGGCTCGTCCCGGAGCCGCTTTTTGATCCGTCGCTATCAGCCACGGCCCTGCGTACCCGCATCGAGGCACAGCCTTTTTTGCGCGGCCTGCTGCTTTCCCTCGACGGAACCACCACCACCATGCTGGTCGATTTTGCAGAGGCGTTCAACAACTCTGCCGCCCGTGTCGCGTTTGTGACAGCCCTCGTCGAGCAGGCCGAGGCCTTGCCGGGCGATGCCGCCTTTGCAGGCTTCCCCTTCCTGCGCACCCAGTATGCCGACCGCGTCACGAGCGAAGCCCCGCTGTTTACGCTCTTGGCAGCCCTCATTTCGCTCTTTTTCTTGTATATCACCTTCCGCGCACGCCGGGCGGTGCTGCTACCCACGCTTATTGTCGGGCTCGGCATCTTGTGGACCATTGGCCTGATCGCGCTCTTTAACCACCGCCTGAACATTGTCACCTCCATCCTGCCCGCGCTGCTGGTCATCATCGGCATGGCAAGCGCTATCCACCTGAGCACCAAATACTTCGACCAATTCTGGCTGCTGGGTAACCAAAAAGATGCGTTGGTACAAACGATCCGCACCGTGGGGCTGTCGACGTTTTTGGCGTGCCTGACCACGGCCATCGGGTTCCTCGTGCTGATGCTCTCCGGCTCGCAGCTCCTGGCGGTGTTTGGCAAGTATGCCGCCGCGGGCATCATGATTCTCTACGGCCTCTCGATCACGCTGATCCCGCTTGCGTTTGCCTCCTCGAAACCACCCAAGACCGAAGGCCCCCGGCTGGCTACTAGCCCGCACCTGATGCGGCTGTTCGACGGGCTCTCGGGCTTCACCGAACGGCATGCCTGGAGCGTGCTTTTTGTCTCGGCGCTGCTCATGACGGCAGGCATCGTCGGGATCACCCGGATCTCCACCGACATCTTCGTCTTTTCCGACTTTTATGAGGATGACCCGCTGCGGCACGACCTCGCCATTTTTGAGCAAAACTACGGCGGCATCCTGCCGATGGAGATCATTATCGAGGCCCAAACCCCCGGCCAGTTTCGCTCGCTTGCCAACATCCGTAAGCTCGACGCGCTGCAACGGCAACTGGAAACCCTCGCCCCGATTGGTCGCACACTGGCCATTCCCAACCTCGTAAAACTTGCCAACCAGGCCTATTTCGGCGGCCATCCACAGGCCCATCGGCTGCCTACTACGTTCGAGATGCCGTTTTTACAGACGGCCCTGCGCGATTTTTTTAATGGGACCAGCACGACCGATGTAACCCAGCGCTTGCCGCGCCTTGTCGACTCAACGTTCAGCATTGCCCGCGTCAATGCAGGCGTCCTCGACATTGGTACCACACAGATGAACATGCTTGCCGATTCTGTGCAGGCGCGTGTCGAAGCTCTGTTTCCGAGCGATACGTTTGATATTCTGATCAGCGGCACCGCCATCGTCACCACACGCTCTGGGGAAAACCTGGTGCGCAACCTGCTGGTCAGCCTCGCCGCCGCGCTGCTGCTGATTTCGGTACTGATGGCCTTGCTGTTCCGCTCGCTCCGTCTCATGGCGATCAGCCTCCTGCCCAACATCATTCCGCTGCTGGTGGTGGGCGGCGCTATGGGCTTTGGTGGCATCCTGCTTAAACCGTCTACGGCGCTCATCTTTTCTATTGCCTTCGGGATTGCGGTAGACAACACCATCCATTTCCTCGCAAAATACCGACTGCATCGCAACGCCGGGATGCTCCTTAACGACGCCGTGCACACCACCCTGCGCGAAACCGGCAAGGCGATTCTGTTCACCTCGCTGGTTCTGACAAGCGGCTTTCTCGTCTTTACGCTCTCCAGCTTTGGCGGGACGGTGAATATGGGCGCCCTGACAGCGCTGACGCTTTTTGTGGCGATGATTGCCAACCTACTGCTACTCCCCGCGCTGCTCTACCGCTTCGCCCCCGTTGAGCATGTCACCCTGCTCAGCACGCCCCCGGTCCCTGCCAACGGCCATGCCGAAACCATGCGGGTGCCCGGCAACATCTCGCAGAGCAACGTCCATTGACACGGCATCACCTTCCACGAGCGGCGGTTCGCTTGAATGATGCAAACTGACGTATACAAGAAAGACTGACGTAAGAAGTAGCAACCACCCGTCAGCACCGAACCCACTCCTCCTGCATCCTCTGTAAGAAGACAGAAAAACAAGGATGATGGAGGTGGCATCATGGCCCACTGGCGATGCGGGATCATGTTTGGGATCTTGGTACTCATATCCATGCCGTGTTTGGGACAGACAGATGCGGCGCGGTACCAACAGCACTATGAGGCGTTTCTCAATGTCCTCAATGACAACCTGCCGTTCCTGACCGACACCGAAAACAACTCAGGCCAAAGGGAAACGGCGTTTCGTGCGTATGAACAGGCCCGTCAAACGTGGTGTACCACGGTAGGCCCTGCCATGCAAGATGCCGATATGGAAACAGCTTTCGGCAACGCCTATCAGCAATATTGTGTGGCTAGCCCGCCTCCGTTTCATGCTACACGCGACCGTTCGACGAACGGCCCCACCACATCCGGGTGGGACCCAATGTATGCCTGTTCCCTTTGGCGCGACTATCTGGCAGCCGAGACTGACTACAACAGCGCCGGAAGCAACCCGCTGCTGGCTTGGTTCTGGGATAACAACGTGCGCCCCGACCGTCGCTACCAAGATACCCGGCCCGATATAGATCAGGCGGTGGTGCGGCTCTACGAAGCGGGCGAGGCACGTCAGCAAGCCGAACACGCGGCTGTTGTGTATGAAAACCAGTATCAGGCCGAACTGGGAGGCCGCTCGCTGGAAGCCTTTTGCTCTCAGCAAACCACCCCGCTTGAGGTGGCGATTTATCTGAGTGCACCCTCGCTGGCACCGGGACAAACGCTGCATATCGACAGTGGAGTGGCACCACCTAACACGGTCATCACCACGTACCAATGGCAGATTGATGGGCAGTCGCTCCAAGGGATGAACCAATCCTCATGGGAACTCGCTGATCCGCCCGTGGGCACACACACCATACGCTTGACGGTCACGACAGACCAGGGAACGACCGCGTCTTCCGAGGCACGTTTTTCTGTGGGGAGCCGTTCGTTTTCACTCACCGCATCCACCGACAAAACCGTTTATATCACCGGCGAGACCATCACTATTACCGGACGCCTCACGGGTGATGCGACGGCGGTGATGCGGGTGCCGGTACAGATGCAGATTACCCGTTCTTCAGGCGCGGTGATCACCTCGTCGCTCGGGACTGTCACGTCGGCCAACGGCTCCTTCACAGCCTCGTTCACCATACCGAAGCAACCTGTCACCGCGACGGCTCGGCCCGACACGTGGCAGATCGCGCTCTCGGCCCAGCCCACAGGAGCCCAGCAGGCCGCCCAGACGACGCTGCAGGTGCAGGTGGCTCCCGTCTACATCGTGCTGCATGAGGTGCGGCTGGTGCAAGTAGTCGAGGCTCCCATGATTCAGGGCGTGCAGCATCTGGCCGCCGGGCGCAAAGGCGTGCTGCGCGTTGTCCTTTCCTGTCCGTCGCTCAAAGGTGTAGCCGGGGCTACCAAGCCGAAAGTGCTGGTACGTTTTGATGCGGGCATCGGCAGCCGCGACGTGCTATTTTACGATACAGAAGTAGAAGTTGGCCCGGATGAAACGCCCATCGACTTGCCGTTTGTGCTCGACGAAGAGGGTTCCTATCTCATCGGCGCGATGGTGGATCACGACTTCCGGTATACCCGCCCCGAGGATTCCGACCAGATGTTCAAAGGCGTGCAGGCACAGGTAAAGAAGATGAAGCGTTATGCGCTTCGCTTTGTGCCCATTCAGGTCTATACCGGCTATTTTGGCAAGTGGGAAGAACGCTCCAACCCAGACCTCGTCCGCTTCCTGGCGTTTGTCAAGCGACAAGAAGACTTTATCCGCACGGTTTATCCATTGCCCGACGCGCACCTCAAGGTCGATGCCGAGTACCGCTCACAAGAGCCCAACGTATTCATCAACTATCAGCCCATCACGTATGTCAAACAGTATGAACTAATCGCGGCGCTCAACCTGCGAGGAGCGCTCACGGGTTCGCGCTGGATCGGCGTGTTGCCCGATGAACAGCGATGGTGGCCTGATGCTACTACGTATGGGTCCGCTTATTATTTGGCGGGAGCGAAGGGCGTTGGACTCTTTTTCGAGTCGGCAGCGTTGGTACGCTACGAGCGCCTGGGTGCTTTCATCCCCGAAGGAGTGACCGCCCATGAGTTCGCCCATACCCTCGGACTAAACCGGGGCACTGAAGAGTATGAAATGTCTGGCGTATCGCCGTATGGTCGCCAGTTGCAACACCTGATACAGCGGGGCGACCGGGTGTATGACCTTTCGGATCCGAAAGAAGTCACTACCGCGTTCGGGTTGCCAGGTCCTAATCGAGCGGGACGAGAGCAAGGGGAAGTGTATTGCTTCATGGGGTTTATGCCTGCTACCTCCGAGCCAGGGTATCAAAATGTCGTGCGGCGGCTTGGTCTTTGGGTGTGTGAGCACACCTACGCAGAGCTGTTCAAGGTCCTGAAAGATCCACCGCCCACCCCCATGATTTATGTGTCTGGGCAAATTGCGCGCGGCGTGGCCCACCTGAACCCGGTCTACGAGATCCAGGCCGAGCCCGGCGTGGTACATGCGGGCGACTATACCCTGGAGATGCAGGATGCATTGGGGATACCGCTCGGACGTGCCTTCTTTGGGAACGCTGCCTACGACACGCTGCACTTTGGGCTGGTAGTGCCACAACCGGCAGGCACCGCCCGCCTGGTAATCAAGCGAGGCGATCAGGTGCTGGGCCTACACGTCCGCACGCCGCATCGCCCCGAGGTACGGTTGCAACCGCTGCCCCAGCCGTTACCTGACATGCTTCCGCTGCGCTGGTCCACGACCGATGCGGATGGTGACCCGCTGGTGGCATCGGTACTCTATAGCGCCGACGACGGAACGACGTGGACGGCACTCTCTGCCAACCAGACGACGAGCGAACTCAGCATTCCGGTAAGTGAATTGCCGGGTGGCAACCGTGGCCGTTTCAAAATAATTGTCACCGATGGCTTTAACACGGCCGAAACCATGTCGCCCCCCATCGTCGTGCCAGACCAGCCGCCGATGGCGTTGCTGTTAACACCTCCCAATGCCGACACCGTGACACCTGCCGACACGGTGCTGTTTTCCGGCGCAGGCTTCGACGCAGAAGATGGCAGCCTGACCCATGACCGGCTGTCGTGGCACTCCACGGTTCAAGGACTCCTGGGTACCGGAAGCGAACTGGCGACAACGTTACAACCAGGACTGCACGAGGTGACGTTTCGCGCAACAGACCACGCCGGACAGGTTTCCGACGCGTCGGTGACCGTGCGTGTGGAAGATGAGGCTTTCCCCCCGCCCCCGCCTCCGCCCCCATCAGACATCGTGCATAAACTGGGGCATGGCGTCAATGAAGCGGGGATACCCGTGGGTGTGACCACGTTGTTCATGGCCGATGCCACCGTGCATTCGTGGATTCAACTCCCGGATGCAAGCGCTGGTGAACAGCTACACTGGACATTCACCACGCCTACCGGCATAACACACGAAATAAACCATACCGTTGACTGGAACGGTCCCGGCTCAGCCTATGCCTTTGTTGACCTGGCTACGGTGGGTGAAGTTGCTGAAGGTTTCTGGCAGGTCAGCGTGACCCGCAATGGCGTGACGTTTGTTCAGGACTCCTTCGAAGTCATGTCCCTGGGTGGGTTTTTCCCATGGGGAGGTGCCGTGGGTATTGGTCTGGTGCTTGGTGGTATGCTGGTAGTGGGCTGGCTGTTCAAGAAAATGATAGGCCGCTAGCCGCCACCACTTATAGAATGGCGCGGCTGTTGTTGACAGGCAGCCGCGCTACCGTTTGAAAACGATATCCATAGCGTTGCTCTCCCCATCACTTTTCCATACAATTACGTGCTGTTGAGGCTGGTGGATCTACCATAATACGTCCGCTTTCTTCGGGCCATCACCCGTGTGCCACATTACCGTCTTCGTAGCGCGGCTACAAACCGCCAAAGGCATGAGCCAATTCCTTTGACATTGTGCCCGCACCTCACCAAGAACCTCTACGGCTTCTAAATCGAGGCCAATAAACGGACAAGGTCGGCTTTTTTTGCGTTTGTTCGTCAATGACCAACGCATCCCGCAAGATTTTCTGGGTAGTTTGTGTGCCAGTCCAGACAGTCGTTTTCCCCTACCGATGTATCTATGTTTTATCGCCACCAGCGCCTTTTCCTTTTATTAACGTCCTTTCTAGTTTTATTGGTCGGAGGGACACCGGTCTGGGCACAGGAAACAGCAGTGGCTACCGGGTCGAGGGCCAACACCAATGATCCGATCCGGGTTTTTCTTGACTGTGACGAATGCGACTTCAACCATATCCGGCGTGAGA
>JAUIDY010000014.1 GCA_030428385.1 Rhodothermia bacterium | reverse complement strand
CCCTTGCCCCCCTTCTGCGTGGCGGGGCGATCATAAATGACCGAGTTCCATCTTCATTGTAAGGGCGGCCATTTTTGTAATAAAGAAGTGGCTGGTTCAGGCCAGACCCGTTGTTCAGGACGAAGCGCTTATCCCTATGATTGCAACCTCGCGCACCCTTGCCGACCCTTTGTTTCGAGCCCTGGTAGACGCCTTTCCGCCAGAGCGAGATTATCCCCTTTCTGCCTTCGACCGCGAGGCCATGCCGCCTCTGGTGGTGCATTACCTATCCCAGTACCTGGCCTATCGGCTGGATCGCGAGGTGGGTCGGTTGTTCAGGCAGCCCAAAACGGCGTGGTTTAACTTTGAGCATGCCGACGTAAGGGAGGCCCAGCAACGTCTCAAAGCCGCCATGACGCACCACGTCCACATTCCTGCGGTACGGTGGCGGCATGTGTTGCATCAGGCCGTGCAAGATGTAACCGCGTATCTGGCCCAGCCCCAGCATACCCTGTCTACGTTTATATTCAACAAAGAACGGATGCTTCCGGTGGCTGTGGTGGACCGCCGGATGGGATATTTTGCGGCCTATCCCTATTTCCGGGAGGAGGTGGAGTTGTTTGTGGCGCGGCGTAACGTGAAGAAGATGGACCAGGAACAGTTTGAAGAACTGCTCCAGCGCATCGACCATGAGGTGGCGCATGATCTGGAACCGGAAGAGTGGCTGGAAATGCTGGAACCACTCTTTGCCATGCAACCCTATTTTAACAACCGGCGGGGGCTGCATGTGAAATGGCTGGAGAGCTTTTTTATCGAAAAGGAAGCCCGCGACATCGTTCATTATCTGCGGCGGCATCGGGATCTGGAAAACGGGCGCTGGATGGATGAAGCGTTGGTGTTGCGGGTCCTGCAAACCCCCGATGTCCGTGAGACAGTGGTGGCGTCCTCCTCGGTGATGTCGGCTCCTATTCCTGATGGTCCGGCGCGCCCCGATGCGCTGGTGGTGTCAGAGGATGTCCCTGAATCGGAGATGGAAGAACACGTTCCTCCTCCCCCGGTGATGGTGCAGCAGCCTATTGTTATGCAACCGAATGCGCCCGTGGTGGCAGAGCCGCCCTCCTCAGAGCCTGTCCCCTTGTGGAAGCAATTTCAGAAAGGCCTGAAGCCCGATGCGCCTGCAGGGACTGCCAGCCCTCGTCCGGCGGCGATGAACCTGCCCGATACCCCGCCGCACGGGATTGATTCGGTGTCAGTCCAAGAGGTCATGGCGTCTTCGCAACAAATGGGCGTGCCGTCCGCGCAACAAGCGAGCAGGACGTCCCCGCAACAAACAAGATCCCCGCAACAAACAAGATCCCCGCAAAAACCAAGTGGGCCGTCCGCGCAACAATCGGGCGTTCCGTTGTGGAAACAGTACCATGCCGAGCAAGCACCTCCCGAAGAAAGCCCCGACCTGGCTGTCCTGGAACGCTCCGTACTTGGGCCAAGTGGTACCCGCAACCGAGCCTTGTTCGTTGAGGAGTTGTTTGCTGGTTCCGTAGGGTCGTATCAACAAACCCTGAACCGGTTGCTGGGCGCACCCGGCTGGCCCGAAGCCTCAAAGATCATTGCCGAAGACGTGTTTCGGGCCTATGAGGTTAACATCTATAGCGATCCGGCCGTGATGTTTACGGATGCCGTCGAGTTGCGGTATCGGCAGTAACGGGTAGTGGCTACGGAGCCGAGGGTGATGGTGAGACGCTTTGGTGTTGTTCAAGGCTATCCACAAGCGCCCGGAGGCGAGCGATTTCATGGGGCGGGATCACACGCGGTGTGCCATCTCGGGGGACGCGACGCTTCCATTCCGTCGTGAGATCCGGTTCAGGAGCGGGTTTTGGGGTCAAGGTGTAGGCGAGCAACGACAGGCTACCGATGAGGACCACTGCCATCAGCCAGCGGACCGGAGACCCCCATCTTTTTTGAACCCGGTCGCGAGATACCGGCGGGCGAGGAGGAAGCAGCGAAGGCACAGGAACCGCAACGGGCTGCACGAGCAAACGGTAGCCGACTTTGGGAATGGTCTCGATAAAAGTGGGTGCCTGGGGGGCATCGCCGAGGGCCTTGCGCAGCTTGGAGATAGCCTTGGTAAGGACTTCGTCGTTAGGGGTGGCTCCGTCCCATACCTGCGCGAGCAATTCTGTTCGTAACACCACCTTTCCGTGCGCCGCCGCCAGCAGCAACAGAACCTGCATCGGTTGGGGTTGCAACTTGAGGGTACGGGACTTGAGATAGACCCGATGGGCCACCGGGTCCACCCGCACGACACCCAGCATAAATGGTGCTTGTAGCAGGGTATCAATCGGCGGCGGCAGGTTTTTTTTGTCAGACATCGGGGTTGTGCACGGCTGGAGAGGTTTTGTTCAGGCAAACGTACGCGATTCAGGCGTTATTGTCAGCATCTTGTCGTTTGACCAGCGAGCCACGGAGTATGTCGCGAATTCTGTTAGGCGTCCTTCTTTTAGTCGCCGCCACCTGCCTCTTGCCAACAACCACCCAGGCCCAATCCCCAGAGCCGCTTGTCTTCGGCGAGCAATGGAATCATCGATCCGAGTTGTTGCAAGAAGATCGAACCATTCGGGTATTTACCCCTGCGTCCTATCACACGTCGGCGCAGGCGTACCCTGTCATTTATGTGCTTGATGGGGAGGTGGCGTTTTATCATACCGCCACGGCGGTCCAGTTTCTGGCGTTGCACGGCGTGATGCCCGAGGCTCTGGTGGTGGCGGTACACAACACCGACCGTTTTCGCGATATGCCCATTCCCGATGCTTATGGGAACGGGCAAGAGGATGCCTTTCTGGCGTATCTCGGCGACGAACTGGCGCCGTTTATCGAAGAGCACTACCGTACGCAGCCCTTGCGGGTGCTCATCGGCCATTCGCAGGGCGGGTTGTTTGCCACCTATGCGCATACCCATCCCGAGACGCCGTTCCAGTGGTTTGTGACGCTGGATGCCCCCCTCTTCGGTCGGGTAGAATCGATGAAGGACGACGTGGTGGCGCGGCTGGGCGCGCCGGGGTATGCGGGGCGGCTGGTGACGGTAGATCGCACGCTGGGGTGGCACGAAGCGTGGGAGCGGGTGGAGAAGGCGGCCTCTTCACCAGCAATGGTTGCGCAAGTGCAGGTAGATCCGGCAACAGATTCCCACGAAACCATGACCTACCGGGGTATTTACGAGAGTCTGCAGCGGTTGTTTGCCGATTATGCCCCCGCCGATATTACCACCAAATCGCTTCCGCAACTCCAGGCACAATATGATACGCTGTCTGCGCAATATGGCTATGCCCTTGCCATTCCTCGCCGTCTGCTGCTGCGCAACATCGACGACTTGCTGTTCCAGATGCGCGGCTCTGAAGCAAACGCGATGCTGGATTATTTAGTGGCGACGTATGGCGAGGCACCGAACGAAGCCGCTCTGCGCCAGCGTATTGCCGCGGCTATTGAAGAAGGGCCGCTCGAGGAAACCGTCGCCGACATTCTTGCCGCGCCGGGACCTTCGGTGGAGGTGATGGCTCCCTTTCTGGGGGTATGGAAAGGGGAGATCCAAACGCAGGTGCCCATGGAGGTGACGGTTGCTTTTGAGGTGGTGAACGGGGTGGTGCAGGGGCACACGATGCTTACCCGGCCCGATGGCAGAACGGATCGCCTCGACCATGTGATGACCCGGGTGCGGGACGATGGCACCTTCGAGTTCGGGTATATGAACCAGATGCGGCCTCGCGGCGTGATTGTCTACAGCGGCCGCTTAGAAAACCCCAACGCCTATCGCGGCGAGATGGAAATGCGGGGTGTGAAACTGCAAATCCCCCCGCATATTGCCGCTACGATGCAGCCAACCTTCATCGAACTACACCGCCAGCCCGATCCTTAACCCCGTATTTTCAACCACCTGTCGCACGTTACAGGCATTTGGCCCCAATGCACGAAACAATCCCCGCGCTGATGCGAAAGTAAGCAAGGTCGAACGGACGTTTGTAACAGAGCACACAGGAGGTTATGGGCTTTTTTCAAGGGTGGTGCCGCGTCGTATTGTGGGGCGTGGCGGTTGGGTTGCTTGCAGGATGCGAGAAAGTGGAGGAAATTCGGGAGTCGTTTGCCCACCTGACTCCGCACGAGCAGTATGCCGCGGCGCTTCGTACGGCGGGCCTCGCCGAGACGGAACTGGCAAGCCAGTGGCTGCTGGCAAGCACCACCGCCCTACACCCCGATACGCCTATTACGCTCCCCTTTCGCGAGGCCCGGTACCTGGATCCCGCCCAGCCTGCCGCCATCAGTTATGCCATGGAATTACGCCGGGGGCAGGAACTGCTGATTCAGGTAGACACCACACCCGGTGACACCAGCGCGCTTTTTCTCGATTTGTACCACGTCCCTGCCGATTCGACCGAGCCGGTGCGTCATCTCGAAAGCGCCGACAGCACCTGGGCGATCAGCTACAACGTGCGCCGCACTGGGTTGTATTTGCTCCGCGCGCAGCCGGAGTTGTTGCGTGGTGGACGCTACACGTTTACCATCCAGACCGACGCGTCGCTGGCCTTTCCGGTGGCCGGGAGGGACAGCCGCGCCATTCGCAGTTTCTTCGGCGATGCCCGTGATGGCGGACGGCGGGATCATCATGGTGTCGATATTTTTGCACCACGTGGGACGCCCGCTGTTGCTGCCGCCGATGGGGTGATCACGCGGGTACGCAATGGCGGGTTGGGCGGCAAGGTGGTGTGGCTCCGCGATGCCTATGGGCAACACCTCTACTACGCCCACCTCGATAGCCAGATGGTACGTCCCGGAATGCGGGTGTCCGTCGGCGATACTGTGGGGTTGGTCGGAAACACCGGCAATGCCCGCACTACGCCGCCGCACCTGCACTTTGGCATTTACCAGCGGGGCCCCACTGATCCGTTCCCCTTTGTGCATCAGCCAACCGAGCAACCACCCGAGGTACGGGCCGACGATGCGGTCCTTGGGCAGTGGGCCCAGGTGCGGCAGCCTCGGACAACCCTCCGCGCCGCTCCTAACCAGCGTACGGAGGCGGTGCACGCCCTGGATGAAGGCACCGCCGTTTATGTGGAAGGCAACAATGGGGGATGGCACCGGGTCGTGTTGCCCGACGGCCAGACCGGGTATCTCACCGAGGCACAGCTGCGGCATTCTTCCGATGTGCGTGAGGAGTGGTTCGAAGGCCCCGGACAAGCCATTCGGATAGCTCCTGTAGCCAACGCCTTGCCGATTGACACGCTGTCTAGGGCCACCGAAGTGCGTGTTTTAGGACGGTTCGAAGAGCATCAGCTTGTGCAAACGGTGGCAGGGCGTCAAGGATGGGTTGTGCCTTCGAAATAGCCCTACTGGTAAAGAATAACGTGGATTCGGGCTACGAAAGGGCCCCATCGGTCATGAAATGTCCGATTTCGTCATTCCAATGTCCGACACGGTTAAGCAGGCACTTAGTATTCTGAACGACGAGCCGATCTTTGTATTGGCCAAGTTCTTTTTGTTAAGCATCTGCTCCCTCATGCTCCACCCTATGTTTGGTTTTTTATTGCGTACCGACTGGTTGCCTTTTTTCCGAACGACCTGTCTGGTAATTGTGGTTGCCCTTTTTACCGGCGCTGCGGTTCCTGCCTTGGCCCAGGTCACCGTCACCACCATTGACGATACCGATGCGACCGACACGGTTTGTTCGTTGCGTGAAGCCATCGAAGCTACCAACGCGGGAAGTGACCAAAGCGGCGGTGACTGCCCGGATGGAGGCGGTACGTTTGACACCATTGCCTTCAACATCGGCAGTGGCTGCGACGGCACGACCAACGTGTGTACGATTACGCTCGGCGGCGACCTGCCTGATCTGACGGCAGGAAATGTCACCGTGGACGGCTACACCCAGCCTGGGGCGAGCGCCAACACACAAGCAGTTGGTACCGATGCGGTGCTGCTCATTGAAGTGGATGGCACGGCGGCAACCAGTTGTTTTGTTCTGGATTCGGCCAGCAACACCCTCCGGGGAATGGCTATTATTAACTGCACCGAAGCAGGGGTGTTGGTCGTTGACGATGGGAACGTGATGACCGGCAACTATATCGGGGTGGCCGCCGATGGCACAACGGCCGGAGGCAACGGCATTGATGGCGTTGCGATTATTGAGGCGTCGTCGAACCGGATCGGCACCGACGGCGATGGAACAGGCGATGCGGGCGAACGCAACGTCATCGCCAACAACGTAGAAAACGGTATCTACGTCGAAGAAGGGCTGGCGACGGGCAACGTAATCGCGGGCAACTATATCGGCGTGGCGGCAGACGGGGCGACGGGGGCTGGCAACGGCGGGGATGGCATTTTTCTGTTTGGTGCGCCCTCCAACATCATTGGGACCGATGGCGATGGCAGCACGGGCGACGCCAACGAGGGCAATGTGATCTCCAGCAATGGGTTTGGAGGCATCAGTGTGATTGATGAAGATGCGGCGGCCATGCCGGTTGGGCAAAAATTCCAGACGCGGCGGCATACACGGGTCTCTCGGAAAACGACCCAGAACCAACGCCGGGTGGACACCGCGTCCCGGCAAACCCGCGTACGTGTGGCAAAGAGTGCAGGGTATGCTTCGGCAGGCCGGGCGGGGAAAACTTGGGTGGCTTCGGGCAATGTCATCGCGGGTAACCTGATCGGCGTCGATGCAGCGGGAACGACCGGGCTCAGCAACGTCGACGAGGGAATTTATTTGGTGGAGGCGACCAACACCCGCATCGGAACCAATGGTGATGGCACCTCGGATGTGGCCGAGCGCAACGTGATATCGGGGAATGACTTCGATGGAATTGGCATCTACGGAGGGTCGGGGAATACCATTGCCGGGAACTACATTGGCACCGATGTAACAGGAGCGGCCGCATTGGGGAATGCCGTTGACGGTGTATACATGGTTCAGTCGCCGTCCAACATCATTGGCACCAACAGCGACGGGAGCGCTGGCGAGGCCAATGAAGGTAACGTCATCTCGGACAACGGCGACAACGGCGTGTTAATCGAAGGCCCTGCGTCCACGGGCAACGTCATCGCAGGCAACTTGAGTGGCACCAACGCTGCTGGCAGTGCGGGCTTCGGCAACTCCGATGATGGCATCGAGATCTTTGAAGCCAACAGCATCCGCATCGGCACCGATGGCGATGGCACGAACGATGCCGGTGAGCGCAACGTGATCTCAGATAACGATTTTGGCGTCTACATCTCAAATGAGGATCCAGACGATGGTATTTTCGCCTTTAACATCACGGTGGCTGGAAACTACATTGGCACCGACATCAATGGAGCAGTGGGCCTGGGCAATGCTGAGGACGGCATCCAGATTGATGAAGCACCGAACAACATCATTGGCACCAACAGCGACGGGAGCGCTGGCGAGGCCAATGAAGGCAACGTCATCTCCGACAACGAAGACGGAATTGTCATTGATGGGGCCGCGTCAACAGGAAATGTTATCGCAGGCAACGTGATTGGTCTCAACGCGGTGGGAACCGACGGGCTAGGGAACAGCAGCGGCGGTGTTGAAATCGTCGATGCGCCGGGGAACCGGGTGGGCACCGACGGCGATGGGACCAACGACACCGGAGAACGCAACGTGATCTCGGACAACGACAGTGGCGTGGATATTGTCAACAGCGATGCCGCCATTGCTATCCTGGCCCAGAACAACATCGTGGCTGGCAACTACATCGGGACCAATGCGGCGGGCACCGTTGGCATTGGCAATTTCCTGGGTGTTTTTGTTGATGACGCTCCCAGCAACGTCATCGGTACAAACAGCGATGGCAGTACCGGCGAGGCCAACGAAGGCAATGTGATCTCGGACAACGAGTTCGGTGTTGTTATCTTTGATGATGCCTCGATCGGCAACGTCATCGCCGGGAATATCATCGGCCTGGCTGCCGATGGGGCTGCAGCGATGGGCAATGGCGAGGAAGGTGTCGTGCTGGATGCCTCATCGGGTACCCGCGTGGGCACCGATGGCGATGGCACCAACGACGCGGGCGAGCGCAACGTGATTTCGAGCAACGGCGACGATGGCGTAGAACTGACCGCCGGTGCATCTGGCAACACCATTGCGGGCAACTATATCGGGGTCGCTGCGAATGGCACCACGCCACGGGGCAATGTGGATGACGGCGTGGATGTGGCAGAGGGCTCGAACACGGTTATCGGCTCGACCACCGAAAACACCGCTGAGACCAACATCATCGCGTACAACGGCAACAACGGCGTGGAGGTGACGGATACCTCTACAGGCATCCAGGTTGTGTTCAACTCCATCTTTTTTAACGGATTTATTGAGGGGGGACTTGGGATAGATTTGAGTGTAACCGATGCGCCCGACGGGGCCACGCCGAATGATTCTGATCCCGACGATCCCGACGGCGGACCAAATGACCTCCAAAACTTCCCCGACATCTCGCGTTCAGAAGTGCTGGCCAACGGCAACGTGTTTGTCATCTACGACGTCGATTCTGATCCGACCAACTCAGTCTATCCGCTGCGCATCGACTTTTACCGCGCTGGTACTTTGGGGCAAGGCCAGGATTGGCTGGGCTCGGATACCTATACCGCCAGCGACTACGCGGGAACGGCAGCCGCCAACAAAGTGATGGCAGGTTCTGAGAAATCGGTCGTGTTTACACCGCCCACGCTTTCTCCCGAACTCTTGCCCACCGACAACATCGTTGCCACTGCCACCGATGCCAACGGCAACACCAGCGAGTTTATGAGCACGCCCCAACTACTCCCCGTAGAACTCGTGGCGTTCGATGCGCTCGTAGATGGGGCAACGGTGCGGTTGGAATGGGCGACGGCGTCGGAGACCAACAATGCCGGGTTTGAGGTGCAGCGACAAGTCGAAACCGATGACGTGGAGAGTTGGGACATGGTTGGTTTTGTCGACGGAAACGGCACCACGCTTGAGCCACAGGCGTATGCGTTCTCACTCGAAAACCTGACACCGGGGGTTCATTACTTCCGGCTGCGTCAGGTAGATTTCGACGGCGCGTTTGAATACTCGCCGACGTTAGAGGTGGCAGTGGAATTGGCTGGCCGTTTTCACTTGAGCGAAGTTTACCCGAATCCCTTTAATCCTGAAGCCACCGTGACCTTCTCGACGGCGGTGGCGATGCCGGTGCAGCTTACGCTCTACGACCTGCTGGGCCGTGCCGTTCAGGTTCTGTATACCGGGACCACTACGGCGCAGCAAACACAAACAGTGCACATCGACGGTTCGGGGCTGGCAACCGGAACCTACCTGCTGCGGCTGGAAGGCGATGGCCTTGCTGAAACACGCCGGGTGCTGCTGATGAAATAGCCGCGGGGCCCGTGTAAGGGTTTCCCTGTAACAGTAGCGGCGCTTTTTCTGGTGGATCAAGGACGCGCGGGTCATTATTATGGCGGCGGACGTTTGTCCCACACTGCCTGCTGATGATTTCTGCTTTTCCTTATGTCAAGCCCACGCTCTCTCTTTCCCGACCTCGACCAACGCCGCGCCGAAGCTCAACTCGGCGGTGGTGAAAAACGCATTGCCAAACAGCACGAAAAAGGCAAGCTCACGGCCCGCGAACGCCTCGATGTGTTACTCGACGAAGGGTCGTTCCAGGAACTAGGCACCTTCGTGCGGCATCAGGTGTCCGACTTTGGCCTTGCCAACAACCGCCCCTATGGCGATGGCGTGGTGACGGGATACGGCACCATCCATGGGCGGCTCGTCTACGTGTTTAGCCAGGATTTTACGGTGTTTGGCGGATCGCTGGGCCTAGCGCATGCCCAGAAGATTGTCAAGATTATGAACCTGGCGCTGGAGAATGGCGCGCCCGTCATCGGGCTGAACGACTCGGGCGGCGCACGTATCCAGGAAGGCGTGAACTCACTTGGGGGCTATGCCGACATTTTCCTGCTCAACACGCTGGCCTCGGGCGTGGTGCCCCAGATTTCTGCCATTATGGGGCCCTGCGCCGGGGGGGCGGTCTATAGCCCAGCCATTACTGACTTCGTGTACATGGTGAAAAACACCAGCTACATGTTTGTCACGGGCCCCAACGTCGTAAAAACCGTGACCCAGGAAGATGTGACGGCGGAAGAACTGGGCGGTGCCGACACGCACGCCACCAAAAGCGGCGTCTGCCATGTTACGGCGGCGAACGACGTGGATTGTTTGCTGAAGATCCGTGACCTGATGCCATATATTCCTCAGAACTGCGAGGACCCGCCACCTGCCCGGGCCACCAACGACCCCGCAGATCGGGCCGACGCCGAACTCGACACGCTGGTGCCCGAAAACCCGAACAAGCCGTATGACATGCACGATGTGATCCGGCGGGTGGTGGACGACGGGCAGTTTTACGAGATCCACGAAGACTATGCCTCCAACCTCATCGTCGGGTTTGCGCACCTCGGCGGGCGGTCTATCGGCATTGTGGCAAACCAACCGGCGGTGCTGGCGGGCGTGCTCGACCTCAATACGTCGATTAAGGGAGCGCGGTTTGTGCGTTTCTGCGATGCGTTTAACATCCCACTGGTCGTGTTCGAGGACGTGCCTGGTTTCCTTCCCGGTACCGATCAGGAATGGCGCGGCGTGATTCGCCACGGCGCCAAGCTGCTCTATGCGTTCTGCGAAGCCACCGTGCCCAAAATGACGGTGATTACCCGCAAGGCGTATGGCGGTGCCTACGATGTGATGAACTCGAAGCACATCCGCGGCGACCTCAACTTTGCGTGGCCCACCGCCGAAATCGCCGTGATGGGGCCGCAGGGGGCCGTCGAGATTATCTACCGCAAGCAAATCGGCGAGGCCGATGATCCCCAGACCGTCAAGGATGAATTCATCGCACAGTACCGCGAGAAGTTCGCCAACCCATACGTCGCCGCCGAGTTTGGCTACATCGACGATGTGATTGAACCCCGGCGGACGCGGCAAAAGCTCATCAACGGCCTGGAGATGCTAAAAAACAAGGTCGTGAATAACCCCAAGAAGAAGCATAGCAACATCCCGCTGTAAGCTTGCAGGCACCCGTGGCCTGATTTCGGGCAAAAGGCTCAATAGACAAGAAAACGTTGAGCCATGTCATCTCAAATCGACCAACGGGAGATGAGTTCATCAGTCGCCTTTGGCTCGTGTCACGGAGCAAAGCGGAGCTAAACGCATGTGAGACACGAGGCGTAGCCGACTGACGTAAGTAAATCTCCCTCGATTGTGACAATTCAATCGAGGGAGATCTCTCTTCGCGGAGCCTGTGCTGAACTTGATTCAGTGTTCGTCGAGATGACAAGAAGAGGCATTTTTGTCGCCTACCAGTAGGCCGATATGTGACACAACTTCATTGACCACGAAGAAGAGGGGAAAATAGATAAGACCACTGCTGCTAAAAAAATAACATTTCTACTTGCGGAAAACCGGGCAAGTGCCGATAATAAAAACGTCTACGGGAACCGAACTCAGGTATAACTTTAAGAGTGCGCTAATTGAACCGTCACGGGGTTTTCCAGGTGCACGCTCCCGCTTTTTTCGCCCCGTGTTGATGTTTTTGCGTTGACGTTCTCTACGTGTTTGCCCCTTCCACAGCCATTTTTGGAGATTTCCGTGCAGCGACTGCTTCTATTGATGCTTGTCCTCGCTTGGTGTGTGCTGCCTGCAGCGGCCCAACAAGAAGCGAACACTTCCTCCTCTACCGTTGAGCAAGTCCCGTTGACGCGGACCGAGAGCAAGCCGCCTGAATTGCTTCCGCAAGGCGCTACCGCTGCCGGTTTGCGTGGCGTTCTCGGGAGTGAATATGGCTTGGCGTCTGACACCCTCTCCGATGCACAAATCCTGCGACGCATCAGCCGGCTCTACCGGTATCAGGCCGACATCTTGGCCGCGCAAGCCGAAGAGGACGGCGAACATGCCGAAGGGCTCCTTGAACTGGCTATGACCGAGTTGGGCACGCTTTCGCTGCAGCCCGGCATCATGGAGCGTCCCCGCTACCGCGAGTTGTACCGCACCATCGTCACCGAATACGAGCGGTATTACGGCATTTCAGACCCCACGCTTACCATTCCGCACGAAGACATCTTCCAACTGCGAGCCGATATGTTTGCGGCACTCGACAACCTGGAGGCCCCGCTGCTCGAAGACGTGATGCTGCCCCCGCTGGAGCCGATGGCCGCGACGGTGCCAATGACGATGAACCGCCTGGTGGAGCAAAGCATCCAGTTTTTGCTGCGCGAGCGGACGTCGAGCGTAGAGAAATGGCGCAGCCGCTCGGACACGTATTTCCCGATGATCGAGCAGATCCTGGCGGAAGAAGGTGTGCCCGACGAGATGAAATACCTCGCTGTCATCGAAAGCACGCTGAACCCCCGGGCGGCAAGCTGGGCCAAAGCGGTGGGCATGTGGCAGTTTGTGGCGGCAACAGGCCGCTCCTACGGTCTTGATGTGAACACCTGGGTGGACGAGCGCATGGACCCGGAAAAAGCCACCCGTGCCGCAGCGAAGCACCTGAAGGACTTGTACGAGATGTACAATGAAGACTGGCACGTGGCCATCGCGGGGTACAACTGCAGCCCGCGCTGCATCCGCCGCGCCATGCGCCAGACGGGCAAGGAAAACCCGACGTACTGGGAGATGTACGAGTACCTGCCCCGCGAGACCCGCAACTACGTGCCGATGTTTATCGCCACGGCGCTGGTGATGTCGAACCCCGGTGCGTTTGACCTGGGTCCGGCCCCGCAAGGTCCGGCGTATGAATATGAACTGGTGCCCGTGCAAGGCATGCTGGCCTTACGCGACGTGGCAGAGATGGCGGGCACCACCACAGCCACCATCAAGGCGCTAAACCCTGAATTGCGCCGCAACACCTTGCCTGCCACCAATGGCATGTACATGCTTCGCATCCCGCTGGGCAGCTACGACCAGTTTGCGGCTGCCTTCGAAGCCCTGCCCGATGAGAAAAAGCGGGGCGTGGATTCGTACACCATCCGGCGTGGCGACAGCCTCGGAAAAATTGCGGCCCAGTTTGGGATTTCGGTGACGGCATTGAAGGATGCCAATGGACTACGAAGCAACACCATCCATCCGGGGCAGGAACTCATTGTGCCGGTGCCGCGCATCAACAGCGATGTGTCGATTGCTGATGCCCAGCCGGTGCGGGTGCAGTATGGCTCCCGTACGGTGCGTCCGCTTGCGCCTGCGAGCCCGGTTACCATCGCCACCCCGACACCTGCGCCCGATACGCCCGTGCGTACGACCAGCACAGCCGGGCCCAGCACCGAATCTGCTGAGCCGACGGCAACCCCTGAGCCTGCCACCACCGAGACCCGCATCGTGTATCGGGTGCGGCGCGGCGACTCGCTGAGCGAAATTGCCGCCAAATATGGCGTGTCGGTGAGCGATATCCGGCAGTGGAACAACATCAGCGGCAGCCGCATCAACTCCGGGCAGCGGCTCTACCTGTACACCTCCAACACCCCTGCCGAGCCCGAACGCATCGTCTATCGCGTGAAAAGCGGCGACAACCTCAGCAAAATTGCCCAACAGTACCGCGTATCGGTGTCGAGCATCCGAAGCTGGAACAACCTGAGCGGAAGCACCATCCGTCCCGGTCAGCGCCTCACCATCCATCCTGGGCAAAGCGCCCCGAGCTATGTCACCCATACCGTGCGTCGCGGTGACAGCCTGGGCAAAATCGCCACGCGCTACAGTGTGTCGGTGAGCAACTTGAAAAGCTGGAATAGCCTCCGGCGCAACACTATCTATCCGGGGCAGAAGCTGAAGGTGTACCGGTAAGACGGGGCAATCGTGGTGTCTCTTTTGGGTGGGCTGTCTGAAGGAATTCCCTAAAAGCGGAAACCCATGAAGTATGCGCTGCTGGTTCTGTTTGGAGTTGTTGCCAGTGGACTGATCCTGCTTGGGACAAGCAACACGCGCATTGGCGACGTTACTGAGGGGGAGATTCTCTATTATGAACAGACGCGGCAGGGGAGCGGAAACCTCGTTGTTCTGAATTTAAGCACGGGGCAAAAGCGACAGGTGGGGCAATCGGGGTCGCGGCCCGATCATTTCCCATCGTGGTCCGCAGACGGACGTAAAATCACGTTTGAGTCTTACCGCCAGGGCGGGTGGCATGTGTGGGTGGCCGATGCCGATGGCGAGAACGCCCGCCGCCTGAGCAACCTGCCCGATTATAACACCCGGAGTTATGAGTTCGACCCGGGCTTTGCGCCCGACAACCAGACGGTGATCTTCTCGCAGGGTGATGACTTGTGGACGGTTACGCTGGATGATCTCACGCCTCAACGTGTTACGCCTGCCAACAATGGGGTTTGGGAAACCGCCCCGGCGTTTTCGTCCGATGGCCGCCACCTCGTATGTGTTGGGAACGATGACGAGACGGATAGCTGGAACCTCTATCTCCTCAACCGTGATGGAACGGGGATGCGGGCATTAACCCAAGGGCAGGGCAGGAACTTCTCCCCATCCTGGTCGCCCGATGGGGAGCACCTGCTGTTTTACTCCGACCGAGGCGGCAGCTTCGAACTGTATGAGATGACGAAAGACGGCGAAGCGGTGCATCCGGTATTTACCCAGGCCCAACGTGCTGCCGCCGGATTTCAGCAGACGGCGTTTGTAAATCCGTGGGACAACAACTGGGGCGCCACCGAGCAGTACCGTGCCAGCTATGCGCCCGATGGACAGTGGATCGTGTTTAGCCGGGACATCGAAGGTGACCGCGAGCTATTTGTCGCCCGCCGCGATGGAAGCGAGGTGCAGCGGATTACCCATCGCGCCGGGCTAGACGGACAACCCGCGTGGCGTCCCATCAAATAACCCAAACGCTTTCGCCGGCGTCGCGAGTATCGGATTATTCGTGTCGCAGCACCATTTTTCTGAGCGTGGCGTCGCTGGCAGCGGATGGATGTTGTTGCCCTTGCGATACGAGTTCGGTGAGATCGCCCCGGCACACAGTCGTAAAGCCATACATCATCTGGTAGCGCGGAATGATGGCCTTGCGGCTGCCATAGTGGAAACAACGCCCCGACTCAATGAACAGGACCGAGCCTGCCGGGCCTGTAAAACGAATCACGTCGTCGGGGTCGGCCACGGCATACATCTGCTCATCGGTGATGCGGTAGGGTTGGCCGCGCTTTTGGTAGTCGAGCGCCTTCGCGGCGCGTTCGGAGGCCGAGGCAGGCAAAAAGTGCCATGGTCCTGATTCCTCCGTGGTGTCGCGAAGTAGCACGATGACGTACACGACGGGGCGGTCGTGGATGTCGAGGTGGAAGTTCTGGCTTTGCTGAGGTGGTCCGCCCGGGTTGGGGTTATAGGCCTCGTTGGATTCCATAAAGCGGACGCCCGGAGGACGGGTGCGGGAGAGGACGGGGATGGTGCCCATGTGGTGGGCCACCGTCGCAATCACCTCCGAGGACAGGACAAAGTCCATAAAGGAAGGAAACCGATGCAGGTCGTCTTTTTCGAACAGGCTGTAGAAAAACGGCTTTTTCTCTGCTTGTGCTTCTTCTTCTGTGAGTCCACCTCGTGTTTCGATCAAGGGCGCGGTGTCTTTTAGCAACTCCGCGATGCCCGGAAGCGTGCCCGACCGGTCGATGGCCCACCCGTCGCGCATGGTGTTGCGGGGCGCAGCACCGTCCAGCAGCGGGCCGTTTTCGGCCAGCAATGCATCGAACTGCTCGCGGTAGGCCCGATCATAGCGCCGCTGCTCGCCCCCGTGGAGCAGCCGGTTGATGGCCTTCGAGAGCCGGATGGTGTTGTCGATGCCCAGCCAGGCGTCATAATCGCGATGAAGCTTGTTGATGGGGCGATGCACAAGATTACGCCGCAGCGTTCGGAGCATGAAGACAGGGTTTGGGGTGGTGGACGGAATGGGTGGGAAATAATAGGAAATCGATCAAAAAAAACACTGCACATGCTCGAAAAAGAGTGTGCTTTTGTGCAGCTTAGCGAGGGAATTGCGTTTTCTAAGCGAGCAAAGGGATGAGCATCATTATTTCAAAACGCGGGAAAGAAGCACAACGGCTGGAGCGCACCGTGATCCAGGAGGAGGAATATCTACAAAAATACATTTATAACAATCCCGAAAGCTTGCCCCTTCACGAGGTGAAAGAAGACATCCAATTACTGATCCTCGCCCGCGAATTCCCAACTGAAAGTGGGCCAATTGATGCTCTCGGGATAGACCAAGATGGCGACATCTACATCATAGAGACGAAACTTTACAAGAATGCCGACAAAAGGCGGGTGATAGCTCAAATGCTTGATTACGGTGCGTCTCTTTGGAGTCGCTATGCTGATCCTGCCCAATTTTCTTCCAAGCTTGCAGAATTGGTCGCCTCTGGTTTTAACATGAGCCTGGAGGAGAAGCTACAGGACTTCTATGGATGCGGCAGTGAGGATGTCTCGGAGCTTTTGCACACCTTAAAACAAAACATAAATGAAGGTAACTTCCGCTTCGTCGTATTAATGGATCGGCTGGATGATCGCCTTAAGGACTTGATCCGTTTCGTCAATCAAAACAGCCGGTTTGATGTGTTGGGCATTGAGTTGGATTTTTATCAGCATGAAGATTTAGAAATACTGATTCCCAATATTTATGGGGCCGAAGTAAAGAAAGAAGTCAGTAGTACCTCCGGCCGTGTCCGTCAAAAGTGGAGTAAAGAAAAGTTCTTTGAAGATGCACAGCGACGCATGGGTTCTGAGAATGTGCAAAAGCTTAGGCAACTCTACCAATGGTCGGCAGACGAAGCGGATAGCATATCTTGGGGGACAGGTGCGCTAACCGGCTCATTTAATTTGATATTTGATTTCATCCACCCAACGCGATCTATCATTTCGGTGCGTTCAAATGGTGATATCGTTTTCAACTTCAAGTGGATGGAAGGAGTGGTTGAACCGATACAGCAACTTGGAGAGAGTGTGCGGCAATTCTCAGATCGACCTGTGTCAGAAGATATTCTAAACACATACATTACAGTGTCGGTAGAGAGATGGTCAGCACGTTTTGAGGAACTAATGTTGGTATTAAAACGGGGCATATTGGAGGTGGCAGCCACGTTCTCTTAATAGATGAAGGGTTCTAAGATGTGGTTGTTTTTACAACTCTTATTTTTGCCATCCCCGAGCCGGTATCAAACAAATAATACCCGCTTCGATGGGGCGTGGCATCATAATCGCATCTCGTTAGCCGTTAGGACCCTATCTTGGCACACAACTTAGGACGACACGTCTTATGCGAATTCATACATGGTTGCTGCTGGTGCTCGTGTGGAGCCTCGGCGGATCGACGACACAGGCGCAAAACGTTATGACGCCCTCTTCTGATTACAACGCGGCCTGGGCCCGGGCCGACTCGCTCGAACGCGAAGGGCTTCCCGAATCCGCCCGCGAGGTGGTGGATACCATCTACGCCGACGCCAAGGCCGAAGGCCACCAGCCGCAGGTCATCAAGGCACTGCTGTATCAGGTGAAGTACGTGGTGTACCTGGAAGAGGACGCCGTGAACACCGTCATGGCACGGATCCGCGAAGAAGTTGCCGCCAGCGAACCGCCTGTCCAGGCGGTGCTCCATTCGTACCTCGGTGAACTGTATTTCCGCTATTACCAGCAGCAACGCTGGCAATTCCACAACCGCACCACCACCGACACGGTGGACGAGGGCGACGTGGAGACGTGGGACACCCACACGATCCTTTCGCGCGCCGTAGCGGCCTATCTGCAATCCGTCGCGTCCGTCGATATCCTGCAAGCCACGCCCGTGGAAGCGTATGCCGCCGTGCTGTCGGCGTACGAATACAGCCGCGCGTTGCGGCCCACACTCTACGACCTGCTCGCCTTCCGCGCCGTCGATTTCCTGAGCAACTCGGAAGCCAGCCTCATCACGCCGGAGCAGACGTTTGTGCTCGACGATCCGGCCTACTTCGAGCCTGCCGCCGCCTTTGCCGGACTCGTAGAGCCCGAACCCGATGCGCTGGCACCGGCACCAAATGCCGTTCGCATCCTCCAAATGCTGCTCACTTTTCATCTGGACGATGACGACCCCGCCGCGCTGGTGGACGCCGATTTAAAACGGCTCAAGCTGGTGTATGACCACGCCGCAATTCCGGACAAAGACGCGCTGTATCAGCAGGCGCTCGAAACGCTCCAACAGACCTACGCCGACGATCCTGCCGGCACCGAGGCGACGTTTGCGCTAGCGCAGTTGTACGACGAACAAGCGAACCAGTACCAACCCGGCGGTCCCGAAACGTACCGCTGGAAGCGACGCGATGCCTACAACCTGTGCGGCGAAGCCATCGAGGCATTTCCACAGGCGTGGGGCGCGAGCAATTGCCGGGCGCTGCAGGCCAGCATCGGGCAAAAAGAACTGCAACTGACCACGGAAGAAGCGCAGGTGCCGGGGCAGCCGCTGTTGGCGCGGCTCAACTTCCGCAACCTGCGCGACGTGTACGTCAAAGCGGTGCATGCCACACCCGAAGATCAGCAGCAACTCCAGCGGGCCAACTATCAGCAGCGGCTAGAGATTCTGCGGCGGTTGGCCGCCCGCCCCGCTGTTGTCGAGACGTCGTACCTGATTCCGAACGAAGGCGACTACCAGCGCCATGGCACGGAACTGAGTGTGCCTGCGCTGGAACGGGGCAGCTACCTGTTGCTCGCCTCCACCAACGCCGACTATTCCTTCAACGAGGAAGCGCTCGGCTATGCGTTTTTCCAGGTCTCGAACATCAGCTACCTCGCGCGGCGGCACAACGATGGGACGTATGATGTGTACGTGCTGAACCGGGAAACGGGCGCACCGCTTCCTGGGGCGCAGGTGCGGCTGCGGTATCAGGACAGCCGGGGCGCGTGGGATGTGGTGACGCAGCTTTGGAGTGGCAGCGAACGGACCGATAGCAACGGCTTTGTGCGTATCGAGCCGCAGCAACAGCGCTCGTTTAAGCTGCATTTTTCGCACCGCAGCGACAGCCTGATCTCCAACGAGTCGTTTTATGGCTACGGCTACCGGGGATCGGAGACAAGTCGCCTCGTCACGCACTTCTTCACTGACCGCGCCATCTACCGCCCGGGGCAGACGATTTATTTCAAGGGCATCCTGATGTATCAGGAGGGCGAGCGCTACGAAATCCGCCCTGAGCAAAGCACCGTCGTCACCTTTTATGATGTGAACCATCAACAGGTGGAGACGATGACGCTGGTCTCCAACGAATACGGAACGTTCAGCGGCTCGTTTGTGGCCCCGTCGGGCGGGTTGCTGGGCAACATGAGCATCAACAATGGCTACGGTTCCACCTCGTTCTCAGTAGAGGAATACAAACGCCCGCGCTTCGAGGTGACAATGGAGCCGCCCGCCGATGCGCCCGCCTTGTACGACCTCGCGACGGTAACGGGTAAGGCCGAATCGTATGCGGGAGCCAACATCGACGGGGCCGAGGTGACATACCGTGTGGTGCGCACGCCGCGCTGGCTGCCGTGGTACCGTCGCTGGTATTGGCCCACAGGCGGTCAGGAAGTGGAAATCGCCCACGGTACCACAACGACCGACGAAGTGGGGGCATTCACCATTCAATTTGAGGCGCTGCCTGACCGCTCTTTGCCCGAAAGCGAAGGCTTGCAGTTTAACTATCGCATCACCACCGATGTGACCGACATCACCGGCGAGACGCACAGCGCCACCACCAACGTGACCGTCGGCTACCGCTCGTTGGTACTGGGCCTGAACGTGCCGGATCGGCTGGACAAAACCACGTTTGGTGAACTCGTCGTCAGCGCGAACAACCTCAACGGCAAGCCCCAGCCGACGCAGGGACAACTGACCGTCGTGCGTTTGCAACCGCCAGCGCATTATTTCCGCGCCGAGTTGTGGGATACGCCGGATGAACACGTCCTGTCCGAAGCCACGTTTACGGATGCCTTTCCACTAGACGACTACGCGGGCGAAGACGACCCCGCCGACTGGGAGGTGGCCGAAACCGTGCTGACATTGGACTTCGACACGGCAGAAAGCACCATGCTGGATCTCTCGCAGATCGACGAATGGGACAGCGGGGCGTACCGGCTTGAACTAAGCGCCAACGATCCGCAGGGCCGTCCGGTTAGTTTTCAGCAGGTCACCACGCTTTTTGCACCGACCGACGACGCACCGCCTGTGCCGCTCGCCGACTGGTTTGTACCGCTCAAAAGTGGGGGCGAACCCGGCGAAACGGCGTCCTTTCTGATTGGGACCAGCGCTGAGAACGTGCGGGTGTTGTTCGAGGTGGAGCATCGCGGCGAAATCACCGAGTCGCGGTGGATCCGGCTGTCCAACAGCACCGAAATCCTCACCGTGCCGATTGAAGAACAGCACCGGGGCAACTTCGGCGTGCATATCGCCTTCGTGCGCGACAACCGCGCCTACCGCCATTCGCAGACGATCTCGGTGCCGTACACCAACCGCCAGCTTGAACTGAAGCTCGCGACATTCCGTGATAAGTTAAAGCCGGGCTCGGAAGAAGAATGGAAGATCACCGTAGCGGGAGCGCAAGGGGATGCCGTCGCTGCCGAACTCGTTGCAGCGATGTACGATGCCTCGCTGGATTCCTTCCGTCCGCACAACTGGTATTTCAACATCCTGAGCTACCACGGCGCGCGGTTGGGTTGGGGCGATGCGAGCCTGCGGCAGACCATCACGACACAGCTTCAGGCCGACAACTGGAACCCGCGCTACGGTTTCAGCCACCGCTCGTACGACCAACTCAACTGGTTTGGATTCGATTTTTATGGACGGCGGCGGTATGCACGGATGGCCGGAGCGGTAGCAGAATCGGCACCACCTCCCGCCGCTGCGCCTGCGCCGATGGAGCGGCAAGCGTTAAATGCAGATGCCGCATTGAGTTTGGAAGAAAGTGCAGAGGGCGAAGAAAGTGCCCAGAAGGCGCTGGCTGACGACGATGCCCGGCTCGACGAAAACGTCGTGGCTCCGGTAGACGAACGCCTCGCCGACGTGCAGGCGCGCACCAACCTGGACGAAACCGCCTTCTTCTTCCCGCACCTCGAAACCAACGCGGCGGGCGAGGTGGTCTTTTCGTTCACCATGCCCGAGGCGCTCACGCGGTGGAAGCTGCTGGCGTTTGGGCACAGCAAAGACTTAAAATACGGGCAGCTTCAGCATGAAGTCGTCACGCAGAAAGAACTGATGGTGGTGCCCAACGCGCCGCGTTTCTTCCGCGAAAACGACGAGATCCGCTTCGCCGCCAAAGTCACCAACCTGTCGGACACCACGCTGGTCGGTTACGCCCGGCTGCTGCTGTTCGACGCGCTGACGATGGAGCCGCTGGACGACGAACTGGGCAACGACGACGCCCTCCTGCGCTTTGACGTGGACGCCGGACGCAGCACGCCGCTCGCCTGGACGCTCGACATCCCCGAAGGCTTGTCGGCGGTCACCTATCGCGTCGTGGCCGAAGCCGGGGCCTTCTCCGATGGCGAAGAAAACGTCGTTCCCGTACTCACGAACCGCACGCTCGTCACCGAGACGCTGCCGCTTCCGATTCGGGGCAACGAGACCAAAACGTTTAGCTTCGACAAGCTGCGCACCAGCACGTCGAGCACGCTGCGGCACCACCGCTTCACGCTCGAATACACGCCGAACCCGGTGTGGTATGCCGTGCAGGCGCTGCCGTACCTGATGGAGTTTCCGCACGAGTGCGCCGAACAGACGTTCAGCCGCTTCTACGCCAACAGCATTGCCACCGGCATTGTGCGCAAAAACCCGCGCATCGAGCAGGTGTACGACCAGTGGCGGCGCGACGGGGCCGAGGCGCTCGTCTCTAACCTCGAAAAGAACCAGGACCTCAAGGGGCTGATGCTCGACGCGACGCCGTGGGTGCTGCACGCGCAGGACGAAACCGCCCGCAAGCAGCGCATCGCCACGCTGTTCGACACCCGCCGCATGGACGGCGAGATGCAGTCGGCGCTGCGCAAGCTCGAACAGATGCAGTACGGCGACGGCTCGTGGCCGTGGTTCAACGGCGGCCGGCCCGACCGCTACATCACGCAGCACATCGCCAAAGGGCTGGGGCACCTGCTCACGCTCGACGTGCTGACGCCTGCGTCGGAAGACCGCGTCATCGGGATGCTGAACAGCGCGATCCGATTTCTCGATGTGAAGATCCGCGAGGACTACGACCGCCTGCTCGAAGCCAACATAGATTTGGAGAAGCATCATCTGAATGGGATGCAGATCCATTACCTCTACACACGCAGCCTCTTCCCCGACCTGTCGATGACCGATGCGCAGCGCGAGGCGCACGCCTACTACCGCGGGCAGGCGCAGGAATACTGGCTCAACCACAATCGCTTGCTGCAAGGCATGATCGCGCTGGCCCTGCACCGCACCGCCGATGCCGAGACGCCAGACGCCATCGTTGCGTCGCTGCGTGAGTTTGCGCTGCACGACGACGAACTGGGCATGTACTGGAAGCGCGATTACGGCTACTACTGGTACCAGGCCCCCATCGAGACGCAGTCGCTGCTGATCGAGGTCTTCCACGAAGTCGCGCAGGACGAAGACGCCGTCGAGGAAATGAAGCAGTGGCTCCTCAAGCAGAAGCAGACGCAGGATTGGCGCACGACCAAAGCGACCGCCGCCGCTGTCTATGCCCTGTTGCTGCGCGGCACCGACCTCACGGCGGTTGACTCCGACGTCGTCATCACACTCGGCGAATACGTCATTGACAGCAGCGAGCGCGAGGACCGCGAAGCCGGAACGGGCTACTTCCAGACGGCCTGGGACGGCAGCAGCGTCACGCCCGAAATGGGCGACATCAGTGTCCAAAAGCAGGGCGAAGGAATCGGCTGGGGCGCGGTGTACTGGCAATATTTTGAACAGCTCGACAAGATCACGCCCGCCGAGACGCCGCTGAGCATCGAAAAAGAGGTGATGCTGCAACGCAACACCCCAACAGGGCCGCAACTGGTTTCGCTGGACGAAGGCACGACGCTCACCCCCGGCGATTTGCTGAAGGTTCGCGTCGTCCTCCGCACCGACCGCAACCTCGAATATGTGCACATGAAAGACATGCGGGCGTCCGGGCTGGAGCCGGTGAATGTGCTGTCGCAGTACAAGTGGCAGGACGGCCTCGGCTACTACGAGAGCACCCGCGACGCCGCGACGCACTTTTTCTTCGGCTACCTGCCGCAGGGCACGTACGTCTTCGAATATCCACTCCGCGTGGCGCATGCCGGGGACTTCTCCAATGGTATCACCACCGTGCAGTGCATGTACGCCCCCGAGTTCAGCGCCCACTCCGAAGGCACGCGCATTCAGGTCGCCGCCCCGGAAACGTCGGAAGAAGCGGTGGCGGGGGATGATTGAGGATGGGAGTGAAAGAGTTTGGGAGTGGGGAAAAGGAGAGTTTGAGAAAGAGAGAGTGCGGGATTTGAGAATTAAAAATGGGCCTTAGCAAAATCGGTGGCTCGGACGCGGAGCGCAGGGAGCGACGAGCGCTCCTGTCTGAGCGCAGCGAGTTTGAAGCTGTGCCGCTCCCGCGGCGCAGCGTCAGCCGATTTTGGTGCAGCCTTGATCTTTTGGTTTTTTTGGATCAATCCAAAAGAACGGATAAACGATTAGTCTCGCGGTTAAGGATGGGGGTTACTCAACCTGAATGGTAAACGCGATAACCTGAGGATTCCCCCAAGGGTATGCGTCTTGACGGTTCCACGTTAAAAACCGCAATTCTGAAAAGCCCGATTGGTCGAGTTGAACCGTGGCTTCATGGGGAAAGTATTTTAAAACACTGGGACAGATGGCATCTTGGTAGTCAGTCGTAACATAATCGAAAGCGATAACCAATGCGCCCTTGTCATCATACGCAACCTTTGTTGGGCCGCCGTCGAAACATCCGCCTCCCATTGTATTGAAGGAAATCGTAAAGGGAACGCCTGCCTGGATGGTGGTCGGAAGGTTAAAGAATGGGTCCTCGTCCATCACGATTTCACCGCCGACTTTTTGTTGGTCTTCGGCCTCAAGGACGGAGCAGCCGGTAAAAAAGGGAAGGCTGAGGGCAATCAAAAAGAGGCGGTGCATCATGCTGTTTCCCCGGAGTGAAGCTATACCGTTGGTTTAAAAAGTACCTTATGATTCCTCATTTGGAAAGGCAGTAGTTTGTCGCTGCTGGTCACGAGATCCACACCGGAGCGTTTGCTATGACTGTGGGGACATCACAATAGATGAGCAGCCAGACGAAGGTCAGACAATTTCCGCCCGGTGTAACCCTTCCCGTTCGGGATGCGTATTTCGCCCAACCAATGGAAATAACCTCTGCGATCCATGTCCCGAATGATTCGACTTTTTTGTGTGTTGTTGGCCGTTGTGGTGCTTCCCGCAATGGCCCAGCAACGCCATAGCCTGCGCACCGCCGAAGAACCCTATCGCTACCAGCACGAACGCGACCTCATCGAGGCGTCCCTCGAAACCGTGGTGGCGGTGCTTCAGGAAACCACCCTGGGCGAAAATGCCTCCGGCTCACTCAGCGACCGGCTCCGCGACATCACGTCTCGGCTTGTGCAGGCCACCAAAGTGATGACTCCTGCCGATGGAAACCGTGACCTCACGTTCTCGCAAGAAGACCTGGAGGCGTTGCGCCGGCTGCTCTATGATATCCAAGAAGACATGGAGATCCTGCGGGTCGAATTAGAAGCTGAAGATGAATACAGCATCGCGGGCCGCATCGAAAACATCGGGCGCGACATGGGCCGAGCCACCCGCCTCGCCGACGACTTGGTGGCAGGCGAATCCCTCGCCGATGCGCGGTCGCTAGATGAAATTGATCGCACGGAGCGCGCCGAGCGCATTGAAGGCGAATGGGTATACCGCGATGGCCGCCGCGAAGTACGCCGCAGTACCCGCGACGACGATGATGAGTGGGACAATGACCGCTGGGACGATGATGATGACGAGTGGGACGACGACGAGTGGGATGACCACTGGCGCAACCGCAACTGGCGGACTGGACCATTTCGTGGACGCAGTGGCTACCGGGGCGCGTTCGTCGGCGAGATGTGGGGCTACAAGTGGCCGTACCGTGGCGAAACTGCCCTCTACCGACCTATCCCCGCCATCCGCTACAACCGCGTCGAAGGGCTGGTGCTGGGCATTGGCCGGACCCCGATGAGTTGGGACGATTATTACCGGGGCCGAATTTATGGGCAGCTTGCCTATGGCTTTGCGCTCGAAGACTGGCGTTATGAACTGGGCGTCGAAACGCGCTTGGACAACAACCGCCGTCGCAATGAAGAGTATGCCATTAAGGTGGGCGCAAGCTACCGGCATAACACCACCACGGACGACCTGTGGAAAACGTCGTGGACCGAAAACTCCCTGGCGGCCTTTTTCTTCGAGAACGACTTTTTTGATTATTACGAAGCCGAAGGGTGGACGATCTACGCCGTGCAGCGCATCACCCCGTTTGTGCAAGTTAGCGCCGGGTATCGCAGTGAAGAACATCGCAGCTTGAACACCAACACGCACTGGTCCCTGTTTGATGGCGGCGGCTTTGCAGCCAACCCGTTTATCAACGAGGGGCAGGTGCAGACGTTTTCCGTGGCGGTGGAAGGCGGGCATGTCAAAAACCTGCACGACCTGCCGCGTGGCGGTGCCTTCCGGTTCGTCGCCGAGATCGGCGATGGCGTCGGCGGAGATTTTTCTTACAATCGCTACATCGCTGACGGGCGGCTCTACATCCCCATGTCCCGCGAAAGCAGTCTCGCGCTGCGTGTGCGTGGAGGCAAAGTAGAGGGTGACCTTATTCCATTCCAGAAGCAGTTCACGTTGGGCGGCATCGGCAGCATGCGCGGCTACCATCAGAACATTTTCTCTGGCACCGAGATGCTGCTCGGCAACGCCGAATACATCATCGACGACCTCTCGATGTTCGATGACCTGATCGACGACTTCCAGATCATCGGCTTCTTCGACGCGGGGTGGACGAACGGCTTTGAGGCCGAAGACTTCGACTTTGACGACATCTATTCGTCGGCAGGTGTGGGTCTGGGCTTTGCCGACCGCGCCGTGCGGCTGGAGATGGCGTGGCCCCTCCGCGACGCTGGCGATGGTCTGAGCCCGTCGCTGTGGCTGCGCCTCACCCCAACGTTCTAGCGCCAAGAACCGCTTCATAAAGCGCGAGGGTGCGGCCCACCATCTGGTCGGCACTAAACGCATCAAGCGCCTTTTTTCGTGCCGCTTCGCCCATCTGTTGGCGGAGCGGCGCGTTGGCTAACAGCCGTTCGAGGGTGTCGGCCAACACTTGGGGGTTGTTGAACGGTGTCAGGAAGCCCGTCACGCCCTGCTCAATTTGTGCATCGGCTCCGCCTGCGTCCGTGCGAATGGGAACGACGCCACACGCCATCGCCTCGATCACCGAAACCGGAAACCCTTCCGCATGGCTAGGCAAAACGAATACATCGGCGCCCCAGAGAACCGGGCGCACGGCTGTGTGACCCAGAAAACGCACCTGTTTCGTGATACCCAGCGTGTCGGCAAGCTGCTGAAAAGGCGTGGCATCGCCCGATCCCGCGAACAAAACCAGGGGTTTGACGCCGCGCCGGGATAATGCCGCGAGCGCCTGCAGGAGGTCGGCGTGGCGTTTGTTGGGATACAAGTTGGCCACCATCGCCACCACAGGCGTTTCCGGCGGGATTTGGAAGTGTTGTTTTGCTGCCTTTTTTTCTTCCACGGTCGGCGGGCGAAAAAACATGGCGTCGATGCCGCTTGGAATGTAGTGGATGCGGTGTTTGGGAAGGCAAAAATGCTGTTGCAGGAAGGCACACGCGCCGTGGCTCACGCCGATGGCGGCATCGCCCCAGTACGACAGCAGTCGCCGCAACGGTGACGCGGCGATGCGCTCGGCGTGCAGGGTGGCGACACACGGAATGCGCCAGATCCAGCGGGCAAGTCCGGCATACAGGCTCACCGAGCGGAAGTGGACATGGATCAAGTCCGGGCGAAACGCACGTATGGCTTGAAGGAAAGCGGGAAGGGCATGCACGGCATCACGCAAAGATTCCTGCGATACCCCACGCAAAGGAAAAGGAATCGATATATGCGGAATGCCGCGTGCTTCAAACCAGTGGGCGTCGCGCGGATGGTTTTCGACGCGGCCTCGGCTGGCCAGGACCACCTCGATACCACGTTGCTGGAGGCCTTCGGCCAGGGCGGCCAGGTGCGAGGTGATGCCTCCGGCATCCAGGTACCGGGCAAGCAGCAGCACCCGCTTCGGTGTGGCACGCGGCTTATTCATCGCCAAACAACTCGGAGTGATAGCGCGTCATGGTACGCCCCCGCTGGTAGACGCCACAGACGGCATCGGGCGTTTCGCCGCGCACCAGTTGCACCAGCCAGCGCGGATACTGCGCACCGGCATCCTTAGCCAACGGAAAGCCGCCCCCGAAGCGCGGGTTGATTTCTGAGAATACGAGCCCGTTAGTGGTCTGAAAAGCCTGAAGGGTGATCGGGCCACGCGCACCAGCTTCTCCGGCGTGTGTTAAGGCATGTTGCAGCGTCTGGTGGAAAGGCGAATCGTCGAGGGTGATGCCCTGAATCGATTCGCCCGCCAGCGTGCGGACCCGGAGCCGGGGCACGTAGTGAAGCAGGCGGCCCGAAAAATCGAACAAGGCATCAACGGTGATTTCAGGAGCGTCGATGAAAGGCTGCACGATGGGGTCAGGAACAAGCGCCAGCGCATGGGCAAGCTGGGCGGCGGAAACACGAAAGGCGAGGGAACTGGCGGCTCCACGGCGGGGCTTGGTGAAGAGGTCGTCGGGAAGTACGTCCGGAAGCTGATCGGGCAACCAGGTAGGAAGAGTCGGTATACCAGCTGTCTGCCACGCTTGCACGGCGGCATATTTGTCGGCACAACGTTGCACGAAGGCAAGCGTAGACGTGGCAATGTGGCAGCCATGGTGGGCCAACGCAGCAGACGCCTGCGCCAGTAGCGGCAATTCGGTGTCGATGGTGGGAACGATCAGGGAAATTTGATGGGTCTGGACAATCTCCAAAAGGGTGGGGAGATAGGCGTCGTTTGAGAGGGGCGGCAGATGGATTGCCTGATCGGCCAGGGGCAGGGTGGGAGCCATCCGATCGTGGTCCGCGGCCAACACCTGCCCGTGGAAAGGGGCCACGGCCTCTTGAAACGACCGCAATAAGGAAACACGGCGGCCAGCACAGGTGAGGAGCACGTTCACGGGGCTGCGGGCTCGGTGGGAGGTTCTGTAGGCCCGAACGATTCGTTGCGGCCTGCTTGGCCATAAACACCCTCTCCAGCGAGCAAGACGAGGGGCGTACGGAGCAAGATGCGAACATCCAGCCAGAAGCTTTGGTTGTCCGCATACCACACATCCAGTCGGATGCGTTCGGGCCATGACAGCGCGTTGCGGCCATTAACCTGGGCCCACCCGGTAAGGCCAGGGCGAACCTCAAGGCGGCGGCGCTCATAAGCACTATAGTGGGCCACCTGGTCCAGAAGCGTAGGGCGCGGCCCCACGAGGCTCATGTCGCCTTTAAGCACATTCCAGAGTTGAGGCAATTCATCGATGGCCCACCGCCGCAAGACCCTTCCGACGCGGGTGGCGAGGGCTTGGGGAAGTGTCGGGTTGTGGGTCTGGATATGCAGGGTACGTAGTTTGTAGACCGTAAAGGGGATGCCATGCTTACCCGCACGCTGTTGGGTAAAAAAGACGGGACGTCCGCTATCTACCAGAATAGCGAGCACAGACACACCCAGAACGGGCCACATCAGCAGCATGAGCAACCCTGCGCCTACACAATCTACCACTCGTTTCAGCACGTCTGATGACGGAACGGTGTTCTTCAACCTGTCCATGGGCATCATGTGTTGAAGAGGGCCTTTCGCAAGCTACGCCTCACGAAACGTTTGTCACGAACGAGGAGGTGTACTGGGGCAACGTCGCAAGCGACTCTTGAAGCACTTCGGCAACGGTCTGAACGTCGTCCTGGGTGAGGGAGGAAAAGAAGGGCAGGGCCAGGGTACGTGCCGAAATGCCTTCACAAATGGGGAAATCGCCTGGCTTGAAGCCAAAGCGCTGGCGGTAATAGGGCTGCAAGTGGATGCTGGGAAGATAAGGCGAACAGCCAATCCCGTGCGCCTGAAGCTGTTGCATCAAGCGGTCACGGGCTTCCGTGGTGAAGTGGTTTTGTAAACGAACCACATAGACAAACCAACTCCGGGTCGCGTCGGCAGGCTGCAAGGGAAGCACCAGATCATCTTGCAGCGGAGCAAGGGCTTCATGGTACCACTGGGCGATTTGCTGGCGCTTTGCCTGCAATTCATCCAGCCGTTCTAACTGGGCACAGCCGAGGGCGGCTTGGAGTTCGCTCATGCGGTAATTATAGCCCAGGTAGATATGCTCCATACGCGCATCGGTGGCGCGACCCTGGTTGCGGAGCGAACGGCTCAGTAAAGCCAGCGCATCCGAGTTCGTGACCAAACACCCACCTTCGCCCGTTGTGATTTGTTTGTTCGGGTAGAAGCCAAAACAAGAAACATCGGCCCAGCTTCCCGCTGGCTGTTCACCCAAGCGTGCGCCGAGGGCATGGCAGGCGTCGTCGATGAGAGACAGGTTGTGTTGAGTACTTAGATGGGAGAGCCGGGGCCAATCAGCAGGTAATCCAAAGATATCGACCGCAAGGATGGCCTTGGTGGTACCCGAAATCGCTCGGGCAACCGCGTCGGGATTGATGTTGTACGTGTCAGGGTCAACGTCTACAAAACGAAACGAAATGTTTTCATAGAGCAAAACGTTGGTGGAGGCGACGAAGCTGAAAGGCGTTGTTATGACTTCGTCGGCAGCGCTAAGGCCAAGGCCAAGGGTGGCTAGGTGCAGGGCGGCGGTGCCGCTGTTTACGGCAACCGCATGACGCACCTTACATTGTGTGGCCATCAGGGCCTCGAACTGTTCGAGCCGAGGACCGAGGGATAAACGGGAAGACTCCAACACTTCCTGGACGTATTGACGCTCCAAGGAACTAATATCGGGGCGGGATAACGGAATGTTATACAACGGGTAAAACCTAAGCTAGGAGTCTATGCGGCGTTTGGATACAGCATGGGCAGGACGGCAACACACCAACAAAATACATAGGTTAGTCTTAAAAGTCAGAAAGGCTACAACATTAAGACATGAATCATCGTTGACTTTGAGCACGGGGCGTAGAAAACAAAATTGGTGCATTTGTTTCAATAATCTTATCCCACATGCTGTTGCGATAGCGCATGGGAATGTGGATATTTCAGCATCATGTCAACAGAGCACATCGCTTTTTTACACAACCCCAAAGATTTCGTCCTAAAAGATTTCTACTTTATGAACTTATGCTTGTGCCTTGATATGGTTGCTGCCGGTAAGGTAGTGAATCATGCGTTGAATGAAAGAGGCCCATGTATCTGTCGTGCCGAAACGGCACGGCCCTTGTGAGATGGCATACGTTCTGTGCTATTTTGAGCACACTTCCTTGTTGAAGTACCCAATTCGCATCCTCCCTAGTTGTGCATCCCAAGTTCATGGCAGAACGAAAAAATTTCCCTGAGGCACTCAGTCAGCCCCCGTATCAGAATGGGACGAACGGTGTAAGCGCAGCCCCTCCTCCGTTAGACCAGGAGGGAGGTGAGGTCACGCTGCACGAAGTCGTCGAAATCCTATTTAAGAACAAGTGGATTATTCTCGCCTGCTTCGTTCTTGTGCTGAGTGGGGTTGCCCTCTATACCTTGCAGCAGGATCGGGAATACCAGGCCTCGACGACCATTCTGGTAAACAGCCCCGGTTCGTCGTCGCAACTCGACCTGTACGATGGCGGGGCCAGTGTGCCTCGCGGCATGGCCAATGAGATCGAGATTATTAAGTCTCGCCGTATTGCGATGCGGGTGGCCGAGCGGCTCTTAGATATTGAAAACATCCCGGGTACGGATCAACGCTTCACCTTGCTTGGGCAAGCCGAAGCCCTGCCCACCCAGCTTCAGGTGGCTCAGCGTTTACAGGGGCACATGCAGGTGCGTCCGGTTTCAAGTGATGTGGATATTATTCGGCTGACGGTGCAAAGCAATGTGCCTACCGAAGCAGCCCTGCTAGCCAACCTGTATGCGCAGGAGTTTGTTGAGTATAACCGTACAACGAGTCGCTCCCAGGCTTCGGCCTCGAAAGATTTCCTGTCTGAGATTACGAGCAGCTTTGAAGAAGAACTGGAAAACGCCGAAAACGACCTGACCTCGTTTTTAAGCCAGCAAAGTGTGATTAATCCCCAGGCTGAGGCGTCCCAATTGATCACGAAAACGTCTTCGCTGCAGGAGCAACAATACCAGACCCAATTGGAAATGGGTATGGTTCAGGCCGAACTTCGGGCCCTCGAAGACCAAATGGAAGAAGTCGTGCCCGGGCTCACCCGCCAACTCAGCGCGGGAGATAATCAGGCTATTGAGGCCCTGACCCAACAGATTACCCAGATCGAACTTGTCATTGAGCAGAAGATCGCCCGCAACCCGGAGCTTCGGGAAAACCCAGAACTAGATCGTGACTTGGTGCGGCTGCGGGCCGAGCAGGCGCAGTATCAGGAACGGGCCAACGAACGGATTCAGGCCATGGTCTCGGATGTGTTGGCCTCTGGCGACTTGGTCGTGTTGGGAGGCACCGGTGAGGAAACCATGCAAGGTCGGTTGTCAAACCTTGCCAACCTTCGTCAGCAGATCATGGCGAAAAATGTGCAACTGCGCGGGTTGGAAGGACGCATGGACTTGTATGGAGTGCGTTTGCAGGAATATGAAAGCGAGTTGAGCACCATCCCACAGAAGGATATTATTCTGAATCGGCTCCAGCGCTCCCTGACCACGCGCGAACAACTCTATATGCAACTCATTCAGAAGCTGCAGGAAGCGCGTGTTGCCGAGCAGTCAGAACTTGGCTATGCCGACATCGTCGATGAGGCGCTGGTCCCGCGTCGTCCGGTGAGCCCCAATATCCAACTCAACCTGATCTTGGGAGCCATCATCGGGTTAATGGTGGGCCTCGGCTTGGCTTTCGTGCGGAATGCCTTTGATAACAAGGTGCGCAAGCCAGAAGACCTGCGGCGCCGTGGGTACAACGTGATTGGTATTGTGCCCGACATGGAGCGCGTCATCAAGCAGGACTTCAAAGGGCAGGACCGGGTGGACATTGAGGGGCAGAATTACAGTACCCGCCTGATCTCCTTGCTGAACCCGTTGTCGCCCGTGGCAGAAGGTTATCGCCGGCTGCGGACCAACATCCAGTTTAGCCAGCCGGACAAGGAATCGCGGGTCATCATGATTTCGAGTGCCAACCCAAGTGAGGGGAAAACCGTTACGGCGCTTAACTTGGCCGTGACCATGGCCCAGGCTGGACGTCGAACCCTTTATATTGATGCTGACTTGCGGCGTCCGGAAGGCCATCGCTTGATGGGAATCGGAAGAGATCCCGGGCTCGTGGATTTGCTTTTCGACTCGGTTCCTGAAAGTGTCGAGCAGTTTACCACCAACGTCGACAGCTACCTTTATATGCTTCCTGCGGGCCGGGACGTGCCCAACCCGGCAGAAGTGTTAGGGTCGCGCAAGATGCAGAAATTCTTGGCCCATTGGCGGCAAGAGTTTGATGTGATTGTGGTAGACACCCCGCCCATCTTGGTCGTGTCCGATGCCTTGATCCTGGCTTCTCTTTGTGATACCGCTGTTCTGGTGTGTGCTGCTGGAGACACCAACTGGCAAGCCATCGAACGGAGTGCTGAATCGCTGCAGAGTGTCGGCACCGACATCCTGGGTATCTTGCTCAACCGCTTTGACCTGAAGGCTGCCTACGGAGGGTACAAGTATGGCTATGGCTATGGGTACGAGTATAGTTACTACAACAACTACTATTATGGTGGAAAGCAGCGCTAGACGCTATGGCCGTAGCACGCGGTGACGACGCGTTTCCCCGTATCCCTCTTACCCTCTAAAGCCGCCTGACGTTAATATCGTGCGTTTATCCCTTAGTTTAGTAGTTCTGGCCCTGTGTATACTGGGGACCCCCGTTGCTCATGGTCAAGCCTTCCCTGATATTGGATCCTTGACGGGAAGTGCAGCGAATTATACCCGCTTTGCTGAACCTGGTGACATTACCATTCGCATCAGCCTGTGGGGTGCTTTTACCCGCGGTGGTCTGTATGAAATTACGCAAGGAACCCACCTCAGTACGGTCCTTACTATTTCAGGCGGTCCACGGTTAGGAGAACAACGGCTCGCGGGTGGTGGACAAGGAGGCATTGGTCCCGGACGTGGCCGTATTATCAATCGGATGACGTTGAAGGTCATGCGTCCCAGCGGAGAAAATGCATGGGATACGGTTTATGAAGAAACCATGTCCGAATTGGGGACACTCACCGTTGATCCCATGCTCGAAGATGGAGATCTGGTGTTGATGGAAACCGAGTACCGCCGGACACTTGGGTGGTTGGATGCACTCAATATCATGTCATCGGTGGCCGCATCCATCTTTCTAGTTGATCGCTTGATCACCTTTTTTGGGGGCTGAGTAGTGGCGGATGCGCGAAGGACAGCGGAACAGTAGCATTTATGTGGCCGGACATCGCGGCTTGGTCGGATCGGCCGTGGTCCGTCGCCTTACCGCCGCAGGATATCACAACCTGATTCTGCGTACCCGAGAAGCGCTTGATCTGCGTAAACAGGCGGAAGTGGAGGCCTTTTTCCAGGAAGTGAGGCCGACGTATGTCATTCTCGCGGCGGCCAAGGTGGGAGGGATTCTCGCCAATGATCAGTATCCAGCTGACTTCATTGGTGATAATTTAGCCATTCAAACCAACGTTATCCGAGCCGCGCATGAAGCGGGGGTAACGCGGCTTATCTTTCTCGGTAGTTCGTGTATTTATCCCAAACTAGCCCCGCAGCCGCTGAAGGAAGAATACCTGCTCACGGGCCCCTTAGAGCCCACCAATGAATGGTATGCCATCGCTAAGATTGCAGGTGTGAAGCTGTGTGCCGCCTACCGCAAGCAATATGGCGACGACTTTATCTCGCTGATGCCCACCAACCTGTATGGGCCGGGGGATAACTTTGATTTAGAAACCAGCCATGTGCTGCCAGCCCTGCTGCGCAAGTTCCACGAAGCCAAAGAGAGCCCACATCGGCCCGTAACCTTGTGGGGCACCGGGACGCCGCGTCGTGAGTTTATGTATAATGAAGACCTGGCGGATGCGTGCGCGTTTATTCTGGAGCAGGAGGCGGCTACGTTGCACACACAAGCACCAGATGGCTTGCTCAATGTGGGAGTGGGCGAAGACCTGGAAATACGAGAACTGGCCCAGCACATTCAGCACGTTGTTGGTAGCACCAACCCTGTCGAACACGATCTGTCCAAGCCAGATGGTACCCCGCGCAAGCTGATGGACGTTTCACGGATGCACGCCCTGGGATGGCGGGCGCAAACATCACTTCAGGAAGGCCTCGAAAAAACGTATCGCTGGTTCTTAGAGCATGAGGTGGTGGTGTAGATACGAACACCTCGCCTTTGGGGAACGAGTCGGGATCATTAGATAAAAGCGGAAGCATGCAAAAACCAGTTGCCTTAATCACCGGAGTTACCGGGCAGGATGGTGCCTACCTCGCCGAACTACTGCTCGGCAAAGGGTATGAAGTGCACGGTATCAAGCGGCGGAGTAGCCTGTTTAATACCCAGCGCATCGATCATCTGTATCAGGATTTGCATGAAGCAAGCGTTCGGTTTGTGCTCCATTACGGTGACCTCACCGATTCCACAAACCTGATCCGGATTATCCAGGAGGTGCAGCCTACCGAGATCTACAACCTCGGTGCCCAAAGCCATGTGCAGGTAAGTTTCGAGACCCCGGAGTATACAGCCAATGCCGATGCAGTGGGAGCGCTTCGTTTGCTCGAAGCCATTCGTATTCTGGGAATGGAAAAAACCGCTCGTTTTTACCAGGCATCTACCAGCGAACTTTATGGCAAGGCGCAAGAGGTGCCGCAGACCGAAACGACGCCTTTCTATCCACGCAGCCCTTATGGTGTGGCCAAGTTATATGCCTACTGGATAACGGTCAATTACCGCGAAGCCTACGGGATGCATGCCAGCAACGGCATCTTGTTCAATCATGAAAGTCCGTTGCGCGGTGAGACCTTCGTGACACGGAAAATCACACGTGCCGTGGCGCGGATTGCGTGCGGGCTGCAGGAACGCTTGTATCTGGGCAACCTCGACGCCCAGCGAGACTGGGGCCATGCGCGGGATTATGTAGAGGCCATGTGGCTGATGACCCAGCAGGAAACCCCGGGCGATTATGTGGTGGCCACAGGAAAAACCCATTCCGTTCGTCACTTCTGTGACGAAGCATTTAAGGCAGCCGATATCCAACTGGAATGGAAGGGCGAAGGGCTCGAGGAAAAAGGCGTTGATACCGCCACGGGCGCGATTCGTGTAGAAATTGATCCGCGCTATTTTCGCCCAACAGAGGTGGACCTGCTCTTGGGAGATGCCACCAAGGCCAAAGAAAGCCTGGGATGGACGCCCCGCTATTCGCTAGAGGCAATGGTTCAAGAAATGGTTGCAGCAGATCTCAAAGAAGCCCGGCAAGCGGTAGCCTTGCAGGCGGTTGCTTCTCCGGCCTAGCGGGAGTGCCGATGGCCCTGGTCGTGCGACAACGGTAAATGAGGGTAAAAAAAGAACGGATCACGCCTCGGAAAGACTCGCCTCCGTCCAAAGGAGAGCAGGAGCGTAGAGAATCTTGAAAAAGAATCTGCAAATGTAGCCCTGCTGTTGTTGTAAACTAAGCGTGTTTGTGCTAGGGGGGAAGGGTGTCGTGTACGTAAACGAAGGACTCTTTTTATGAATATAGCAATTGTCGGGACTGGGTATGTTGGCCTGGTAACAGGGACGTGCTTTGCCGAAATGGGCAATGATGTTATTTGTGTTGACATCGATGAGCGCAAGGTGCAGATGCTGCGCAATGGCGAGTTACCCATTTATGAACCCGACCTCGATGTTTATCTCCACCGCAACCTTCGGGAAGAACGGCTGCATTTTACGACCGAACTTGCGGAGGCTGTGCAGCAGAGCGATATCATTTTTCTGGCGCTGCCTACGCCTCCCGGTGAAGATGGCTCTGCCGACCTTTCCTATGTGCTCGGGGTGGCGGCGGATATTGCCAAGCTCCTGAACGCGGATCCGAACCGGTCGCACAAGATTGTGGTCAACAAAAGCACCGTGCCCGTCGGCACCGCCGATAAGGTGCAGGCCATTTTTTCCGAACATGGTCTTGCACCTGTTCATGATGTGGATGTGGTCTCCAACCCGGAGTTTTTGCGGGAAGGCGTGGCTGTAGGCGACTTCATGAAGCCCGAGCGGGTCGTGATTGGCACTTCCAGCGATACGGCCGCAGACAAGATGCGGCTGCTCTATGAACCCTTTGTGCGCCAGGGCAACCCCATCCTGGTTATGGATGAGCGCTCGGCGGAGGTGACCAAGTATGCTGCCAACGCGTTCCTGGCCACCAAAATCACGTTTATGAATGAAATGGCTAACCTGTGCGAGCAGGTGGGGGCTAATATTGACAAAGTGCGGAGTGGTATCGGTACGGACAGCCGCATTGGCAAGCACTTCTTGTATGCAGGCATTGGCTTTGGGGGGAGCTGCTTCCCCAAGGATGTAAAGGCGCTGAAGCATACGTCCGATGCCTATGGATACACCTTCCGTATTCTTACGTCAGTGCTCGAAGTCAACGATACGCAGCGACGGGTGTTGGCCGAGCGGGTGATTGCGCACTTCGGCGGATCGTTGGAAGGCCGCACGATAGCGGTGTGGGGCCTCGCCTTTAAGCCCAACACCGATGATGTGCGGGAGGCCCCTTCGCATGTGGTTATTCAGACCTTGCTTGATGCCGGGGCCCAGGTGGCGGCTTTTGATCCCGAAGCCATTGAAACGACCCGCGCCGTCCTGGGCGATACCGTGACGTATGCCGACGATGCATACCAGGCACTGCGAGGAGCCGATGCCCTGGTGATCTGTACAGAATGGAATGAATTCCGACGCCCTAACTTTGAAAAAATGAAGACGTTGTTGTCTCAGCCTGTCATTTTTGATGGGCGGAATGTGTTTGATGTTGACCGGATGTATGAAGCCGGATTTACCTATTTCAGCATTGGGCGCCCTGCTGCCACCACGGCCCCGTCTGCCGCATTAACCCTTGAACAAAATGGCCAGGCCTAGACTGGTTTTATCTCCTTTTTCTCCGCCCACCCCGTCTTTGTGATTCATGGATGCCCTGGATTGGCAAGCGTGGCTGACCCTGGGGGTCATTGTCGCTATTGCTGTGGCATTGTTGCGAGATCTTGCGCGCCCCGACCTTGTGTTCTTGGGGGGGCTGGGCACGTTGTTACTGGCGGGTGTGCTTACGCCGGATCAAGCGTTTGCGGGCTTCTCTAACACCGCGGTGCTTACCATTGGGGCACTGTTTGTAGTGGCGGCAGGGGTGCAGCGCACCGATGCCCTGGGCTTTTTAGACCGCCTCTTGTTTGGAAAGAAGGCCAGGCCCACCACCGCGCTGATACGCCTGATGGCACCGACCGCCGCGCTTTCCAGCATTCTTAATAACACCCCTATCGTGGCCATGCTCACCCCCCGGGTGCAGCAGTGGGCGCAACAGGTGGGCATTCCCGTCTCGCGGCTGCTCATTCCGCTCTCGTACGCGGCCATCGTGGGAGGGCTGATTACGCTGATTGGCACCTCGACCAACATTATTGTTTCCGGGTTGCTGGAGGAGTCTGGATATGCCCCCTTTGGCATGTTTGATTTAACATGGGTGGGTATACCGGCGGCGTTGGGGGTCATCTTGTTTATGGCCTTTGTGGGATATCGCTTGTTACCCATTCAAAGCGACGAAGCCCCTGACATTGAAGGCGGACTCAAAGACTGCCTCTTTGAGTTGCGCGTGGGGCAAAATGCGCCGTTTCTCGGGCAATCCATCGACGAGGCTAACTTGCGGGCGTTGGGGCGGGCGTATTTGATCCACATCCGCCGGGGCAAACGGTTGGTGCCTGCAACCCCCGGTGAGGTGCTTCGGACCGGTGATATTCTTGCCTTTGTGGGAGATGCCTTAACGCTCGAATCATTGCTGGCACGCCCCGGCCTGGAGCGTACCCTCGAAGTGGTGGGCGAAGAAGCCCTGCAAACCTTACCGCTCTACGAAGCCGTGGTGGCCGATTCCTCCAACCTGGTCGGGAAGACATTAAAGTCGGCCCACTTTAGGGAGACGTATGGCGGCGTGGTGCTGGGGATCCAGCGCCGGGGCGAGCGGATGCACGACACCATTGGTGGCGTGCCCATCAAGGCCGGCGACTTGTTGTTGGTAGAAGCCCAGAATGGCTTCGACAAACGATGGAATGCCAACCGCGATGAGTTTTATTTAGTCGCTGCCCGCAAGCCACGTGCGATGCGGGCCTTGCCGCGCAAGGCACCCGTGGCCCTGTTGCTTCTGGCGGCGATGTTTTTGCTGGTGGCCTTTGAAGTGCTGACCCTGGTGACGGCAGTTTTTTGTGCGGCTCTGGGCATGTTGATGACCCGCTGCCTGAGTGGCTCCGAAGCGCGCCAGTCCGTCAACTTGCAGGTACTGATCGTAATTGCGGCCGCCCTCGGTTTAGGCCAAGCCATTATCCAGACTGGGCTGGCCGATGCCCTGGCGGGTGGGCTGGCCCACGCTACCGAAGGCGCCAGTCCGCTGCTTGTGTTGGCCATTCTGTATCTTACCACCAACGTGCTTACCGAAGTCATCACCCATAAGGCGGCGGCGGTGCTCATGCTTCCCATTGCGCTGGCTACTGCTACCGACCTTGCCCTCGATCCGAAAGCCCTGGCTATTATTGTCACCGTGGGAGCTGCGGCCAGTTTTTCAACCCCCATTGGCTACCAAACCAACCTCATGGTCATGTCGGCGGGGGGATACCGTTTCCGCGACTACATGCGGGCGGGTGTCCCTGTAAGCCTTCTGGTCATGTCCATCACCGTTTCGGTGGTGTACTACGTGTGGGTGATTTAAAACCTTTACCTCTGTACCTAAGCCTGTAACCCTATACATCACAAACCCAATCTTCATGAACACCACGACCTTAATTGAACCTCATGGTGGGGTCCTGTGCGATCTCATGCTTAACGAAGCCGATGCCGCTGCTGCCAAAGACGAGGCCCGCGACCTGGCATCGATTACGCTAAGTGAACGCCAGCTTTGTGACCTCGAACTGCTGCTCACGGGTGGCTTCTCGCCCCTGCGCGGTTTCCAGAATAAAGACGATTATGATAGCGTGGTGGACAATCTGCGGCTTGCCGATGGCACTATCTGGCCCATGCCTATTACGCTGGACGTGTCGGAAGAAACCGCCGGTACGCTGGAGGCAGGACAGCGCGTGGCGCTGCGCGAAAAGACGGGCTTGCTCCTGGCGATTCTTACCGTGGGCGATGTGTGGAAGGTGGACAAAGACCGCGAAGCAGAGCAGGTATTTGGCACCACCAATACCGAGCATCCCGCGGTCAACTACCTGATGAACATCGCCGGTGATTATTACGTGGGCGGGACGCTGGAAGGGCTGCAACTGCCGCCGCATTACGACTTCCGGGACTTGCGCCGTACTCCTTCTGACCTGCGCGAACTCTTCGAGGCGAAGACCTGGAACCAGGTGGTCGCGTTCCAGACACGCAACCCCATGCACCGGGCGCATAAAGAACTCACCGACCGGGCCGCTGAGGAAGTGGGCGGGCACCTGCTGATTCATCCCGTCGTGGGGATGACTAAGCCGGGCGACATCGACTACTTTACGCGGGTTCGGTGTTATCAGGAATTGCTGGACTACTACCCCGAAGGCCGTGCCACCATCAGCCTGTTGCCTCTGGCGATGCGTATGGGCGGCCCCCGCGAGGCGGTGTGGCATGCCATTATCCGTAAGAACCACGGGTGTACGCACTTTGTTGTTGGCCGCGACCATGCGGGGCCGGGCAAGGACAGCAGCGGCACGCCGTTTTACGGGCCCTACGATGCCCAGGATCTGGTGCTGGAGCATGAAGAAGAGCTTGGTATCAAGCTGGTGCCCTTCAAACTGATGGTGTACGTTCCGGCCAAAGACGCCTACGAACCGATTGACGAAGTGCAGGCACGGGGCGAAGCGTTCGAAATGATTTCGGGGACCCAACTGCGGGCCTTGCTGAGCGAAGGCAAAGACATCCCCGCCTGGTTTTCATATCCCGACGTTGTGGCCGAGTTGCGCCGCTCGTATCCGCCCCGCTCGAAGCAAGGCTTCACGGTCTTTTTCACCGGACTCTCGGGTTCTGGGAAATCAACCGTTGCGAATGCGGTGATGATTAAGCTGCTCGAAAAAGCAGGGCGGCCTGTCACGATCCTGGATGGGGATGTGGTGCGGACCCACCTGAGCAAAGGGCTGGGCTTCTCGCGGGAAGACCGCTCCACCAACGTCCGCCGGATTGGCTATGTGGCGAGCGAAGTGACCAAACACGGTGGGATTGCCATCTGTGCTCCCATCGCCCCGTACGAAGCCGACCGCAACGCCAACCGCGAAATCATTGGCAGCAATGGCGGTTATGTGGAAGTGTTTGTCGATGCGCCACTCGAAGTGTGCGAATCACGCGATGTGAAAGGGCTCTATGCCAAGGCGCGGGCAGGCATCATTAAAGAGTTTACAGGGATCGACGATCCGTACGAAGCTCCCGTCAATGCCGAGGTGACGTGCTACACCGCCGAAGAAACCATCGACGAAAGTGCCGAAAAGGTGGTTGCGCGGTTATACGAATTGGGCTATCTGGTGTAAACACACGCAGAAGCTATTTGGTAGCCATGGGGAGAGGGGCGTCGCAGGGGCAATCCGGATGGCCCCCTCCTCCTGGCTTGAGGTTCTCCAAGAGGGAATAGCCGTTTTTCCTCCCTGAAGTAGGAAAAACGTCGAAAGGAGATCCTCTTTTTTAAAGCGCAGGTGCTATCTGATTGTTTATTAGGAGTTTGGTCTCCGCCGAAATAAATCAGGGGTACCGCTTGCTACCCTCCAAGGTGACAGATATTTTGTCGCCGACATAACCAAAGCCGTTATGGCGGCACGGCGCAGCAACGGCTTCGCCTGCTGCATAAAAGACAAATTGTGTTCTGCTAGGAAGCGTATTCCAGCGTTGGTCCGTCATGTACCTTCATGTGACTGACAAAGCGGAGCCTTGCCTTTACGCGAAGTATATGCCTGACTCCAAGGTTGTCTCCCTTTCTGTTTCATCGGCCGGTGCCGATGGTGTGTGGCGGGTGTTTTACACCCGGGCGCGCGCAGAGAAAAAGTGTGAGGAACTGCTGCAGGAAAGAGACATTGAGGTGTTTTTGCCTAAACAACTGGTCATTCGCCAATGGCGAGACCGAAAGAAAAAAATCGTCGAGCCCCTCTTTCCGAATTATATATTTGCTCAGGTGGACGAGGATACGCGGTTGCGTGTGCTCCAGACCCCCGGCATTGTGCGGTGTGTGTCGTTTGATGGCAAACCAGCACGGGTGAGCGAGGCCGAGATGGAACAACTGCAGATTGCCCAGCGCGATCCGCATCGGTTACGCCGACTGGAGGGGCCGCTGCCGCGCATTGGCGAAGAGGTCACCATAACCGAAGCACCGCTCCGGGGCCTGCGTGGCAAGGTCATGGAACACCGGGGGCAGGTGCATCTCATTGTTCAGGTTACCGCGATCCGGCAGGCGTTGCGGGTGCAGGTGCCTGCAGGGTGGGTGCATGCCGCACGGTCGGCAGCCTAGCCCTTGATACGCTAACAAAAACCGCAACATACATGAAAACCTATCTTGTTACAGGGGTTGCAGGGTTCATTGCCTCGCGGGTGGCTCAGATGCTACTTGAGGAAGGCCATCAGGTGGTTGGGGTCGATAGCATGAACGATTCATGTGATGTGCGGATTAAGCAATGGCGGGTCGCACAACTGCGTCCTCAGCCGCGTTTCACCTTTCTCGAAGGCAACATTTGTGACCGAGCAGCGATGGCGTCGCTTTTCGGAGCACATACGTTTGATGGCGTCATTAACCTGGCTGCCCGGGCAGGCGTGCGGTATTCCGTAGAAAACCCCTGGATCTATTATGAGACCAATGTCACTGGGGCGCTGGTCTTGCTTGAACTGTGCCGGGAGCATGGCATCCGCAAGTTTGTCCATGCGTCCAGTTCCAGTGTATACGGCGATGGCGTCGACCTTCCCTATAGCGAAGACCAGCCTACCGATCACCCTTTGTCACCGTATGCGGCTTCTAAGAAAGCCTCCGAGGCGCTGTGCCACGCCTATTATCATTTACATCATATTGACATCACCGTCTTTCGCTATTTTACCGTGTATGGGCCTGCGGGGCGGCCAGACATGAGCCCGTTGCGGTTTGTGCAGTGGATTGCCGAAGGGGTGCCGCTGACGATCTATGGAGATGGGACACAATCCCGAGACTTCACCTTCGTGGATGACATCGCACGGGGTACCATTGCCGGGTTACGCCCGGTGGGCTTCGAGGTTGTCAACCTCGGATCCGATACGCCCGTTGTGTTGCTCGACATGATCCGAACCTTGGAGCGTCAGTTAGGCAAACCCGCCCACTTGGAATTCCAGGAGCGCCACCGCAGCGATGTGGAAGCTACCTGGGCCGATATATCGAAGGCGAAGCGGTTGTTGGACTGGCAGCCACAGGTGTCCTTCGAAGCGGGCATGCAGGCCCTAGTGTCGTGGTATCAAACCCATCGGGAATGGGCCAAAGACATCGAAACACGCCCCGTGCTTTCGGTTTAACAACCGGATGCCGGTTCTTCTCTGAATCACTTAATCCATCCCACCTTGAGCAAGCCCATTCAAACGATCATTGAGCCCAAAAAAGGGTGGCAGGTAATCGATTGGAAAGAAATCATCGAATACCGCGACCTTTTTTATTTTTTGGTTCTGCGAGACATCAAGGTCTTGTATAAACAGACCGTCCTGGGGTTTTCGTGGGCGATCATGCAGCCCCTGTTTCAGATGGTCATCTTTACGGTCATCTTTGGGAAAATGGCAAAGGTGGACAGCGACGGGGCTCCCTATGCCATTTTTAGCTATGTGGCCCTGGTGCCCTGGACCTACTTTTCGTCGTCCATGTCTGCTTCTACCACGAGCCTGATTGGAAGCTCGGGCATGTTGACCAAGGTCTATTTTCCCCGGCTCGTGATCCCCATGACCCCGGTATTGGCCAAGCTCGTCGATTTTGCGATTGCGTTTGTAATTATTGGCGGCCTTATGATTTGGTATAAGGTGGTTCCTACATCCAATATCATATTTTTACCCCTGCTGATTCTTTTAATGGTCATGGCAGCCAGCGGAATTGGGATGTGGCTTTCGGCGTTGACCATTCAATACCGCGACATTAAACATGCGACGGGTTTTCTAGCCAAAATCTTAATGTATGCGGCTCCGGTGGTATGGCCGGTCTCTTTGATTACTGAGCAGTTTCCGCTGGTTCAGATTACCGAGACATGGTCGATTACAGGAGAAACCATTCGGCTGATTTATGGACTCTACCCGATGGCTGGGGTGATCGAAGGGTTTCGGGCTTCTATTATTGGGACCACCCCTATGCCCTGGGACCTGATTGGAATGGGGACCTTGTCCACCGTAATCCTCTTTGTGACGGGAGCCTTTTACTTTAAGCGGATGGAACGTCGGTTTGCCGATGTGGCCTAGCTTTAGATCTTTCCAACATCCGGCGTCAGTCACTAGAAAACGGAGCCCAGCATGGCTTTATGCATCATACCAGCCCGGGGGGGGTCGAAAGGGATTCCGCGCAAAAACATTCGCATTGTTGCGGGAAAACCGTTGTTGGCCCATACGGTGGAAATAGCCGTACAAACGCCTGCGGTGACGCGGGTGGTGGTCTCCACCGATAGCCCTGAGATATCGGCCATTGCAAAAAAATATGGTGCCGAGGTCATTTTGCGCCCGCACGAAATCAGCGGTGATGCGGCGCCCTCTGAATCCGCCCTCTTGCATGTGCTCGATTACCTGCGCGACACGGAAGGGTATGAACCTGAGCAAGTTATTTTTCTACAAGCTACGTCACCGATTCGGAAGCGAGACGATGTGCAGCGTGCCTTCAATGCCTTTGTCGAGGAAGAGGCCGACTCGTTGTTATCGGTAGGACCCTTGGAGGGATTTGTTTGGCGCAATGAAGGCGGCACGTTGCGGTCGCTGAATTATGATTATCGCCATCGGATGCGGCGGCAAGATGCGCCCGAAGACCTGATTGAAAACGGTTCGATCTATGTCTTTAAGCCCTGGGTCTTGCGAACGTATCACAATCGGTTGGGTGGTAAGATCATCCCCTTCCGAATGGGGGCCATCGAGTCGTTGCAGGTGGATGAAGAAAATGACCTCGTGGTAATTGACTATTTTCTTCAAGCCCAGCAATCCTTACGGGCCATCCCCGACTTTTCAAGCCTCAAGCTATTTATTTTAGACTTTGACGGGGTGCTGACGAACAACCAGGTGCTGATCGACCAACATGGAAAAGAGGCGGTGCTGTGCCATCGGGCAGATGTCGAGGGAATTGCAGCCGTGGTAGGATCGGGGGTAGAGGTGCGGGTGTTGTCGACGGAACGAAATCCCGTTGTTGCTGCCCAGTGTGAACGCATGAATGTGCCCTATGACCAGGCCTGTGATGACAAGCTGAGTGCCCTCAAACGACTGGCTGAAGAGCGCGGTATCTTATCTCATCAGGTCGCGTTTATGGGCAATGATGTAAACGACTTGCAGGGGCTGCAATGGGTAGGGATCCCGCTTGCTGTGGCAGATGCGGTTTCTGTTGTAAAAGAAACGGCAGGCTATGTAACCTTGAAGAAAGGAGGAGAAGGAGCCGTCCATGAAATCTGTGACCTGATCTTGGCACAGCGAAGCGTCGGGTAGGCCGCGTGTCAGTGGCCAAACCTGTATCGTGTCAGCAACTGATTGTGGAAGGGTGCAGCAGCCACACCAGATGTTAGGGAAGCGCATGGCGGCGCATAGGACGATGACTTCAGGAGGAAGCAGGGCACAGCGTGGGGCATCCCTGGCGTTGGGTTTGCTTTTTTTGGTTGCCGCCGTTGTCTTTTCCCTGCTTGGCTATACGGTGGTGCCCGTGGACCAGTATGCCCGCCGTGATTACAACCCATGGGCCGAGCAAAGCACGGAGATGAAGCAGGTGCGGGGGTGGAATTACAAAGACTATCGAAATGGCGATGCGGTCTTTTTATTTCCCTACATCGTGCGGGATCATCTTGAGGTGATGCAGCACCAGCAGCCTGCCCGCTTTTCCTATACCACCATTCTCGGCTTTCCGCAAGGACCCGAAGCCGATTTTAGCCGGGGCCTGTCGCCACCTCTTGCGCGGTGGGTAGCGGGTACATGGCCCGAGATGAATCTCCACCGCGTTTCTTACATCACCATGAACCTGACGGCCGGGTTCTGGGGCATGGTGGCTTTTGCGTTGCTCTGGCTCCTGGCGCAAGCCTGGTGGGGCCGCCCGATGTATGGGGCGCTGTTAGGCTTTGCCGCCAACCCGGTGTTGTACATTGGCGTGGAGGAGAGCTTTTTGGTCGCCCTTGTGGGGGTGCTGGGGGTGACCACAGCAGTGATGTGGGGGATGCGTGCCGAAGAACAGAAAAAAGGCCTGCCCCGCCTCCTGGCGTTGGTAGGAGGGATGTTGGGGGCAGTGATGGTGGCGCGTGGTGGCGTGCCTCAGTTTTATCTGTATCTGCCGCTGCTCTACCTCTTTGCGGCTCCTTATCTCATCCGCAAGGTATCCCTGCGCTTTTATGTGCTTTTTGGGACTTGCTGTGCGATGGGGTACGTGATCGAGTTGCCTTTTTTTCTGGACCTTGTTGCTACGCTGAACGCCTCCAGCAAAGCTGTGGGCGAAGCGCCGTCGCTGCTCGATCGGGGGTATGCCTTGTTCCCTATCGAAAGCATCATGCCACTTCCCGTTGTCGAATTTGCCGTTGACCGGACCGCTAATCCCCGAAGCAGCATCTATGTCGGTTCTGAGATCCTGGTAGATGTTCACCGTTTTTTGTCGGGGAAAAGTGCCCATTATTTCATCGGTTTTCCGGTCGCAGCGCTTGCCCTGATCGGGTGGACCCGGCTCAAAGATGTGTTCTTAAAAGGGTTTATCCTGGTCGTTGTCCTTTATCACATGGGGCCGGTGCAGTATCTGCTGGCTATTTCGGTGGGTGGGCCGTTTGCCACCGAAAGCAGCATCCGCATGATTCAGGTGGTGTACGTGATGGTGATGTTCCTCGCCGTGTTTGCTCTGCATCAGGGGCTGCACGAGAAGCAACGGATTTGGTTGCTAAGACTGGTCTATGCCGTGTTTGGGATCACCCTGTTTCAGGTGTTTTTTGTGGGCTACAAATACGGGCAAGTGTGGGCCGAGGGCACGCTGCAGTTGTTCGTCCTCGGCGTGTTTTACCTCTTCCTGACAAAGGAGGAGGCCCGACGTTCGGTGGCCGTGGTAGCCATCTTGCTTTGTACGGTAAGTGTGTCCAAAGGCTTTGTGACCGAAAACCAGACCGTGTGGCCCTATCCCATGCGTGTTGGGGAGCCGCCTGCACACTTGCTGGTGGGCATCGATATAGATGCACATTCAGTGGGGGCATTGGTGATGGATGCCGCGGAGCCACGCGGGATGCTGCACCCGCATTTCTGGTACGACTACGGAGTGAAGAGCATTCATGCCTACCGCAATCCGTATCCCCGCCGCTACGCGTATTTGTACTGGTATCAATGGTTATCCAACCAGCCGGGAGGCATTCCCGAAGGCGACCTCGAGGACGAGCTCCGGCTACCCATCAAGCAGGACTTTTTGCTCCCTGTGCCCGTATCCGCAACATATGCCCCGGCTACCCAGCGCTTTTTCGACCTCACGGGCATCTCATTGTTGGCATCGGGTTCGCTCGATACGCTCGCCGTTGCCGGGACGCAGTTGGTGCGCGACACGTTAGGCGTGAAGATCTGGACGCGGGATTTGGATGTGGCCCCATTTCGGGTAGTCTCCACTGTGCGACGCGTCTCCGGGGTTGATGCCGCCATCCGGGCGGTATTTGAGCCGTCGCTGGACCTGGCGACCACGGCAGTGGTGGAGGGCGGGGTGACCGTGGAGACAGGAACCGGACAGGTGCAAACCGTCGCCTATGAAGGCGATGCCGTGGCTGTGACCGTTGAAGGAGCAGGTTTGTTGTGCACCAACATCCCTTATTATCAGGGGCTGGTGGTGGAGGACATGCGCACGGGCGAACGCCTGCCGACGATGGTGACAAACGGGGCCTTTTTGGGGGTTGCCTTGCCCGGCCATGCCGAACCTCATACCTTGCGTATCCGGTATGAACGACCACTCCCGTGGGCACGCGGGCACAACAACGAGTAGACCTGCACCGACAATCGCGTGGCTATGACCTCCTCGGCACTTCCTGATGGCGTTCCCTCGACGGGTACCGTGAGGCGGGATACCCTGGCGCTGGTGATTCCGCTTTACAACGAAGAGGAGGTGCTCCCGCTGCTCATTCGAGAGATTGAGGCCTTCCGGGCGCAGCACCCCGAAGTGGTGCAGGTAATCCTCGTTGATGATGGCAGCAAAGACCAGACGGCCACGCTGGCCCGCACGCTACTCCAGGATACCGAGGGCTATCTACTGCTTGAGTTTTCGCGCAACTTCGGGCACCAGATGGCCATTACGGCGGGGCTGCACTGGGCCACCACCGACGGTGTGGTGGTGATGGATGGCGACTTGCAGCACCCCCTCTCCACCATCCCGGAGATGATAGAGAAGTGGAAGGCGGGCTATGACGTGGTGTATGGAGTGCGCGAGTATACCGGCGGCGAGACAGCCTTTAAGCGCATCACGGCACGGCTTTTTTACCGGTTCTTCCGCTGGGCAACCGACATCGACATCCCCATCGACGCGGGCGACTTTCGGCTGCTTTCGCGGCATGTGGTGGCGGCCTACTGCCAATTAACGGAACAGCAGCCCTTTGTGCGCGGGCTGATTGCCTGGCTGGGCTATAACCAGATCGCCGTGTCGTATGAGCAGCCCGCCCGTGCCGCAGGATCTACGAAGTATCATCTCAAGAAGATGATCCGGTTTGCCACCGTGAGCCTGACTTCGTTTTCCGACAAGCCACTCCGGATAGCGATGAAGCTGGGCGCGCTGGTGGCCTTGTTTGCCATCGTAGGCTTGGTGCGGGTGCTGGTGGTTAAGCTCATCTTTCAGACGACCGTCGCCGGGTGGGCGTCGCTGATGCTTTCGATCTTTCTGTTTAGCGGGATCATTCTGCTCTCGCTTGGGATTATCGGCACCTATTTGGCCCGCGTGTACGAGGAAGTGAAAGGACGGCCCCGGTATTTGCTCAAGCAGGTATGGCGTGCCAACGACGCGCCCATCCTGCCTGCGCCAGGTTGGGGAAGCCACGAAATAGAAGGGCTGCAGGCACAACTCGCGGCCTTGCAAAGTGAAAACCGGCAGCTTCGCGAGAGACTGCTTACGGCAGACAAAGAAACAGAAACGGTGCGTTAACATCACCAAAGAGGCCGTTAAACCAACCGGCTCCGACCAAGTGGAATCACACCTTCAGTTCGGGTAAAAAGATAAGTATGGGCAACGTCGCCATCGAAGTAGAGAATATTAGCAAGCGGTATCGCATCGGGTTGGCGGAGGATCAACACGATACCATGTTTCAAGCGGTGATGGCAGCCTTTGCCCGCCCGTTGCGCAATTTCCGTGACCTGCGCAAACTGAGTAGCTTTAAACAAGAAGAAGCCGCCGATATTCTCTGGGCCCTGCGCGACATCTCGTTCCAGGTGAACCGGGGCGAAGTGGTAGGCGTGATCGGGCGCAACGGGGCTGGAAAAAGCACGTTGCTTAAGGTGCTTTCACGGATCACAGAACCCACTTACGGAAAAGCCAGCATCCAGGGGCGCGTGTCGAGCCTGTTGGAAGTGGGAACGGGGTTTCATAAAGAGCTGACAGGCCGCGAAAACGTGTACCTCAACGGGACCGTGCTGGGCATGCGGAAGGAGGAGGTCGACCGGAAATTCGACGAGATCGTGGCCTTCTCCGGCGTCGAGAAATTTATCGATACTCCGGTTAAGCGGTATTCTTCGGGGATGTCGGTACGGCTGGCCTTTTCCGTGGCGGCACACCTAGAGCCCGAGGTGCTGTTGATTGACGAGGTGCTGGCCGTGGGCGACCTTGCCTTTCAGAAAAAGTGCCTCGGCAAGATGGAAGAAGTGGCGGAAGGCGGACGGACCGTGCTCTTTGTGAGCCACAACATGCAGATGATCGACACGCTGTGTCCCCGCACCATTCTTTTGAAGGATGGCAAGGTGTTGTGTGATGGCACAACGACGGACGTGCTGGAACAGTATTACGCCAGCCTCGAAGACCTGAAGGTGGATGCCGAGACCGCGCTGAACAACATGCGCCACCGCCGGGGGCTGGGCCATGCCCGGTTCACCCGGATTGTGGTGCGCGATGCCGAAGGACACGAACGGTACCGTTTTCATCAGGGCGAGCCCGTGTTTTTTGAGCTTTCCTACGAAGTCTTTGAAGACTTAAAAGGGCTGGATGTTGGTATTCTGTTCCGGTCCGGCAAATCGCGGGAGCCCCTCGCGGAATTGCGGCATTGTGTGACGCAGGGCAGCCTCTCGGTGGGGCACCAGAACACCATCCAGGTGGAAGTACCCGCTTTGCCGCTACGGCCAGGGACGTATCCCTTGTATTTTGGCCTGGCCCGCAACCGCGCCGACGATACCCGCGAGCAACACCGCTATGAGGAGCGCCGCCCCTACGATATTGTGGATGACCTGACGGCACCGTTAATTGTGGAGGCGGAGACCGACGAACGACGCCCCGGTTATTTCGACGTCACCTCCCGGCTGCACGTACAGAACCTCGTCGAAGCCGTTTCATCGCCCTGAGTCTGGCACCCGCCCTCGCTTTCATCAACCGAAGGAAGTTATGTCCCCAACGTTTGAGCAGGATTTATACCGATTCATCGAAGCACACCTGCAGGCCCGCTTGCGGGACCTGAACGTAGATTCTATCGATGTCACCCGTGACCTCAACATGATCGACACGGGCGTGCTCGACTCGATGGGATTCATCGAACTGGTGGCCGACATTGAGGACACCTTCGACGTGGAGGTAGACCTCGAAGCGTACCGCCCAGAGGAGTTATCGCTGGTGTCGGGACTGATGCGGTGTGTGATGGATGGAGCCGTGGAGGGCGTCGATGGGACAGATTAACATCGTGGAGATGGAGCGGGGCGATCCGTTGCTGGATCAGGTAGAAGGGCTGTTTGTGGATTTTTACGCCGGGATGGTGGAGCAAGGTTGGGTGATGCCCTTGGTAGACGGCGGCGAAAAAATCTGGCGGCGCTCCATCGAGAAGACACTGGGCAAGCTGGCCGTGGTGGCGGTGGCCGTGGAGGACGGCAAGGCCATCGGGTTTATCCAGGGCGTGTTGCGCGTAGGGCCGACGTACTTGGGCAGTTACCGGCTGGGTATCGTCACGCACATCTACGTCGCCCCGGAGGGACGCGCCAGAGGCGTCTCGAAGCGGATGGTGGATCAGATGGAAGCATGGTTTCGCAAAAAAGAGGTCTACGCCTGCGAACTCAACGCCATCTGGAAAAACACCGCCTCCATCGACTTCTGGGAGCACATGGGCTTCGAGCGCGAGTTGTTGCAGATGCGGAAGGTTTTGTAACTCACCCCACTCCTTCATGAAGCGTTATCGGATCGAAGAACTAGTCCAGGTCCTGCAAGACGCGGGCATCCGTCCGGGAGACCTCGTGTCGGTCCATAGTTCGTTGTTTATGCTGGGGCGGCTGCAGGGCCATCCCGTCCGAGAAGCGCCGCGCCTCATCGCCGAGACGCTGATCGACTACCTGGGGCCGGAAGGCACGCTGGCGGTACCTGCTTTTAACTTCGGGTTTTGCCGGGGCGAGCCGTTTGACCGCCAGCACACGCCGTCGGACCGCGTGGGGCAGCTTTCGGAGTACGTGCGCCAGTTGCCGCAGAGCATTCGCAGTCCGCACCCGATGCAGTCTATTGCTGTGGTCGGGCGGCTGGCCGAGGAGATCTGCGCGAATGACACGCCTGCGTCGTTTGATCCGGGAAGCGCGTTTGATCAACTGATCAACCACGACGCGTGGCTGCTGTTGCTGGGCGTGGATATTCAGTGGGCGTCGGTGGCGCACTACGCCGAGCAAAAGGCCGAAGTGCCGTATCGCTACTGGAAGTCGTTTACGAGCACGTACATCGACAACGGCCACGCCGAGGAACGGACCTACACCATGTTTGTGCGCGACCTCGGCGATGGGGAGCGCCCCCGCCCCAAACTCGACTTTGCCATTATTGGCGAAGGGTTAAAAGAAGCAGGTTTGTTGCATGAGACCAAACTGGGAAGTGGCGTTGTGAACGTATGCAAGTACCGCGACCTAGTGGACGTGGCGATGGACAAAATCACCGCCGATCCGTATTGCCTCGTCGAAAACGAAGCCGACGTGCGGCCGCATCATGGGGGATAAGGCACACGGACAGGCGATGTATGACCTGATGCGGCGGCTGTATCCCATCTGCCGCAGCATTACGGGCAACGGCGTGCGCGAGACGCTGCAAATCATTCAGGAAAAGGTTGCGCTCACGGTCCACGAGGTGCCGTCGGGGACGCCCGTCTTGGATTGGAACGTGCCGAAAGAATGGAACATCCGCGACGCCTACCTCATTGCCCCCGACGGTACCAAAATCGCCGACTTCCAGGCGCACAACCTGCATGTGGTGAGCTACAGCGTGCCCGTGCGCCAGCGTATGTCGCTGGAGGCACTCCGTCCACACCTGCACACCCTGCCCGATCAACCCGATATCATCCCGTACCGCACGTCGTATTACAATGAAAACTGGGGCTTCTGCCTGACGCACCATCAGTTTGAAACGCTGCCCGACGGCGAATACGAGGTAGTGATCGACAGCACGCTGGAAGACGGAGCCTTGACCTATGGCGAATGTGTGATTCCGGGTGCGAGCACCGACGAAGTGCTCATCACCTGTTACCTGTGCCATCCCTCGATGTGCAACGACAACCTGTCGGGCGTGGTGCTGGCCGCGCAGTTGGCGCAAGTGTTGCAAGAAATGCAGGCCGCAGGCGAGGCGCTGCGGTACACCTACCGGCTCCTGTTTATCCCGGAAACCATTGGGGCCATCACGTGGCTGGCGCAAAACCGCGATCAGGTAGCGCACATCAAACACGGGATTGTGGCGACGTGCCTCGGCGATCCGGGACGGCTGACGTACAAAAAAACCCGTGCGGGCGAGGCCGAACTGGACCACACCGTGATGCACGTGCTGGCCCACAGCGGCTTCGACCATGCGGTGCTTGACTTCTACCCGCTGGGGAGCGACGAGCGGCAGTTTAGCTCGCCGGGGTTTAATCTGCCGGTGGGTTCTATCATGCGGACGCCGTATGGTCGCTTTTCGCAGTACCATACCTCGGCAGACGACCTGGCGTTGGTGCAGCCCGAATATCTGGGTGAGACGTTTGAGATGTATGCGCAGGTGGTGGCCGTGCTCGAAGGCAACCGCACATATCGCAACACCCATCCGTACGGCGAGCCTCAGTTGGGGCGGCGTGGGCTGTACCGCACCGTCGGGGGGGCACAGCAAATCGCCTCGTTACAGGAAGCCATCATGTGGGTGCTTAACTTCTCCGATGGGACCCACAGCCTGCTGGCCATTGCCGAACGCGCCAACCTTCCTTTTGCCACCATCCGCGCCGCCGCCGATGCGCTGCTGGCGCAAGCCTTGCTGGTTGAAGACACGACCGATTCTAGTTTCTGAACCATGAAAAACGCCCCTGTTGTTTCTGTCATCATCCCGGTGCACAACCAGGAGAAATACATCGGGCGGTGCATCCGCTCGGCGCTGAGCCAGAAATACCCGGAATCCAACTTTGAGATTATCATCGTCGATGACGCCAGCACCGACCGCACGCGCTATGCGCTGGAGCTTTTTGAGAGCGACATCCGGGTGCTGCGCAACGAGGTGCAAAAAGGACTGCCGGGTTCGCTGAATGTGGGCATCAAAGCCGCCAAGGGGCGCTTCGTGGTGCGCATCGACGCCGACGACTATGTGCACAGCGAATACCTGAACATCCTCACGCTGCACCTGCTAATGAATCCGCACATGGACGCCGCCGCCTGCGATTATTACCTCGTGGATGACGCCGAACAGCACCTGCGGCAAGTTCACTGTCTGAAGGAGCCTATCGGGTGTGGCATCATGTTTCGTATCGAGCACCTGATTGAGTTGGGGCTGTACGACGATGGCATGAAGGTGCACGAGGACAAAGACCTGATGATTCGGTTCATCGAGAAGTACGAAGTCCACCGCGTGGCGCTGCCGCTGTACCGCTACCGCAAGCACGGCGACAACATGACCAACGACTCCGATTCGCTCGACACCTACCTCGAAATGCTTGAAGCCAAACACGGCAAGGAGCGCGTCGAGGCCTATTTGAAGGCAAACGCATAAGCATGATGCGGCTGGGCAACAAAGACCTGACCCCGCTGGGCGATCCGTACGTCATCGCCGAGATCGGGGTAAACCACGAAGGCTCGCTGGCGCAGGCCAAAGAACTGATCCGGCTGGCAAAAGAAGGCGGTGCCGATGCCGCCAAGTTCCAAACCTACAAGGCCCATACGCTCGCCTCGCGGCACAGTCCGGCGTACTGGGACCTCAACGCCGAGCCCACCACCAGCCAGTACAAGCTGTTCCAGAAATACGACGCCTTTGGCCCCGACGACTACCGCGAACTGGCGGCTTACTGCAAGGAACAGGAGATCGATTTTCTCTCGACGCCCTTCGACGACGCGGCGGTGGAATTTCTGACGCCGCTGATGCCGTTTTTTAAGATTGCGTCGGCTGACCTCACCAACCTGCCGTTTTTGCGTCGCATCGCACAGGTGGGCAAACCGGTGGTGCTTTCAACGGGGGCGTCGACGCTGGGCGAAGTGGACATGGCGCTGCATACCCTGCACGCCGCTGGTTGTGAGGAAGTCGCGCTGCTGCACTGCATCCTCAACTATCCCACGCCCGACCCACAGGCGCACCTCGCCATGATCACCGGGCTCCAGCGCGCGTATCCCACGTACCCCATCGGCTACTCTGATCACACGCTGCCCGACGATGCGATGACTTCGCTCACGACGGCGTATTTGCTGGGCGCGCGGGTTCTGGAAAAACATTTTACGCACGACAAAACCCTGCCCGGCAACGACCACTACCACGCGATGGATGTGGACGACCTGAAACGGTTCTGGCAGCGGCTCGCACACATTCGCACGCTGCTCGGCCCCGACACCCACAAGCAGCCTATCCCCACAGAAGATCCGGCACGCGCCCATGCCCGGCGCAGCATCGTGCTGGCGCAGCCGCTACCCGCAGGCACGGCGCTCACGGAAGAAGCCCTCACGTACAAACGCCCCGGCACCGGCATCAGCCCGCTGTATTGGGACGCCGTGCTGGGCCGAACCGTGCGCCGCGACCTCGACGCCGATCATGTGTTGCAGTGGGAAGACTTGGCTGTGCTTGAAACGTGAAGCGTAAAACGTGAACTTGCTTCCGAACGAAGAAGCCCGGCACCCTCACGTTTTACGTTTCACGAGCCGAGTTTCCCGGCTTGCAAAACGATGCTTCCCATTTTCAACATTGTTTAAACCCGAACCCTGAAAAATTCCCATGCCCGCTGAAGCTTTTGATGTAGATGGCCTCCGCAAGTTAGAGGAAGGCTGGCTGTTTTATGACCACGCGTGGAGCTTGCTGCACGAGATTATCCGTAACCTGCGCGGCGACCGCATCCTGGACGTGGGGTGTGGCACCGGGCTGGCGCTGAGCGTGGTGCAGGCGTTTTATCCGTACAAGGAATGTACGGGCATCGAGCCCGCCGACGATGGCAAACCCTACTGGGAAAAGCGCGGCATCAACGTGAAGGTCGGCTCGGCGACGGCGATTGACTTTCCCGATGCCAGCTTCGACACCGTCTATTCCTCGCATGTGGTGGAGCACATCCACGACGACCACGCCGCCGTCCGCGAAATCATCCGCGTGGCGAAGCAGCGGGCGTTTATCGTGGTGCCTGACGGCGACGTGCAGGCCAAAGCGTTTGGGTCGCCGCATGTGCAGGTGTACAACCGCGTCAACTTCACCGAGTTGATTCACGCCTGCGCCGCGCCCGAACACCGCGTGCGGACGTATTCGTTACCGCACCTGCACATGTCCAACCTGATCGCCGTCATCGACAAATAAGCCCATGCGCAAAGTAATCGGGGTGATGATTGCGAAAGGCGCGAGCCTGCGGCTGCCGTCCAAAAACCGACGGTCGTTTCATGGGCGTCCGCTGTTTCACTGGAACCTCGCCAAACTGGTCCACCTGTTGCCTGGGGCGGTGTATTTTGACTCCGACACGCCCGACATGCTCGAAGAAGCCAAGGCGTTGGGGGCCATCCCGCTGAGGCGGCCGGAACACCTGTGTGGCCACGAAGTGCCCAGCGTCCCGCTTTTCCAAAACATCGTGCAGCAGCTTCCCTTTGAGCCGGGGGCCGTGGTTAATGTACAGGCCAACTCGCCGTCGTGTACCACCGCCGTCATCCGCAACGCCATCGAGGTGATGCGGCACACCACCTGTACGGAACTGCTGACCGTGTATGCCGACGGGCGCGTCAACAACGGGTCCGTGTGGGCGTTTAGCCACGACCGGCTGATGAACTACGGCGACCCCCGCGTGCATCACCCCGACGTCCTGCTCACCGATCCATCGACGGACGTGCATACCGCCGACGATTACGCGCAGGCCGAGCGAGAATTTGTGGTGCCGCCTTTTATGAACACCTGATGCTCCGACAACGCCTTTATAATCTGCGGAAGAAGCTGCGGCGGGTCTTGGACGACTACCGCGCGTTTCGTCTGATGGACGAACGGCCCGCCACGCCCGGCGAGGCCGCGTTTGCGCAAAAAAACGCTGCCTTCTGGGATCGCCAGATGCCCTACAAGGCAGAGCCAGAAGGCTATGTGCTGATGGAAGTGCATTCGGTGGCGTATTTCACCCATTACACGGCAAGCATCACCCGTATCGCGGCGGCGGTGAAGAACGCGAAGGTGCTCGCCCTCACCGTCCCCAACCGCAACGTATATCCGGGCAACGTGCTGCGCTCGTATGCCCCGCTGGAGGGCATCCAGATCTCGCGGTGGCGCTTTGCCCGGTTCGAGTGGGCGGCGGCGCGGCAGGCCAAACAGGTGTATCAAACCTTGGCTACGCCCGACGATGTGCTGTGCCTCGAAATAGACGGCATCCCCGTGGGTGGGCTGGTCTACGACGAAATCCTGCGCGAGATGGGATACGCCACGCTGTCAGCGGTGGACGAGCGGGTGTTGCAGACGCTCCAGACGTTTTTCCTCTATCGGGCGCTGGCGCAGTACATCCTGGCGCGGTACCCGATCCAGTACGCCGTGTTCAGCCACATGATTGGCTGTTATCCCGGCGTCTTTGCGCGGTATTTGCTCAAGGCGGGCATTCCCGTGTTGTTGTGCCGCAGCGCCGCCCAGCCGACGCTCCGCAAACACGAACAGCTGGATCAGGTGTGGGACCATCCGCTGCGCCCGTTGGCGGTGCATATCGACGTGGCCGAGCAAGAGGCCCGCGAAACGGTGGTGGCAGCTGGCACGGCGTACCTGGAGCAACGCTTCGGGCAAAAGATCGACGACCGCGATGCGGGGCTGGCGTTCCAGGCCAACAAACAAACCTTCGCCGACCGCGATGCCTTTGCCCAAAAGCACGGCCTCGATCCGAGCCGGAAGAACGTGTTTGTGATGCTCCACGCATTCAACGACCACCCACATTTTCAGGGCCGCGAATCGATCCTCTTTCAAGATTATTACCACTGGCTGCTGGCGACGCTGCAAGGGGCCAAGAAAAACCCGAGCGTCAACTGGATTTTTAAGGAGCACCCAGCGGCCCGGTTTTATCAGACGCAGGACCTCGACTTCGACGCGCTTTTTGGCGATACTGGGGAGCATATCGTGTTCATCGACTACCAGGCCGATTTTAACGCCCGCTCGTTGCAATTCTTGGCCGACGTAGTGGTGACATGTCTGGGCACTGCCGGCATCGAGTATTCCGCCGTCGGCATCCCGTGTTTGCTGGGCGGCGAGAGCGCCTACAGCGGCTACGGCTTTACCGTCGAGCCCGACACCCCGGCGGCCTACGCCGAGCGTCTGCGCACCATCGACACCATCGCGCCGCTGACCCGAGCGCAGCGGGAGCGGGCGTTGGTGGTGTTGTTCGTCCACCTGCGGATGCTCAAGAACGATCCGTTTCTTTTCCTGCCGGATCCGTCGCACTACCACCAAAAAGGCGTGTTCAAAGAGATCAACATCAACCACGGCACCGGGCTGGATGCGTTCTGGAACGACGCCGGGGCTTGGTTGGAAGGGCTCGACCCCGAACAGGCACAGGCCGAAATCGACGGCATTGCTCGGTTTATCGCCCATCCCACCTTGCTTCAGTACATCGACGAGGCCAAGTTTCCGTACATGAAAGCCGTAGCGGAGGCGTTGCAGAAAGAAGCCCGCGAACCAGTTGGGAGCGTGGCATGATGGATGCGATTCGTCAGCGTTTGCGCGAAGGCCGATGGCACCGGAGCCTGCGTCAGCTTCACCCCGAGGCCGACCTGGAAGCCGTGGATGCGTCGCGGCTGCGCCTGATCATCGGGACGCCGCGCAGTGGCACCAACTGGCTCGGCGAGACGCTGGCGGCTTCCACGGCGTCGCTGCGGTATTTCAACGAGCCGATCTACAAGATGCAGCCGACGATGCCGTTTGAGCGCGCGAAAGACCATACGGTTATCGCGTACCAGCCGTCGTTAGAGCCAGACCATCCGCTGGTGAAGAAATACCGACTCCTTGCTGCCGACGGCTTCAGCCGGGCGTCGGTAGAAGGTCGCCGCTGCTTGCTGCGTGACGATGCCGAGTGGGAAGTGAGTATCGTAAAAGAAGTGCACAGCCTGCTGGCCACCGAAGGGTTGCTGGCGGTGCTGCCGTGTCCCACGCTGCTCGTCGTGCGCGATCCGGTGCGGGTGTGCGACAGCCTGTTTTCCCGCGACGGGCTATCGAGCCAGTATGCGGTGGGCGAAACGGAACTGATCTTCGACGAGGCGTATCTGCAGCGTTTTGTTGATGGACAACGCGAACAGGTGTTGGAGCGACACGCCGAAATTTTGCAACACCCCGATACGCGCCGGCGGTGTGTGCAGGAGCGGGTGCTGGTGATTGCGCTGCTCCAGGCCAGCCTGCGGGTGCTGGCGGCTGCGCATGGGCACACCCGGCTGGTTGAATACGAGCAGCAATGCAGCGAACCAGAAACCGTTTTTGCCGAGGCGGCGGCCTTTTTCGGACTCCCGTGGGATAAAAAGGAACAGGATTTTCTTCGGACCACCCTCTCGGCACGTGGCGAAGGGGATGATCCGCACGCTATTTTCCGGGATACCTCCGCCCAGCTTGACCGCCCGTTTAAGTTTCTGACGCCGCCTGAGGTAGAGGCGGCCTATCAGCTTCTGGAACGGGTCGGGTTGACCTTTTCGTAAACCATTACTTGCCCGCGTGGTCATCTCCTTCGAACATCGTTTTATCTTTGTCCACGTCTTTAAGGTGGCGGGGACCAGCGTCAAAGACGCGCTGGAGCCGTACGCTCACAAGCCCCGGCATGAACTGGGGTACCGGGTGCTGCGGCGGCTGGGGCTCGTAGAAAAGCTGCCCTTTGATACCTTTAAGCCCCTGCCGCACCGCCACGCGATGGCGCGCGCCATTCAGGAGTATTACACCAAAAAGACGTACGACAACTTTTACAAGTTTGCCTTCGTGCGCAACCCGTGGGACTGGCAGGTGTCGCTGTATCACTACATGCTGCGGATGCCCAACCACAAGGAACACGACATCATCAAGGAGATCCCTGACTTCGACGCCTACATCGACTGGCGCGTGTCGCGGACGAACAAGCTGCAAAAAGACTTTGTCACCGATGCCGAAGGGCGCGAGATTGTGGATTTTATCGGTCGGTTCGAGACGCTGAACGACGACTTTGCCTCTGTCTGTGAGCATCTGGGGCTTCAGGCGCGTTTGCCGCACCTCAACCAGTCGAAGCGCCGCGACTACCGGAGCTACTACACGGACAAGACGGCGGCGCTCATCGCTGAGCATTTCCACGAAGACATTGCGTACTTCGGCTATACCTTCGATCCGGTTTCGTCGGAGGCGTAAGCAAGGCGACGATGCAGGAAAAACGACCGTTACTGGTGTTCACGTTTGGCGGAGGGCGGCTGGGCAACCAACTGGTGAGCTATGGCCATCTCATCGCGTTTCTTGCCGAACATCCTGCGGCGTTTGACTTTGTGAACAGTGCCTTCTGGGTGTATGATGACTTGTTTGAGCATGTGGCGGGGACCCGGTGTACCTTGCCTACGGAGCACACGCGCCTCCGGGCGCTGCGGCGCTGCTGGAATGTAGCCCGCCGGATGCGGTTGCGTCAGGATCCGCGAACCCTTCAGAAAGACGTTGCGCTGACGCTGCACGCGTATGCCCACCGCGCGCGTCGCGCCCAATCCATTGTGGCAGGCGACCTTTTTAACTGGAAGCGCCTCAAGGCCGACAAGCGCCCGCCGCTGGACCTGGCCGATCCGGACACCGTTGCGCTTTTGCAACAAAAGCCGCTGACGATGCTGGGCGGGTGGGGCGTGCGCAGTTGGGCATTGTTTGACCGGCACCAGGAGACCATCCGTCAGACGCTGGCGATCCATACGCGTTTTATGTCCATCGCCGAGGCATTTGTGGCCGACCTCCGCCAGCGCTACGACTTCCTCATCGGTGTGCTGATCCGCCAGACCGACTACCGACGCGCCAAAGGCGGGGTCCACTTTTTCGAGACGCCGCAGTACGTGCAGTGGATGCACGAGGCCGCCGACGTGTTTGCCGACCGGGGACGGGTGGGCTTTGTGGTGGCCTCTGACGAAGAACAGGATCCGGCCTTGTTTCAGGGAGTGGGGGCACATTTTTCCACGGGGATAAAAGGAGGTCCGGGGCACTACATGGAAAGCCTTGCGGAACTGTCCCTATGCGATCTGGTGATGAGCCCCATCAGCACTTTTAGTGCCTGGGCGGCGTTTGCAGGCGATAGCCCCTTTCTTCAGTTGCAGTCGTCGGATCAACACATTCAGGCGAGTGATGCCTTGCCAAACCATATCGTGGACCTGCACCGCGAGGATGCATAACCCTGATGGCTCCACGACGCATCATCTTCACCCACGGAGGCGGGCGCTTCGCGAACCAACTGGTCAACTTTGGACACCTGATCGCCTTTTGTGAGGAGCATCGCGGTGCTTTTGTGGTGGGCAACGTCGCGTTTTGGCCGTATGCCTCGCTGATGGCGCAGGTGGCCCCGGAAAGCACCTATCCGTTTGATGCATCAGCAGGCCGAACCCTGCACCGGGTTTATACGGAGTTGAAGCGAAGCGGAAAGCGCGGAGAGGGCAAGCTCGGAAAAGGCGTTGCGCGGTTCTGGCACCGCTACGGCGCCCTGATGCCGCAGGCCCAATCGGTGCTCGTGGGCGACACGATGAAGGGGCGGCTGCCCGGCAAGAGGATCGATCAGCTAGACTTAAATGCCGAAGACGCCCTGCGTCTCTTGCAGCGCAAGCGCACGACGGTGCTGGGCGGTTGGGGCGTGCGCAGTTGGCCGTTGTTCGAGCGGCACCAAGGCATCATCCGCGAGGCGCTGGCGATCCATCCTCGGTTCACAACCATCGCCGAGGCGTTTATCAACGACTTGCGGCAACGCTACGACTATCTGATCGGCGTTTTTATTCGGCAGACCGACTACCGCCAACACCAAGACGGTCGGTACTTTTTCGAGACGCCGCAGTACGTACGGTGGATGCACGAGGCCGCCGACGTGTTTGCCGACCGGGGACGGGTGGGCTTTGTGGTGGCCTCTGACGAAGAGCAGGACCCGGCGCTTTTTGAAGGCGTGTCGGCCCACTTTACGAGCGGGATCAAAGGCGCGGCGGGACATTATATGGAAAGCTTTGCCGAACTCATGCAGTGCGACCTGATTCTGAGTCCCGTCAGCACGTTTAGTGCGTGGGCGGCTTTTCTGGGGGAAGTGCCCCTATTGCCACTGCTCAACATCAACGATCCGTTGACCGCCACATCCGTAATGCCCAACCCGCTGGTAGCCCTCATGCCTGTTGTGCATCGTGCCGAACAGCAGCAACCCGCTGCTTCGTCCTGAATGGATGCCATCCAGCCACATAGCGATCCCTATTCCGTCAGCGTATGTATCACGTCCTATAACCAGAGAGACTATCTGGTGGAAGCCATCGAAAGTGTGTTGGCCCAAACGCGGTTGCCCGATGAGATTATTGTTGCGGATGATGCCTCGCAGGATGGTTCGCAAGCTGTGCTGGCAGCCTACGCGGAGCAATATCCGTCGCTCATCCGGCCGTTCTGCCACCGCATCAACCTGGGTTTCCCGCGCAACAAAAGCTTTGCCCTGGGGCAAGTGCGTAGTGCCTGGGTGAGTCACCTGGATGGCGACGACCGCATACTGCCTGAAAAACTGGAGCGCGAGTTGGAAACCGCCCGCCAGCATCCAGACGCCGATGTGGTATATTCCAACGTTTACCACATCGACCCTGCCGGTGCGCAAATGCGGATGTGGGCAACTCCGGCAGATGAGCCCCTTCCCGCTGGCGATGTCTTCAAGGCGGTCTTTGCGCGTCGCTTTCCATATCGGTCCGTGTTTCGTAGCGAGCTGATTCGGTATGCGGCGTTGCAGCAGGTGGGCTTCACCGACGAGCAGTTCTCCATCTATGTCGATTGGGACTTGCGGATTCGGTTGACCAAGCACCACCGCGTGGCCTATTGCGCCGAGCCTTTGTCTGAGTACCGCCTGCATCCAGCGGGGGTGTCGCAGACGCACGGGGCGCGGCACAAGCGGGCCGTGGAAGCCATTATCGAAAAAAACCAACACCTGCTCGATGACTTGCCGGAGGAAGCGCAGCGGCAGGTGTGGCACAGCCTGTGGGTTTGGTTGGCCAAGCTGAGCATGCGGGCAGCGAAAGAGGCGCGGGAACAGGGGCATCGGAGCGAAGCATCTCGGCACTGGGTTGAGGCCGTCCAGTATGTGATGAAAACGCGCCGTCCCCGGTTGGTGGCACGGTATGCGTTTCCGAAGGCCTTTGAAAAAGGGATGCACCTATTGCGTAGCGTACGGGGGTAAGACGGATGGCGATAGGCTCCCACGGAGAAAACTTGATCTTCCTCGTCTCGCAGCCGCGGGCGGGGTCCACGATGCTTCAACGAATGCTGGGCGCGCATTCCCAGATTCATACCGTCGCCGAACCGTGGGTGATGCTGCATCCGCTCTACGCCCTGCGCGAGCGAGCGATGAAGGCACCCTACGACGCCCGGTGGGCGTACCGGGCGCTGACGGCGTTTCTCGACACCCTCCCGGAACAGGAAATGGCGTACGCAGAAGGCGTGCGCCGCATGTATAGCTATCTGTACAACCAGGCCCTCGAAGGGTCAGGGAAAACCCTCTTTCTCGACAAGACGCCCCGCTATTATTTTATCCTGCAGGAATTACAGCAAGTGTTTCCGCAAGCCCGCTTTGTGTTGCTGATGCGGAATCCGTTGGCGGTGCTGGCCTCCATTCTGAGCACCTGGGTGCAGCAAGAGTGGTACAAACTGGCCCGCTATCAGCACGACCTGTTGTATGCTCCGCAGGCACTGGTGGCAGCCCGTACGTCGCTCGGTGAGGCTGCGCATACGCTCTCCTATGAAGACCTGGTATCCACGCCCGAAGGGGCCCTCACCTCCTTATGTGAACATCTTCAGGTACCCTATGAACCGTCCATAATCAGCTATGGTGAAGGAGAAACGCCCGCCTGGACATTGGGGGATAAAATAACCGTTGATGCTCAGACTGCGCCCGTGTCTCATAGCTTGGAAAAGTGGAAGCATGCGTTGCAAGACCCCCAGGTGTGGCGGCTGATGGACGGCTATCTAAACGCCTTGGGACCCGAACTGGTGGCACAGATGGGATACGACGAGGCCTCCTTACGCGCCCAGGTGGAGGCTGTGCGGCCCGCCCGCCGTGCCTTGCGTTGGACCCTCGGGTTTGAGGAAGTCGTGGATGTCAAAAATCAACCGCGCTGGCAGCAGGTGCGCCAGCAGATGAAAACGGTCCTGTATAAAGAGGGCGTCGCCGGGTTGGTCCGGCTGCGCCGCAAGACCTGAACCCACCGTTTCGTGCTGACCCTTTTTTCCATTCCCAAAGCCTTCGACGGGCACACCGGGCTCATCCAGCGCAATGCCTTGCAAAGCTGGATGCGGCTTGGTGACGACTGCGAGGTGATCCTGTGTGGAAACGACCCCGGCGTGGCCGAGGTGGCAGCCGCCCATGGAGCCACCCACCTGCCCGATATCGCCTGCACGCCGTATGGCACGCCGCTGTTGAGTGATGCCTTCGCCCAGGTACGCGCTCAGGCCCGCCACGACGTATTGTGTTATGTAAATGCAGACATCATCCTGAGCGAGGATATGCTGGAGGCCGTCCGCCAGGTCCCGTATTCCGCCTATCTGATGGTGGGGCAACGCTGGGACCTGGATGTGGACGAACCTGTGGATTATGACGCTGCCAATTGGGCCGAGCAACTGAGGGCACGGGCCCAGACGGAAGGCGAACTTCATGAGGTCAAAGGCATGGACTATTTTATCTTTCCCCGCCGCCTCTTTGCCGAAATGCCCACGTTTGCGGTGGGGCGGCCCGTGTGGGACAACTGGATGGTTTATCACGCCCGTCGCCACCACATGCCCGTCATCGATGCCACCCAGGCCATCTGGGCGATCCATCAGAACCACGACTACGGCCATGTGCCCCAACAGCGCGGCGAACGATGGGACGGCCCGGAGGGCGATGCCAACATTCAACTGGCGCGGGAGACCGTCGGCGAACTGGTCCATCGGTTCGAAACATCAGATGCCACCCATATCATTGCAAACGGCCGGGTGCTCCCCGCCTTGGGAGATGACCATCTCCGCAAGCGAATCCGGGTGTGGCCGCACCTGGCGACATGGGGCGGTCCCGCGGGTGCCCGGTTGCGTTCATTGGTGAGTGCCTTTTTGCTAAAACTCTATTTCCGCCGCCAGTACCTCCCCGATCCAGCATGGCGGCGGTTGGTTTATCGCATGACGGTTTAGTCGAGATGGAAGAGCCAACGAACACCACGCCCACCCCTTCGCGGGGCGTCCGGGTAACCGCCACCCTCTTGATGATCGGGTTGTGGGGGCTTGTGGGGGCCTTGGTGCTGGCTATTGGGCTGGAGTGGATGTTGCAAGCCCCACGTGGAGATGCCAATCCCGAAACCACCGCCAAGCCCCGGTTTCAGGAAATCCATTCCGCCTACGAGCCCTTTACCACCAAACATCTGCATCCGCATTACCTGTTTTCGATGCCCTTTGAGGCTGAGGCCCGACTGGCGATCAGCAATGACTATTGCCACCTGACCCCCGATGGATTCCGGGCCAGCGGACCTGAGGAGGCCAACGGGCGCAAGCTGGCGTTTTTTCTGGGGGGGTCCTCGGCATTTGGATATTATGCCAGCGCCGATTCAACCACCATCACGGGGTACCTGAACCGGATGCAGGACACGTACCACTTTGTGAATGCGGGGGTGCCTTCGTGGAATTCCAGCCAGGAGCTTTTTCGCCTTGCGCATGATCTGATGGCGTATCAGCCTGATCTGGTGGTGGCCTATGACGGGGTCAATGATTTTACCATTTCCCATTATTATTTACGCAAGGCTTTGGGGCACTATCCGTTGGGTGCCCCCGAAGGGTTTGATCGGCTGTATGCCTTGCTGGGGGTGGTGGATGAAGGGCAGATACGGCTTCCGAAGCCGACCTGGTATGAGCGGTTCTTCCCGAAGCTGACACGGCGCATACGCCAGCGGCTGGGGCACCGTACCCCGGCTGCTTCCTCCGTCGACGTTCCCACCGAGCGCTTGCGACCTGCTGCGCACCAGTACGTCCAGAATATTCGGCGCATGCGTGATCTGGTAGAAGCAGAGGGGGGGCGTTTTATGGGGATCCATCAGCCCGCGACGCGCCTGCACCAACACATCGCCGAAGCCGACACCACCCACCCGGTGGAACGCGCCGCGCGGGCTTTTTATGGCTATGTGCTGCACGATCCCCAGCTTGATGTGGAATACCTCGACTTCAGCAACTTTTTTGATCGCTATTTTGAGGCCGTGCCTTTCTACCAGCGCCAAGGCCCTGATGACCTTTCCGATGACATTGTCTTTATGGATGCCGTCCACCTTTTTGACCGTGGCAACCGGATGATCGCAGACAGCATCCGCACCTATTTGGCACAACCGGCGTTTCCCCCTTCAACGACGCAGGAGGAACGCCCATGAAAGTGCTGTATGGCGCTTTTCGGTATGATCCACGCGATCCGGATGCGGGCAGCGGCACGGACTATCAGTTTTGCCGCGCCATGGAGCGGGAAGGTGTGGAGGTGCGGGTGGTTGGGCCGTTTCCGGGCCCCTTTCCCCGCCATGAGCAAGCGGTGCGGCGCATATATACCCGCGTTACGGGCAAGGACTACTTGCCCTGGGACCTCTCCTCGCTGCTGAAAGCCTCGCGTTCCTTGACCCGTGAAGCCAGGTCTTGGAACCCCGATCTGGTCTTTTCTTTTGCCACGCCTTTTTTCCGGTACCGGGGTTCCGCGCCCTATGTGTGGAGCATGGACACGACCGTGTGGGGCAAGCAAGGGGGCTGGGCCGATTATGGACGGCTTCCGTTCCGGCTGTTGCAGTATATGGAAGGCCGCGTGATTCGCCGCAGCGCCCTCATCTTCACCTTTAGCGAGTGGTGCCGCCAACAGGCCGCCCACGCCTATCAGGTTTCCCCGGAAAAAATCGACGTGTTTCCTATTCCCGCTGCCTTGCCCCCCCATGTGGTTCCTGCCCAGGTGGCGGTGGAAGAGGTCAAGCGGTTGGTAGGGCCCCTGCGGTTGCTGTTGGTAGGGCGGGCCTACGAGCGCAAGGGCGTGGATATTGCTGCCGCCGTGGTGCAACAGTTGAATCAGGAAGGCATAGCGGCTGAACTGACGGTGTGTGGCACCGCTGGGCCGCCTCATCCTTTTGTCCGCTACGTCGGGCCGTTTGAAAAAGCAAAAGAGGACGAACTGCAGCAGTATGTAGGCTTATACCGTGACGCCCATTTGCTGCTGCACCCCGCCCGTTTCGAACCAGCAGGTATTGTTCCGGCAGAAGCAGCGGCCTTCGCGACCCCCACGCTGACCAACGCCGCTGGTGGGTTGGCAACGACGGTAAAAGACGGGGTGTCGGGGGTGGTGTTGCCAGAGGGGAGTGCCCCGCAAGCCTATGTGGAGGTGATTCGCGCCCTGGTGCATGATCCCGCCGGTTATTATGCCCTCTGCAAACAGGCAAAAACGCGCTATGCACAGGAGTTGACGTGGGAGGCCGCCGGGAAACACCTGGTACAAGGGTTGCAACGGGTTGTGCAACGCGAGGGTTAAAAAAACTACATCCAAAGATCCTTGATGACGAACCAATCCACCCGTATCATGGGCTCTTTCGGAAGTAGGGCAGGTGCGGATGCCTGGAGTCTTCTTGAGGAAACGGTTTTCCTGATTGTTGATGTGATAAACCAAGCATCAGTACGAAGTGTGCGATGAGTGAAGTAGCCATAGAAGTAGAGGGTCTGGGCAAACGCTACCGCATCGGCCTGGCCGAGGAGAAACACGACACCCTCTTCCAAACCATCACCTCGGCGCTGAGCTACCCGCTGCGCAACTTCCGCAACCTGCGCAAGCTCAGCCGCTTCACCGACATGGCCGACGGGACCGAAGCCGAGGACATCATCTGGGCGCTGCGCGAGGTTTCCTTTACGGTGAACCAGGGCGAGGTCGTGGGCGTGATCGGTCGCAACGGGGCGGGCAAGAGCACGCTGTTGAAGATCCTCTCTCGGATCACGGAGCCGACCGTGGGTCGGGCGTGGATCAACGGTCGGGTGTCGAGTCTGCTGGAGGTAGGCACGGGGTTTCACCCCGAGTTGACGGGCCGGGAGAACGTGTATTTGAACGGTACGGTGTTGGGGATGCGAAAGGTAGAGGTAGACCGCAAGTTTGACGAGATTGTGTCGTTTTCGGGGGTGGAGCAGTTCATCGACACGCCGGTGAAGCGGTATTCGTCGGGCATGAAGGTGCGTTTGGCGTTTTCGGTGGCGGCGCACTTGGAGCCGGAGGTGTTGTTGATCGACGAGGTGTTGGCGGTGGGCGATGTGGCATTTCAGAAGAAGTGTTTGGGGAAGATGGAGGAGGTAGCGGGCGAGGGGCGAACGGTGTTGTTTGTGAGTCACCACATGGCCATGGTCCAATCCTTGTGTGACCGGGGTATTTTGCTAGACCGAGGCACCATTAGCTACGACGGCTCGGTCACCGAGGCAGTGAATCGCTACATCACCGGTGCCGAGGATCAAGAAAAAAGTCACCGCCTGGATGAACGTACAGATCGCAAAGGCGGCGAGATTTTCCGGTTCACCCAGGTATGTTTCCTCGACCCCGAGACCCGCATTCCGCTTGCGACGTTGCTTTCAGGGCAACCCGTACTGGTTCAGTTTGATTACATGTGTCATGCCGATCAGGAATTGGAAGGCGTCAACATAGGGATTGGCTTTTTCTCGAATAGTGATGCGTTTTTGTTCTCTTGCCGGAATGATGTGGTCGGGCATTCGATTACGGTGACGCCCGGGGAAGGCAAGGTGTTTTGTTATTTCCCCAAGTGGCCCACCAGCCAGGGGCGGTTTAGCTTTAACCTTAATGCACGCATGCGCAGTACCATTCTCGACCGGCTGAAAGAGGCCGGCACGATAGATGTGGAACTAGGAGATTACTACGGAACGGGCATCTTGCCGGGATCAAAAAAGCAGGGTGTGTTCGTCGATTTTGCCTGGGAGCAAGAGGCCGAAGCATTTAATGCCATACCTTAAGCAGACCGTGCGGAGGCTGCTTCGCCGGGGTCTTCGGCTGGTGGCACCGGCGGTGGTTCAAGAAGTCACCCGTTTGAACGCAAAAAAAGAGGCCAAAAGAAAGCGGAGCCTCTATCGAAAACTGCGTGGTTGTGGGGTGGGGGTGGCGTTGCATGACGACGTGGTTATCACCGATCCGGCCATGGTTTTTTTGGGCAATAACGTGCACATCGGCACCGAGGCCCAGTTAATTACCGAAGGCGGACTGACAGTTGGTGACAATACGCATATCGCCGACAGAGTGACCATCGCAACGGTGTCGCACCGAATTGAGGGAACGGCGCTTCCTTTCGACGATGTACCGCTGCATCAGCCGGTGCTCATCGGGAAAAACGTGTGGATCGACCGCATGGCGAAGATTGCCCCGGGCAGTCGCATCGGCGATGGGGCGGTGATTGGGTTGGGAGCGCTGGTGGAGGGCGAGGTTCCTGCCGGAGCTATCGTGGGCGGGCATCCTGCTCAATCCCGTGGGCAGCGCGACACGGCCCATTATGCCGAGCTTGAGCAGCGCGGTGCGTACGGAGGGAAAGACGGGCAACTATTGTCCGAGGCCGTTGTGGCTTCGTATGGCTCCACCATTGAGCAGGTGCAGCCCGTCTTTATCGTTTCCACGGGGCGGTCTGGCAGTACCACCATTGCCCGGGTGCTCTCGCAACATCCCAGCGTGACGTGTTATCACGAGCGCCGCTTTCAACTGGTGCGGCTGTCCGCAGAATATGCGCACGGTGACAAGACCGACGCCGAAGTGAATGCGGAACTGGAGGCGTTGTATGGCAACAGCAGCCCCTATCCCGAAGGCGTGTACGGTGAGTCGGACCATCACCTGTTTAACATGGTCTCGCTGCTGGCAGCGCTGGTCCCGCACAGCAAATTTGTGTGGCTGATTCGGGATGGACGGAAGGTGGCGGCTTCTACCACGGGGCGTCAGTGGTATCAGCCAACCTGGGAAACCGAAGCCCGTCCCGTTCGCAAAGGCAGCGGCGGCCTCTGGGATTATTACCGCATCCAGGGCCATCGGTGTGGGGCGGTATCCGCCGAAGAATGGGCAGCGATGTCCGTGTTCGCAAAGAATTGCTGGTCCTGGTC